>DATHHC010000195.1:0-20638 GCA_035317285.1 Gemmatimonadaceae bacterium | reverse complement strand
GGCGAAATAGCGCTGGAGCAATAGCGGTTCCGCGCCGCCGCTAACACTCTTAAGGCCATGCCGATCTCTCTTGCCGCGCGCAATGTCTCGCACCGTTTCGGCAACGTCGTGGCTCTGGACGATGTGAGCATCGAAATCCCGGCTGGGCGTGCAACGGCATTGGTTGGAGAGAGCGGCTCTGGAAAAACAACACTGCTCCGCTGCTTCAACCGACTGGTTGAGCCGGAACGTGGCCAGGTGATGGTCGGCGGCGAGGATGTGCGAACACAATCGCCCGCGTCTCTGCGGCGCGGAATCGGATACGTGCAGCAGCACGGCGGATTACTCCCTCACTGGAGAGTACTGCGAAACGTCGCACTCGTGCCGACGCTTCAGCATATGCCGGATTCCACTGACGCTGCTCGGCGCGCACTCGAGCTCGTCGGACTCCCTTCGTCGCAATTCGGCTCGCGTTTTCCCCACGAGCTATCGGGCGGCCAGCGCCAGCGTGTAGCTCTGGCGCGGAGCATAGCTGCTCGGCCTGGCGTGATTCTGCTGGATGAGCCATTCGGGGCACTGGACGCGATCTCGCGCGCGGAGCTGCAGGAAAGCTTCGACAATCTGCGTCGCGATCTCACCGTTACGACGCTGCTGGTCACACACGATCTGGCAGAAGCGGGGCGACTGGCCGAAGAAGTGGTCGTGATGAGGAAGGGAAGGATCGAGCAGCGCGGGAGCATGCGCGATCTGATTCATGCACCGGCGACGGATTACGTCGCTCGCCTGATTGAGCGTGCGCGAGCTGGACTCGAGGCCCTGCGCGCATGACCGGGACCCGCCACCGCGTGCGAGTTAACACCCCGCAACGAATCTGCGCCCTGTTGATTGCCACGATGATCATCAGTGGCACAACAACCTCTGCACTCACCGCCCAACGGGAGAATCGCCCGGTAGTCGTGGCGTCCAAGCCGTTCGGCGAGTCGTACCTCCTGGCGGAGATGTTCTCACAGGTACTCGAATCCCGCGGATTCAGTGTGGACCGGAAACCCGGCCTCGGCGCGACCGAGATCGCATTTGGCGCTCTTCGCACCAACGCGATCGATGCCTACCCGGAGTACACGGGCACAGGACTCATCGCGATCCTGCACGACACGCTGCCTGACTCGGTCACCGCCGATCCACGTGCAGTGTTCGCTCACGTCGCGCGTCGCTTCGTCGATCTGTACCACGTACGCTGGCTTCCACCACTCGGCTTTCAGAACACGTACGCGATCGCCGTGACGCGATCGACTGCGAGCCGCTATCACCTTCGGACGCTGAGCGACCTCGCTCGCGAGGGTTCGCATCTGACCGCGGGATTCACCGCTGATTTCATTGGGCGAAACGATGGACTGGTTGGCCTTGCCCGCGTTTATGGACTGAAGCCTCGCGCTGTCAGACCACTCGCGCCGGCCGTGAAATACCAGGCACTCGCATCAGGCGCAGTCGATGTCATCGATGGCTATTCGACCGATGGGCTGCTGGCGCGCTACGACCTCGTCACCCTCATCGACGACAAGCATTTCTTTCCTCCCTACGAGGCCGCCGCCCTGATATCCAATCGGCTCGATACAGAGGCGCCAGGCGCAGTTGCCGCCCTCACGCTCCTGAGCGGACGTCTCGATGAAAAGACAATGCGCCAGCTCAATCGGCGCGTGGAAGTTGACGGCGAAGATGTCAAGAAAGTGGCGAGTGATGAATTGGCGGCACTCGGTCTCACCGGCGTTACGCGCGCAAAAGGCTCAATCCAGGACGCACCATCGGGACAGCAATCGGGATTCCTGCGGTATTTGTGGGATCGCCGCGCAACAATCGCCGAATTAACAATGCGTCATCTCGAGCTCGTCGCAGTCGCGCTTTTCGCCGCGGTGATCATTGCGGTTCCACTCGGCCTTGGACTCGAGCGCACGAGACGCATTGCGGAGCCGACGATCGGCGGGCTTGGAGTGCTCCAGACGATTCCAAGCATCGCGCTGCTCGCGTTCATGATTCCATTTCTTGGTGTCGGTGTGGCGCCAGCCCTGGTCGCACTCTGGCTGTACGCGCTGTATCCGATCGCGCGCGGGACGTACACGGGAGTACGTGATGCGGATCCCGACGCTGTTGCTGCCGCCGAAGCGCTCGGCACCACTCCAACACAGCGACTACTATGGGTGCGCCTTCCGCTGGCTGCGCCTGTGATCATGGCCGGGATCCGAACCGCGGCGGTCATTACAGTGGGAGCGGCAACACTCGCCGCGTTCATTGGAGCTGGAGGGTTGGGTGAGCCTATCGTGGCGGGACTCGCGCTCGCGGATACTCGAATGATTCTCTCTGGAGCACTTCCAGCCGCCGTTCTCGCGCTAGCCGTCGATGGCGTTCTGGCGATTGTAGAACGGCTCGTGGCTCCAGCTCATCGTCGGAAACGATTCCGGCGAAGCCGAACAGAAGGTCCCGATCCGGCAATTACTCCGGCTGTCTAGCTCTGCGCCAGCAATGCCCGGCAGGCCGTCGTGGCTGAATCGAGGAACTCGCGGACCTGGCGTTCCTGAGCGGAAGCCGCACCGAACCGGGATCCGGGGAGAACAGCTCCAACCCATTCATTGGTGTTCCAGACCCCTTTTCCCCACAACGGGCGGGTCTGGGCCCGAGAGGCCATGGGTTGTGGAGTCATGGTGAGATAGAAGTACGGCTCGTCGTAGTACTCATCGCCTGGCTCCATTCCGATTCCAATGGAGCGATGGGGAGCGACCTTGACCACAGTTGCGAAGTCGAAGTGATGTGGCCAACAGCGCACTTCACTCGCTCCGCGGGTCTTCCGGACAACGGAGCCGAGTAGCACGGCAGCGTTCGCAAACCATTTCGAGAGCTCCTCGAAACGCGACGGCGCGCTCGCATCGAACGATTCTCCGATTCCTACCGGATGAGCAGGTATCTCATAGTCACGCCGGAGAGTGTACCGCGCCGGGTCGGCGCCGAGAGCCTTGATCTGCGAGCGAATCCACTGAGTCGCGTCGGTGATCGTACGACCATGGAGCCGGTAGTCCGTGACCGGCTGATTGTCGTCGGTGACTATCACCAGTGCCAGTTTGGATGGCCTCGCGCCAATCCTGAACGGTTTCCCCGTCGGAATAACGCGTGAGAACAATCCGCCAAGGGTGGGCACCCACTCGAGGTTGGAGTGGCTGTCGTCCGGACGATGCTCGAGGAAGGAAAGTCCGGCGGCGGCTGCGAATTGCGCCGCGTAGTGTAGCTGCAACCGGCTGTCTGAGAGCTTCGCTGCGTCTTCAGGTCGTATCGGCTGCCACGTACGGGGGGAAGAGCGGTATGTCTCGGCAGCGCCTTGGGGAATCAATTCCACGTGAGTATCCGGCTAATGCGGACTCTCAGCATATGCGACAATCGGTACCGACACAAG
Source organism: Gemmatimonadaceae bacterium (assembly GCA_035317285.1). GTDB lineage: Bacteria > Gemmatimonadota > Gemmatimonadetes > Gemmatimonadales > Gemmatimonadaceae > UBA4720. The sequence goes on along the minus strand of DATHHC010000195.1, from coordinate 17,223 downwards.
CAGGTCTCATCAAGCCGATGACCAGCCGTTTCGGCATGCCGCATTGCTCTCGTTTCTGGAGCATATTCACGGTCGTGACGAGCATTCGTAGCTGGACAGTGGTGATCTCCCTGGCCGCCGTGACGATCGCGTGTCCGCGCTCTGCGCGTGAGCCGGAAATATCCTCGAGCGGGACGCGTTCTTACCTGATGGGCTTCTCAGTCATCCCGTCCAGGCCTGACATAAAGCTGGCGGTTCGCTCGATGGAGATCTGGACCAAACGAGCTGACGCCGCGATCATGCATCTCGACGTTCCGTGGGCGCTTCTTCTAGCCGGAACTTCGCCCGAGGACGCGCTTCGCAAGGATGGCGTCGATCTCGAGCATTACTATCGCTCGAAGCATCTCAAGCTGGTGGTGACGATCGATGTCACGAACGGGCTGGCTCGCGAAAGTGAAGCACCACCGCTCGTAGCCGCGCACCGGAGCATCACCGAGCCGGCGATCCAGCGGCTGTATCGCAATTACGTGCGCGCGCTCGTCGAAATGCTGCACCCCGATTATCTGGGCCTGGCCGCGGAGACGAATCTGGTCCGGCAGATTGCTCCGCGGCCGGTCTACGATGCGATAGTCCGGATGACGAACGACGCGGCTTCCGACATCCGCCGCTCGCGCTCAGCGACCGCGCTGCCTCTGTATATCAGTGTTCAGGTAGAGACCGCGTGGGGGAGACTCGTGCAGCAGCGCGCTTACGCCGGCATCGATCAGGATCTGCGCGACTTCCCTTTCGTCAACATCCTCGGCCTGTCATCATATCCCTACCTCGGCGGATTCAAGGATCCTGGTCAGATCCCACTCGACTACTACACGCGTGTGAGGGGCTCACGAGCGCTGCCGGTGATGGTGGTCGAAGGCGGATGGCCGTCTGCTTCGGCGAAGGGATTCTTCTCGTCGTCGCCGGAAATGCAGGCGAGGTACATCTCGCGCCAGTCGGAGCTGCTCGAAGCAGCGAACGCGATCGGCGTTTTTCAGCTGTCCTTTACCGATCTGGATCTCGGAAGCTTTCCGAAACCGGTCCCCGTAATCCTGCCCCTTTTCGCGACGCTGGGCCTGGTCGATGCGAACCTCAATCCGAAGCCTGCCCTCGCTACCTGGGACACGGTTTTCGCGCGCCGGCTTCAGCACTAAGCCGCCGTCGCCATCGGCCGCTTCCGGGCATCGGCCGCGTGAAATCGTCCGTACGAGAAATAGATCGCCATTCCGACCGCGAGCCATACGAACAATCTGATCCAGGTCGGGAACGGAAGACCTGACATCAGATAGATACAGATGAGAGTTCCAACCACCGGCACCCACGGCATTCCTGGTGTCTTGAACGGTCGTGGCGTGCCGGGCTCCAGTCGGCGCAGGATCAACACTCCCGTGCACACGATCGCGAACGCGAGCAGCGTTCCCATGCTTACGAGCTGGCCGAGCACGGCGATTGGAAAGAGTCCGGAAGCAATCGCGACAACGAGTCCGGTGATAGCGGTCGTCACGTGGGGAGTGCGATACCGCGGATGAAGTCTGGCAAACAGCGGTGGCAGCAACCCGTCGCGGCTCATCGAGTAGAAGATCCGGGACTGGGCCAGCATATTCACCAGTATCACGCTCGACAGTCCGCAAATCGCGCCGATGTTGATTATGGGAGCGAGCCACTTGAGCCCCGTCGCCTGGACCGCAACGGCTATCGGCGAGGCGACGTTCAGGCTCTTGTACGGTACGAGCCCTGTCATCACGAGGCCGACGGCGATGTAGATGACAGTGCAAATCGCCAGCGAGACCAGGATTCCGATCGGGATGTCACGTCCCGGATTCTTTGCTTCCTGTGACGCGGTGGAGACCGCGTCGAATCCGATGTAGGCGAAGAATATGATTCCGGCGCCGCGGAGGATCCCGCTCCAGCCGAACGATCCGAACTCACCCGTGTTCGGTGGAATGAACGGGTGCAGATTCGCGGTGTTGATGTAGCGCGCTCCGACCGCCACGAATATCGCGAGCACCACGACCTTGATGATTACGATGGTTGTGTTGACTCGCGCCGATTCGCGGATTCCAATCACCAGGAGGCTGGTGAGCGCGAGACAGATCAGCATTGCAGGGAGATTGAACACCCCGATGACGTGGCTTCCGTCAGGCAGGCAGATATGAAGTCCGGGAGCGCCGGTGAGCCGTGGCGGAATCGTGATGCCCAACTCGCCCAGTAGCGTCACCGCATAGGCCGACCATCCTACCGCTACAGTCGAGGAGCTGAGCGAATACTCGAGAACCAGATCCCACCCGATAATCCAGGCGATCAGCTCGCCCATCGTCGCATAGGCGTATGTGTACGCGCTTCCGGCTACAGGGATCATGCTCGCCAGCTCGGCGTAGCAGAGGCCGGCGAACACGCAGGCAACTCCGGCGAGGACCATCGACAGCGTCAGCGCGGGCCCGGCATTCTGGGAAGCGACGGTTCCGGACATGACGAAGATGCCTGCTCCGATCACGGCGCCGATTCCAAGCGTAACCAGAGCCAGCGGTCCCAACTCCCGTTTCAGCGTCCCCGACCCCGCCTCGGCCAGCAGTGAACCGATGTCCTTCCGAACGAAGAGCGACATTCGACCTCCCTTATTGGATGCACAATTGTATACAATCCGGCTAAGAGCATAGCCATACCTGGTGGGAGGCGCAAGCGGGCTCGCTCGAAGAAACCCGGGCTGAGGCGAAGAACGCTGCCAGCTCTCTGCTGGCAAACAGCCGGAGAAACCGGCGTCGGGGACGCCAGTCAGCGTTATATTGGCGGAATCGTGCAGAGACGAGCTGCTACCAAGCCGCGCGCCCCGTCGGAGCGGGGGAAACGCGCCACCGCCACCGGTGCCACCGAGCGAGCGAACAAACTCTACGACTCGCTGCGCAATCTCATTGTCCGTGGCCAGCTGGCGCCCGGGGCTCGAATTGTGGAAACAGAAGTCGCGGAACGTTTTGGTGTTAGCCGGACGCCGGTTCGCGCCGCATTCCAGCGACTCGAACGCGAGGGTTACGTCGTTGCCTCGCCCACCCACCAGGCGCGGATGACCGTCGCGCCTCTCACGCGAGAGGACGTTGGCGAGCTGCTCGAGATCGTGGGAGAGCTGGAGGGTCTGGCCGCCCGAAGTGCTGCGAAATTGGGCGAAACCCAGCGCGACTCCCTCGCAAAAGAACTGGGGGCCCTCAACACCGAATTCCGGCGCGCCGCTTCAGCCAAGGGGGCCCAGCCGGGGAAACTGTACGAGCTCGATGAGAAGTTTCACCGGCGCTACGTCGAGGCGGGCGCGGGACCACGGCTCCGGTCACTGCACGAGGCCGTGAAGCCACAGGCCGAGCGTTACATCAGGATGTACATCGCGCTACTGATGGACACGGTTCCGACGGCCGGCACCGAACATGACGTGATCGTTGATGCAATCCGGACCGGCAACGCCGTGGCTGCACAACGCGCCGTCCAGACGAACTGGCGACACGCGGCCGACCGATTGGTGCGCGCGATCGAAGTGATGGGGGAGCAGGGTAACTGGTAGATCCGGCGGCGCCCAGCGCCTACCGCTTCTTCCTGGCGTCCGCCAGCACTTTCTCCAGCAACGGGTCCCGGTTCGCGAAATAGTCGGCCGAGCTCAGGGTGAGCTTGATGTTCGGTTCGATCCATTCACGCGTGTCGCCCGGGATCGTTTCGTGGTATTCGTCGGAGATGCTCCCGATCGCGCCGCTCCATGGGAGAACCACCTCGGTCTCTTCGCCAACGAAATTGGGGCGCGAGCTGCTCGGCTCGCCGGCAAATACGGCGTGAGTGTCGCGATCCATCTGTGCCAGAAAAACCTGCGCCGCCGAAAAGGTGTTTCGTCCCATAAGCACGTAGATGCGTCCGTCCCGACGTGCACCCTCGTAACTACGAAATGCGCCGAGAAGGGGAGGGAGCAGACCGAGGTTGCCGCCGTTGTTGTGGCGGACGTCCACGATCACTGCGCGCGGGTTCATGTCGCGTAGCGTGGTACCGAGTCTTCCGGCAAAAGCCGCGAGCGACTCGCCCGAATTCATGACCTGATTGAATTGGACGTAAAGGACGCTGTCGGCGAGCGGTTTGAACCAGAAATTCTGCGTGATATTGCTCAGGTACATCGGCGGGGGCGCTGCGCCCTGGAGTCGCGATGCCAGGAGCTTGGGCATCCCGCGCATCGGCGGGGCAACGATCGAGGCAATAGTGATCCGCACCTCCTTTGCTCCTCTCGGGGCCAATGTGAGTGAGACGCTGTCCTGACCAATACCGTCCGCGAAGTTTTCCAGGTATCCGCGGAAACTCAGCAGCGCCGGCGCGACCCAGAGATATCCGTAGCGATTGTCGGCGCTGAGAGTGGGGCGCATTCGCTCGATCACGGTCGCAGCCGGAGTGTCGCCGACCCTCACTACACGACTTCCGATCCACCGCTCGTATCCCGGGGAAGCATCGATCACGAACATGCCGTCGCTGAAGAGAAAAAAGCGGAGGGGAAGCGCGTGGGCCGTTACTCGGCGCGACCCGAAAGGCAACAGGTAGGTGTGCCCGTCGCCGGCGAAGGAGGCAAGGTGCTCGAACTCAGCCAGAATGCGCTCGTCGCTGTACCGCGGAACGTTTCGCGAGAGCCGGTCCGCGGCCTGGATGAGGCCGGCCGGCAGAGGGCGAGCGCGATAGACGTAATGCTGCCGCTTCAGTTGCTCCAGGTAATACCGAATGTCGGAGCGCCATCCAGCCACGCGTTCCGAGTCGGACGGAGATTGGGCCTGCCCCAGGTTGACTGCCAGGAAGGAAAGCGCGAGCACGAACAGGAGCAACCTGAGCCAGGAACGGAGAATCGACGGGAATCGATGCGGCATAGCGGGAGCGCTCTCCCTAGGCGGATCGGGCGGCGGAAACCTCACAGGGCGTTCACCCAATACGCTTTGTCCCGGCAGCCGGTTTCGCTTACGGAAGCCGCTCCGGAGTGCTCTTGGATTTGCGCTCGATCGGCTGGGCCGCGCCAGCGCCGATGGCTCGCGTGCCTTCCCCCTCGGTGAAAAGCCGGGTCAGAAATCGCTGCCCTTCGCCGATTCGTTCCACCTCGACGGCGGTGGCCTCCATGGCCTGCTCCATTCGAAACAATCTGTCCGCAATGTCCCTGGGGAAGGCCGTGACGGCGGCAGCACTTCGACGCCAGATCCTGCGGGCGAACGCAATCGATATGGGGAGGAGCACGATCAGCATGAACATTCCGCCGAGGACGTAAGCCTCTTCGGGCGGGCCCTCGTTTATGATGCGCGGGGGTTCGACCACCGCTCCGGGAATCGCAGCGCTCTTGGATATGTCCGCCGCGTTGGAGGCGAGCATCTGGTCTACAGACGTTATTCGGGTGTCGATGTCCGTCATGCGGGTTTCGAGCGCCTTTCGCTCCGGAGCCCCAGGCGGCATCTCTTCTAGCTGACTGATGATTTCCCTGCGCGTGCCCTCGAGCTCATCAAGCTGATTGCTCAGCTCCCGCCGCTGGGCCCTGAATCCCTCATAAATGGCGCTCGCGCTCGGGGCGCTGCGCGCTGCAGGGGCCGTTGCAGCCACCGGAGCAGTAGGAGTAGGGGCAGTCTGCTGCGCTTCTGTCTGAATCAATCGGACCTCGGGATACTTCGGCTACGGCTGTAAAGGGTGCCTGACGATAATCTACGGTTTCAGCGGGGGAATTTCTTCAATGCACCAGATCGCCGGCGGATTGGCTTGATACGAGGGGCCGGGGACATCCAGCCGGGCGGAGGACCGAAGGCGCCCCGGTTTCAGGAGGCCCGCCCTCCTCCATGGAATCGATCTGCCTATACCTCCAGTATCCCCAACTGCCGTGTGCGCCGCCGACCGGCAACCCCGGATAAAGAAGATCCAAGGGCCCCAAGAGGGTATCCTGAACCGTCGCAACCCAAAGGTTGCGTGTGCCAGGGGATCTTGCTAAGATGCAATCGGACGGTTGCATAGCGTCCGTTACGCTGGGGGGAAATCGCATGGGTGAACGCCGCAACCGCAAGGTTGCATAATAGGAACTAATCCATAGAAGTATGAGCTTGGTAGACCGACGGAGGAGCACCTTGTCCAAAAACCGTAGCCCGGTGTCCGCGGCGACGCTCAAGAGCTCGGCCCCCCTTTTTGCAGCGCTGGGAGACCCGACGCGGTTGCGCATCGTCTCCGAGCTCTGCGATAGTGGGCCATTGTCCATCACGAGGCTCACGGCCGGCTCCAACGTCACCCGCCAGGCGATCACTAAACATTTACGGGTGATGGAGGAAGCCGGGCTCTTGCGCAACACCCGAGTCGGGCGACGTAGCATTTGGGAGCTGAATCAGCAGCGGCTCCGGGAGGTGCGCCGATACCTCAAGATGATTTCGAGGCAATGGGACGACGCTCTTGATAACCTCCGCGAGTTTGTAGAGGACTGAGGCGCGCAGTGCGGTCAGAGAGATTTTGATCCGCCCTCGATCTCGGTAGCGGCCAGAATGCCGCGCTCTATGTAGATCGGGCGCACGTAGGCACGAAGCGTAGGGAGCCTGAACGCGAATATGACTCCCGCGATCATGCAGGCGATGCCGCCAATCATAATGGTGTTCATCGGACCGATGTGCGCGGCCGTGAATCCCGCCATGAGGCTGCCGAGCGGGGCGGTGCCCAGAAAGGCCATGGTGTAATAGGCCATCACCCTTCCGCGCATCTCGTCATCGACGATGGTCTGGAGAATGGTGTTCGTCGACGCCATCTCCACCATCATGCCTCCTCCAACGAAGGGCAGGAGCAGGAGTGAGAGCCAGAGGACGCGGGAAAAGGAGAAGGCGAACAGTCCCGCCCCGAACGTGATCGTGGCGATTACCATCGCGCGACCCAGACCAAGTACGGACGTACGCGATGCGAGGTAGACGGCACCCACGAGTGCACCGATACCAGACGTCGTCATGAGATAACCAAGCGTGTGCGGACCGCCATGAAGGACTGTGGCAGCGATCGCCGGCATCAATACCGTGTAGGGCATTCCCATCATCGCGACCAACGCGACGAGTAACAGTGAATCGCGCACCGGCGCGAACCGCGTGACGTAGTGGAATCCGGCTTTGAGCTCCTGCAGCGCACGAGTCTCGGATATGCGAGCTGGACGCGCCTCCACTCGCATGGCGAGGAGTGAAGCAATCACAGCCACGTACGAGATAGCATCGACCGCGAAGCACCAGCCCTCTCCGAAAGCGGCAATCAGGACGCCTCCGATAGACGGCCCTATCACGCGGCTCGCGTTCACCATCGATGAGTTGAGCGCAATAGCGTTCGAGAGGTGTGACCGATCCTCGACCATCTCCACGACGAACGCCTGTCGCGCCGGCGTGTCGAAGGCGTTGATGATTCCCTGTACCACCTGGAGAATGAGGATATGCGCGACGGTGATCACACCCGCGAATGTCAACGCCGCGAGAGCAACCGACTGCAGCATCGAGAAAACCTGCGTGATGAGAAGGATGCGATGGCGGTCCCAGCGATCGACCAGAACTCCGGCGAAGGGCGCGAGAATGAGCGTCGGAATCTGTCCGAGGAAACCAACGATGCCGAGCAGAAATACGGAGCCGGTGAGTCGGTACACCAGCCAGCTGGTTGCGATGCGCGTTATCCAGGTGCCGATGAGCGAGACCGTCTGTCCGCTGAAGAAGAGCCGGTAGTTTCGGTGCTGGAGGGCCCGCGTGAGATGCAGTTGTTTTCGCGGTTGCTCGCGAGGCGCCTGCGAGTCGTTCGTCACGATTAGCGGGAGCGCAATAATGGTGCTATCTACGATTGATGGGCGACGAGGCAGTTTCCGAACGCAGCACGCGTTTCGACGGTTCCATCCCGGAGATGTACGACCGCTATCTCGGGCCGCTCCTGTTCGAGCCGTTCGCGGCGGACATTGCCGATCGGGTCGCCAGGCGGAGACCTCGAAAGGTGCTCGAGATCGCCGCAGGGACCGGGATAGTCTCGCGCGCCATGATGGATAGGTTACCGCGCGAGACGTCGTTGACGATCAGTGACCTCAATGCGCCGATGCTCGACTATGCACGGCAGAAGGTCGGGACGCACAGACGCGATGTTGAATGGCGGCAGGGGGACGCGCAGAAGCTCCCACTGCAGGGTGAATCGTTCGACATGGTCGTTTGTCAGTTCGGTCTGATGTTCTTTCCCGATAAGCGCAAAGGACTACGCGAGTTCTATCGCGTGCTCGAGAAAGGCGGATCGCTCGTCTTCAGCGTGTGGGATTCAATTGATCAGAATCCAGTGCAATCGATAGCGCATTCGACGATCGCGACGTTCTTTGAGACGGCCCCGCCCGATTTCTATCAGATTCCGTGCGGGATGGGAGATTTGGAAGTTGTACGCCGCCTCACGGAGGAGGCGGGATTCAAGGACATCGTGATTGAACCCGTCTCGCTGACGGGAACCAGCGAATCCGCGCAGAACGCTGCGGTAGGCCTGGTCAAAGGGAACCCGGTGATCAATGCGATAAGGGAACGCGGTACTGCGGATGTCGACGAGATCATACGAACCGTTGCTCGAGTCCTGGAGGACCAATTCGGCGCACTCTCGCTTCAGGTGCCGCTGAGAGCACATGTCGTCACCGCGGTGAAAGCGTGACAAGGCGCGCATGAGGCCGCTTCCTTTTGTATGGCCCTATGGTCTCGTCTTCTGGGCGGTCACCATTTGGGCGTTCCTGCCCGAGCAGAAGATCGTTCAGAGCGGCATCGAAGGAGGGAAGGGAGCGGATTCCAAAGACAGCGGATCCCTGCGAGTGCTGCTGGGCGGAATGGGGATCGCGTTCTTTCTCGCATATCCACTCGCGTTCGTCCAGGCATGGTGGTTTTCGCCAGGAGCGCGAGTGCTCCTGTACGCAGTCGGCGTCGCCTCGATATTTCTCGGCAGCCTCCTTCGGCGTTACTGCTGGCGCACGCTCGGCGAATACTTCACTGGAGACGTGAGGGCGAGAGCCGATCAGCCGGTGATTCGCACCGGTCCGTATCGCCTGGTGCGACACCCTTCGTATACGGCGGGGATGATGATGAATATCGGAATTGGGCTCGCGCTGGGGAGCTGGGCCAGCTTCGCGCTACTCACTATCGCCACGATCGCGACTTACCTGTACCGCGTGAAGGTAGAGGAGCGGGCTCTCTTGGACACCATCGGGGAGCCGTATCGCACCTATATGAAGGAGACGAAGCGGTTCGTTCCGTACATCGTCTGAGGGGCGCAACTGCAACTGAACACGTAGTCAGCCTGAGCTTTGCAGCTGTGAGTCTGTCAGCCTCACTACGCCGGGACGTCACCGGCGCGGATCGGGGCACAATCAAACTGCCTGTACCGTCACGCCACCAATGATGTCCCGACGATCTAAGCCTGATAGCTGACAGCTTTTAGGCTTTGGCTGACGACGTGTTCAGTTGCAGTTGCTGTTGCAGTTGCATTCGCCGTTGATGGAACCCACCGAACAAGCTGATCCTCCAGCCCCATGGTGAGGCGGCGGTACTCTTCCCGCATCAGCGGCGACGAGACGATGAAATCTGCCGTCGCCCGGTTGCAGGCCACAGGAATGTTGTAGACCACGGCGATTCGGAGAAGCGCTTTCACGTCCACATCGTGCGGATGCGGCTCGAGAGGATCCGAAAAGAAGATGACAAAATCGATTCGCCCTTCAACGATCGCCGCTCCGACCTGCTGATCGCCGCCGAACGGGCCGCTCACGAACCTCGTGATGTCGAGGCCGAGCTCGGAGCTCAGTATCGCGCCGGTGGTTCCTGTCGCGAAGAGGTCGTGATGTATGAGAACTCCCCGATTGCCACGAACCCAATCGAGGAGGTCGTGCTTCCGGTTGTCGTGCGCGACGAGGGCAATGCGCTTCCTCGTGTTCATCAGGAGCAGACGGCGGCTGGGCATATCACACCTTGTAGAGGTTTCGGCTTGGCGAGGTTCGTCCTGGCGAGGTTTCATCCTGGTTTCGTCCACAATGATGGGCATTGGTTGTGACCATCTCGTCACCGTATCGGCCGCTTTGGGTAACGTTTCCGGGGCCAGAGGCTTGCAGCCACAGGGTTTATGTTGCACTTAAGGGAACGGCACTGATTCGTTGGAGAACTACTGATGAGAAATGCTGCGGGTTCGTTCCTTCTGCTGTCTCTTTGCTCAGCACCGCTCTGTGGCCAGGGGAGTCGGCCAGTGCCAACTCCCACACCGATTCCCAGTGCTCCCCGCACTGTTCCTCAGACCAATTCGAGCCGGGAGACTCGCTCACTCCCTCCGATCCGCCTCGAGGAAGAGTGGACCACCGCTCTGGTCAAACGCGACACGCGCACGTTCGATCGCCTGCTGGCGCCGAACTTCGTGTACACCGAGGACGCAACCGTGATGAGTCGCAGCGATGTGATGAGGAGCGTCACCGGCTCAGATCGGATCGAATCAGCGCGCAACGAAGGAATGAGGCTCCACGATTTCGGGGACGTGCAGGTCATTACCGGTGTTCTGCACCTGAAGGGGCGGGGCAAGCAGGGGTCTTTCGACCGGCGATACCAATTCACAGATACCTGGCAGCGCCGCAACGGCCGCTGGCAGATCATAGCAGCTCAGGACTATCTGATTCCGAAGTAAGTCGCGGGAGAAAGGAGACGACATGAGGCGAGTCTTACGTGGCCACGCCGCGATTTTGCCGCTCGTCGCAGTAGCGGCGTGCACCAGTGGGGACAAGAACGCGACCGCCGACAGCGCTACAGGCTCGAGTCCGCAGGCGACATCGAACGCCGCAACAGGGTCGGCTTCCGTGTCGGGCGCTCAAATCGCCGTCCCACACGCCGGCCCTCCTGGTGAATGGCAAATGCCGGCCGGGGACTACGCCAGCTCGCGCTACAGCGAGCTCGCTTCGATTACTCCGCAAAATGTCCCGAACCTGAAAGTGGCGTGGGCGTTTTCCACGGGAGTACTGCGCGGCCACGAAGGACAGCCCCTCGTCGTAAACAACACGATGTATGTCGTCACGCCGTATCCCAACGTCTCCTATGCGATCGACCTCGCACAGGCCGGCCAACCGCTCAAGTGGAAATTCCGTCCTGTGAACTCGCAACAGGCGATCGGGAAGGCCTGCTGTGATGTAGTGAATCGCGGCGCCGCGTACGCCGACGGAAAGATTTTCTACAACCTCCTGGACGGACACACCATCGCTGTCGACGCGGCGACCGGGAATCAGGTCTGGCGGACCAAGATGGGCGATCTCTCGCGTGGCGAGACGATCACCATGGCGCCGATAGTGGTGAAGGGGAAAGTGATCGTCGGTTCGAGCGGCGGCGAAATGGGAGTGCGTGGATGGATCGCCGCACTCGATGAGGCCACCGGCAAGGAAGTCTGGCGCGCCTACAACATCGGGCCCGATAAGGACGTGAAGGTAGGGCCCAAATTCAAGACATTCTACGCGCATGACCGGGGGAAGGACCTCGGTGCCACATCGTGGCCGGGCGACACCTGGAAGACCGGCGGTGGCGCGGTGTGGGGTTGGCTCTCCTATGATCCCGCACTCAATCTCATCTATCACGGCACGAGCAACCCCGGACCCTGGAACGAGAACCAGCGGACGGGTGACAACAAGTGGACAGCCGCGATCCTGGCGCGCGATGCCGATACCGGTGAAATGGTGTGGGCGCTTCAGGTGACCCCGCACGACATGTGGGATTACGACGCGGTGAACGAGAACATCCTCGTCGACCTGCCGATCAAGGGTCAGACCCGAAAGGTGCTCGTGCATTTCGATCGCAATGGCTTTGGGTACACCATCGACCGCGCGACCGGTGAGATTCTGCTGGCCGAGCCGTTCGTGCCGATGAACTGGTCCACTGGAATTGACATGACGACCGGCCGGCCCAAGGTCGTTGAAACGAAAAAGACGGCCCAAGACAAGAACGTGAAGGACATCTGTCCGAGTCTCGAGGGCGGAAAGAATCAGCAACCCGCAGCGTTCTCCCCACAGACGGGACTCTTCTACGTCCCGACGAACAATCTCTGCATGGATTTTCAGGCGCGCGCCGTCACCTACATTGCGGGCACGCCGTTCATCGGGGGCAACGCGCCCGAGAAGGGCGGACCGGGCGGCTATCGCGGGGAATTCATGGCGTGGGACGCCACGACCGGGAAGAAGATCTGGGGAATCAAGGAACCGTATCCCGTGTGGGGCGGCGCGCTTGCGACCGCGGGCGGCGTCGTGTTCTACGGAACGCTCGACGGCTGGTTCAAGGCAGCCGACGCCCGGACCGGCAAAGTGCTATGGCAGTTCAAGGTTGGCTCAGGCGTCGTCGGGAATCCGGTGACGTATACAGGCCCCGACGGGAAACAGTATGTCGCGATTTATGCAGGAATAGGTGGCGACATGGGCATGCTCATCGCTGGAGACGTCGCCGCGAACCTTCCCTACGATGTGCGCGAGCGGGGAACGACATTGCCCGATATCGCGCGATGGACGAGCTGGGGCGGCGAGCTGTTCGTGTTTTCGCTGTGAGAGTTTGAGGAGGGGATTGATGCCGTACAAAGTGCGAGTGTCGTTTTTGCTGTTGAGTGCGCTATGTCTTGCAGCCGCGTGTCGCAATGACGCGGCTACCGTTGGCGATACCTCGGCGGTCAGCGCCTCAGCATCTGCGACATCGCCGGAGCAGACCACACCCAGTAACCTGTTGGTTGCTGGAGACAGTCTGCGCCTCATCGAGCACGCTGAGATCCTGCCGGTGGGATTTCCATTGCTGATAAAACCCCTGCCGATAAAGAACCCGTACGAAGGCGACAAGAGCGCGATTGCGACCGGTGCGAAACTATTCGTGGGGTACAATTGCCTCGACTGCCATGGAGCGGACGGATCCGGCGCGATGGGGCCGAGTTTTCAGGACGGGCGCTGGCACTTCGGTGAATCGGCGGGTGCAGTGTTCGAATCGATTTATCAGGGTAGACCTGACGGTATGCCGGCGTGGGGAGGCCGCATCTCCAACGAGCAGATATGGATGCTGACGGCATATGTGCGCTCACTATCATCCAAGGACCTTAGCACCGAGAATTTCACGGGTAAAACGGTTGAACGCACCGGCCACTGAGGGTCAACTGTAACAGGAAACCGCGGCCGGTTCACACTGGCCGTCATTCCTTTCGCGGTGGCTGAATTCTTGACACGTCAGCATCTCGGACCAAGGAAGTAGCGAAATTTGACGTAAGCAAAATGAGGGGAAGGAATATGAGGCACATAGTATGATCAGCAGAATCTGGCACGGCTGGACGACGCTCGAGAACGCGGACAAGTATGAGGCTCTGCTTCGCGTGGATGTTCTGCCCGGAATTCATCGGGTCAGGGGCTACAACGGCGCCTACTTACTTCGGCGCGAGGCCGGCAACAGTGAGATTGAGTTCATGACGATCACCCAGTTCACCGACATCGCCGCGGTAAAGGTGTTCGCCGGCAAAGACTATGAGCGGGCAGTGATCCTGCCGGCAGCCGCAAAGCTCCTGGCCCACTTCGAGGAGCGCAGCGCCCACTATGAGACGCTGCTCACGCCCGCGGACGTGAGAGCGTTGGCTGCGCGAACCAGCGGAAGGCACAGAGTAGTCTAGATCTCGTCGGGTCCGTCGGAGCCCGCCGACGGACGAACAACCTGTCTTGAGACGGCTAACCGGCTGGACTGTCCGCGGTCACGAGGACGGTGGTGCCGGTGGCACTCCTCCGAAGGCGTTGACGATCGCGAGGCCCATGTTGGCGATGGTGAGCTGCGGCTCGTTGTCGAGAACCCAACGCTGATCCTTGTTTTCCTTCGTCATCACGCACGCCACGACCCGATTGCGCAGGTACCAGAGCGTACACTCGGTTCGAACGGCGTCGGTCTCGCCATCCTTGTGCGCGGCGCGTGCGCCCTCGAGGTAGCGCTGGAGCATGAAGTCCGTCGTATTATGCTCGAGGATGTCGAGCATTGCGGAATCAGCGGCTGGGTTCACCGCCTTGCCCTGTGCCATTAGCTCGAACAGATGCGCCATCTCGTTCGGAGTCGTCACACCCAACCCGTACTTCACCGAGCTGTCCATCGCGACGCTCGAGTTGCGAAGGAAACTCTTCGAATGAACGCGGGTGTGCTGGAGGCCAAGCGAATCCATCTTCGCCCAGACACGGCGGATGATAATGCGATCCAGAAGAAGATTTGTTGCTGTATTGTCGCTGATCGTGGACATGAGCCACGCCGCGTCGTGAACGCTGAGCACTGTCCCGTTGTGAAGGAACTGGATGATTCCCGAGCCCGGCACCTGATCGATCTTGAGCACCGTCAGCGGATCATCGAGCGAGAGCTGCCCTTTCGCGACCAGATCGTACACGGTCACCAGAATGGCAACCTTGATCAGGCTGGCGGTAGGAAATGTCTCGTCTCCACGCCTGTTGATGCGCGCCCCCGTCTCGAGATCGATCACGCTGTAACCAACGGTGCCGTGATGCGCGTCCGCGATCGAGTCGAGCTTTTTGCGTAGCGCCGCTGTATCGGCTCGAGCAATCTGCAGGCGCCTGGCCCCGGGCTGGCCAACGCGAGTAGCGGCGCAGGCAATTACGCCGGCGAGCAGGATCGCGGCGCAACCGACGACTACGCGCAATGCGCGGGTATGAATCATCGAGTCGCGCGCTTCAGTTCGAAGCCGCGGTCGCGGTCGCGACAGAACCCTCAGGGTCGAGCGTCTTCAGCACATCACGCCATGCGAACTTCTTCCCACTCCCTCTCACCCAATAATCCATCCACGCCATCTCCGCGACCGACTTGAGAAGCTGGTTGCGGGGATCCGGGATTCCGTGGGTGCTGCCTGGATAGACGTACAGCTCGGTCGGAACGCCGAGTCGCTTGAGCGCCATGAACAGCTCCTCGGATTGCGGGCGCGGCACGCGCGGATCCCCTTCGACGACGTGGATCATCGTCGGAGTCTTTGCGTTCTTGATGTACTTGAGCGGCGACTGATTCCAGTAAGCGTCGAAATCATCGTAGGGCAGCTTGTTGCCCAGATAGAACTGCCGGTTTCTCTGCACGTCGCTCTCGGCGTACATCGAGATCCAGTTGGACGTTCCGGCCCCGGTGCTGATCGCCTTGAACCGGTTGGTGTGGGTGAGAATCCAGTTCGACCAGTGGCCGCCCGCGCTCCAGCCGAGCACTCCCATCTTCGTGCTGTCGACGATTCCCTGCGAGATGAGGTAGTCGACGCCGGTCATGATGTCTTCGTACCCTTTCTGGAAATAGTTGCCGACGATATCGGTCTTGTGCTTCTCACCGTAATTCGTTGAGCCTCGATAGTTGGGCATCAGAACGGCGTAGCCGGCGCCGGCGTATGTCTGCGCGCCGTACCCGCCATTGAAGCCGAGTACGTCGGCGGACGCGGGCCCGCCGTGGATGGCGACGATGAGCGGGTAGCGTGTGCCTGCCTGGTAGCCGACGGGCTTGATCAGAATCCCGCCGACCGTCTTTCCATCCGCGGACTTCCAGTTGATCTCCTCTTCGTCGCCAAGCGCGAACCCACGAACCTGAGGATTGGCGTCGGTGAGCTGGCGCCAGCTCGCGCGCACCGGTATCTGATCAACAGATACGACCGTGAACAGTGTCGGAGGAGTGCGAGGATCGGCGTAATTGAGGAGCAACAATCTGGAATCCTCATCCTCGCTGGCATTCAGCGTCGCGCGCACGTTCGACACCTGACGCACGGTGTTCTTGTCGATGTCCAGGGCCATCATCTGCCCGGTCGCCTTGATCCCCTCGTTGAAGTAGATCGTCTTGCCATCCTTCGACCAAAAGCCGACAGAGACATCGCCGTCGAAACTGGCGCCCAGCTTCCGGAACTGTCCGGCACGATCATCGACTCGCCGCAGATACACGCGGTTGTTGGTCATGGTGTACTGCGTCATGTCGTCGTTCGCAGAGAAGGCGATCAATTTGTTATCGGGCGAGAACTCGAGATCACTCTCGCCAACTTCGGTGTTGTTCGTCAGGCGCTCGATGCCGCCGGTCGACGTCTCGAGTAGATACAAATCCGAGTAGATGTCCTGCTCGGTGATGTTTCGCATGTAGCGGTTGGCGGCGACGCCGTGATAGCCGACCCACCGCCCGTCGGGCGAAATGTTGAAATCGGTGACCGTGACGGTTGTGTCGCGCGTGAGCCGGGTCGTTTTCCTGGCGTCGACATCGAGGGCCCAGAGGCTGGACAAGGGAGTCGCCATGTTCCGGATGGCGACGTTGAACTTCTTCTCCATCCGTAGCTTCTCGTCCTTGTCGAGCGTATCGGCGGTGACGAAATAGATGCGCCTGCTGTCGGGAGACCATTTCCAGAGGCCGACGCCAGCGGTCTGGTGGGTGATCTGCACCGGCTTGGCGGAATCGATACCGGCGACCGGCAGGGCGTAGAGTTGTTCCTCGTCGGATTTGCCGCTCCTGTAGGCGAGCCATCTGCCGTCCTTGCTGAAGTCGAGCGTCGAGACGCCCTCTTTCGCATCGGTGAGCTTCCGGGCTTCTCCGCCGTCCGGGCGCATGATGTAGATCTGATTCTGGCTCGCGGGACTTCCACCACCTGTTGCAGCGCTTCCGCCTGAAGGCGCGGAAGATGCTTCTCTGTTCGAGAGGAAGACAAAGAACTTTCCATCGCGGGACCAGCGGGGCGACGTCTCGTTCTTGTCCTTGGTGAACGTCATCTGCCTGGTCGAGGCGAGTCCGTCCTTGACCGAGACCAGATAGATGTCGGTCTGGCGCCTCGCCTGATTCCAGTCCGGGGTGGAGAGCGTGTAGAGCAGCCATTTGCCATCCGGGCTTGGCGTCGGGGAACCGACGTCTCGCTGGTATTGACGGTCGAGGAAGGTGATTGGGCGGAGGGTGGCTGACGGAGCCGTTTTCTGCGCCAATGCTGCGGCAGGAATCAGCGTGGCGATGAAGAGAGGATGGATGCGCATGACCGCGGTGATGGAGAGAGGGTTCCAAACCAAGGGGAATCCTGACACGAACCAGGGATTTGCAGTGGATAATATAGGTTCGGAATCGCTTCATGACTTTAATCCGAACGCAGAGTGCGGGGGCAGCCAATGACCTACGATCTGACGAAGTTCGACCTCGGCGCCATGTTGAAGTGCAGTCTCAGCTTGCGCGAGGCTGTCGCGGGCGCGCCGACGCTCGAAACGTCGGC
>DATHHC010000194.1:0-4994 GCA_035317285.1 Gemmatimonadaceae bacterium | reverse complement strand
CGAATTCTGGTACTGCGCCAGCCGTCCGCGCCCGCTTCCGCTTTTGTAGTCCACCACGCCGCGCGCGGAATCGAGATAGGGCGATTCGCTGTTCCAGTTGAGTGTATTTGGCAATGCGACCGCGATCATCCCGCCAACGGCCGTGGCAAGGGTTAAACGCGCCAATCGACCCCCGATCCTGGCGTCGCGCCAGTACTTCATAGATGCGACCAGCGGCACGATCAGGACGACCGCACAGGCCGCCACAGCGAGCCATGCTGCCCTCGAGCGTGACAAGACCAGCGCCAGGCCCAGGACTCCACCACCGAGGGAGCCGAGCAGGGCTCCGAGTGGCCGACGGGCAGTAAGGGTGCACCAGACGAGGGACGGCAATCCGATGACGGCCATATGCGCCACGAAATTCCGGTTGCCGAAAGTGCCGCCGGGTGCCCGGTTGGCGCTGAAGTATTCCGTATCGAGCCCGTAGGCCTGTGCCAGCGAAAGCGCAGCGGCGCACACCGCCGCAATTGCCGCGGCAACCAGAATGGGTCGGTACGAGCCTCGCTCGGCTACGGACCGTGCTCCCCAGAAGATGATTGCGCCGGAGATACTGATGCCGACGGAGCGCTGCGCGACCCAGTGGTTCGTGGCGAAGATCGCCGAGCCGACGCTCCAGAGCAGGAAGAAGGCGATCAACCCGTCGACGCGATCAAACGAGAGCGACCGCCGGCGTACCAACAGCATCAGCGCGACAATGAGAGCCGCTGCGTGCAGCACGAGCTCTTTCGGCACGAAATACCGATCGAGCTCGAACAGCTTGTAAGGAAGGGCGGCGACCACTACCAGAATCAGCCCCGCCTGGATTGCCAGCCTGATAATGCGATCCGTCATCCGGGAAATATGCTTCCCACATCGGGCTGCTGAAAAAAAAGCCCCGCTCGATAAGAGCAGGGCTTTTTTTTGGCTGGTCGGCGCTTCATCAGCTGCAGACGATCGCACCGGTGGAGTTGTCGCACGTCTTGGCCGACTGCGAGTGGACTGCGGTTGCCGTCCACGATTGCGGCGGACCGGCAACAATCACCGCGGTAATCGTCACGTTCTGCGACGGCGTGAAGCCGTTCAGAGGGGTCAGGCTCGTGGCCGCGCCGGCGAAATACAGCCCGTTGCTGTCGGCGGCGTACTGCTCTTCGTAGGTCGCAAGATTGCGAAGGTCGGACTTCATTGCTGCGACGTATGCCTTGTCCTTCGTATTGGCAAACTTCGGAATCGCGATCGCGGCAAGGATGCCGATGATGACGACCACGATCAGGAGCTCAATGAGCGTAAAGCCTTTTTTATTGGGGGTCATGTTTTTCTCGGAAGGGGATCACGCATACAAGCTCGCCCCTCAAGCATGACCGTTTCGTGAAACGATTATGACGGGCTTGTCAGCCGCGACGGAAAAGGGAGCTGAGTACGCCTCCTGACGCTCCGCGCGCGCTGTTGACGCGCCGGAGCTGGTCAAACTCACCCTTGTCGAGCCAGATCCCGCCGCAGTCCGGACACTCGTCAATCTTCACGTGCTCCGCATGGTGCTCCTTCAAGTCGGCCCCGCAACGGGGGCATTTGTTGAGGTGCGCCTCGCGCTCCGCATTCTTGCGCTCGGCATCCAGCTTCATGCGCATCTCATGGATGATCTCGAGGTTCTGTTTGGCGAAATACTCGTCCTCATTCCGACTCGGTTTCTCATCCATCGGCATCGTCGCTCCGGGCTTGGTATGGGAATAATAAATCTGACGGTACGCGGCAGCGCGTACAGGCCCCGTCAAATAATCCCCTCCCGACAAATTAGCGTGCGAACCAGTACGTCGCTTTCACCAGGAACACGTTGCTCGGGCGCCCGAAGATTTCCCTGGCCTCGCGTCCGGTGCGGAAACCGCCCTCGAACGGCAGGAAATCCTCGCGCTGCTGCTGCCACACAAAGAAAAGGGCCGAGCCGGGGCGGTACTCCCAGCGCACCACCGCGTTTCCGCGCAGAGAGTGCGTGCGGAAATCGGGATTGCCAATCGAAAAAGCCGGGGCGGCGCCGGGTCCGTCCGGATCTACCGTGTAGGACTGAGTCTTCCCTGTCGCCGGATCGAGTACCGGCGCGATTGTGCTGCCGTTGTCCCGTCCGTAGACGGCGTACTCCTGCGTTCCGGGCATCGCCAGCTCCTTGAAGCCCTTGAATCGCCCCGCGGAAGCGAACGGCTGCGCGTAGAGCTGAAATGAGAGGAGGGGCGTCAGAGTCCATTCAACGCGGGTGGTCGCGGACAGCGTCGTCTGGAAGAGGTCGCTGAAAACGTAGCGGCGCCCATACGTCGAGCTCGCGAGCGCGTCGGTCGCACCGCGCACGAACTGAACGGCATTGTGATACATGGAAAGGGCGGGCGTCACGATCACGTGAACCGAGGAGCTGGGGCGTATGTCAACTCCGAATTGCGCATCCTTGGCGTAACCATGGGCTTCGTCCCCGTAGTAGTCCAGGTAGACGTCGTACGACACCGGTCGCCGCTTGTCAGTCACGATTTCCGTCCAGAGGCCCCACTGCGTCGGCTGGCGACCGAGCGGTCCGCCACGCGTGAGCCGGTCATCGATCGCGCTCGGGTCATACTCGGCGCCGCTGTAAATGGACCAGAGATTCGTCAGGTTAAGGGTCACCTGATTGAAGATGCTCGTCCAGATTTTGTCGCCGCCGTGGTTCCAGGCGTGATTCGTCCCCACGAACAGGTTGTAACCTCTGAGCAGCTTTCCCGCTTCGGTGTTGTTGTACGATCCACTCGCGCCGATGTTGCGGTAGTCCACGCGCCCCATGAAACCTAGGTCGTTCACCTCGAAGCCGGGGCTGATGTCCTTGGCCGTCGCGGACAATGCCCAGGTCCCCGATTTTACCAGACCAAGCTTGGTGGAAGTTCCGGAGAGTGATGTGGCAGCCGGATCGACGCTGAGGTAATCGGCATCAGGACGCTGGTAATACCGGGCGCTCGATTGCTGCGCGCTCTGTATCACCGCCGTCGAGCCCTCGATCAGCGATTTCGAGAGGGCGCCTGAGAGCGTCCACGTCCGGTTGGCCCATCGATGCTCAAAGTCAAGGCTACCGACGTCGGCGTTAGCGCGGAGGAGATCCTTGAATACTGTGTCGCTCAGATCGCGATTCACAGCGGTTCCGCCGAAGCCGATGACCGTGCTCCCCTGTCGGAAATCGCGGCTGACACGACCGACGAAATAATTTGTGAGCGGCTCCACCGCCGTTTTCGTTTCGACGTCCGCTGCGTCGATCACGCGCGCTTTCTCCTCGCCCGTGAGCGCGTTGAGCAATCCTATCGTCCATTGTCCAACTTTACCGGTCAGCTTTCCCGCGCCAAGAATCGTCGTCGCGTCCGGCGCATCAACAAACTGCCCGTCCGCGAAGCGTTGCGGCGAGCGCCCGATTCGCCGCGAGTAGAAAATCTGCTGATTTCCGTACGACGGGCCGCTGCTGATCGATCCGATGTTGAAGATGTTCGCGCCCTCCACGAAGAACGGGCGCTTCTCGGGGAAGAACGTCTCGTAGGCCGAGAGGTTCACGACGGCGGGGTCGACTTCGACCTGACCGAAATCAGGATTGACGGTGGCGGTGAGAGTGAGGCCGCGCGGAAGACCGTACTTAAGATCGGCGCCCGCCGACGGCTTGGCGTCGTTCGATCGATAAAACGGATTCGCAGGATTCCCAGGCGCGCGCGTGAGCTTGCCGCTCACGTAGGGCATCACCTCGAGACGACGAGGAACCGGAATATCGACGATCCCCGCGAGATCGCCCTCGAATGAGACGAAGCCCGGATCGGTCTGCTTCCACGGCGACCAGCTGTCGCGCTCGTTCCGTCGCGCGACGTCGCGCATGATCTGAATTCCCCAGGTGCGCTCGACACCCTTCGGCACACCACCGAATCGCAGCTGCGAGAATGGAATCCGGTACTCGGCGGTCCAGCCCAGTGAATCAATCGCGGTCGCTACCTGCCAGACGGCATCCCAATTGATGTCCTCACCTTTGTTGTCGTCGAATTCCAGTACATCCTTCTGCACGCCGTGTGGATTCACCGAGAACCGGAACGAAGTGCGGCGATCGCGATAGGAATCGACCATCACGTGCAGCCAGTCCGAGTAGATCCCAGAGGCGTCGCGCCGAGCGAGTTGCGAGGCGATCAAGTCAGGGCGTGAGTCGAACATTCGAACGCCGACGTAGAGAGCGTCGTCGTCGTAGAGGATCCGAACCTCGGTTGGATCGACGGGTTTGGCTCCCACTTTGGGATAACTCTGCATGAAATCGCCCGATGGAACGGCGGCGGTCCAGGCGGGCTCGTTCAACTTTCCATCGATTTCAATGGAGCTCGGAGATCGGGTCGCGCGCATGACGCGGAGCGCGGCGGCTGGCGTGGGTGTTGTCGGAGCGGTGGTTGGAGTACTCGCCGGCTGGCCTGGGTAAGTGGGATTTTGCGCTGCAACCGGGTGCGAGGCGGCGGCAACCGACAATGCGGCGAGCCACCGCAACGAACGATGGATGGTCATGGGTCAGACGGGTTGACGTGGCGGGCGACAACTATCGCCATCGCCAATTAGACAGCCGTACGGTTGTAAGGGTTGGGTGGTGACACCGATTTGACCGATCGCATTGGCCGAGTACGCGTTTTTCGGTCAGGGGCGTTCCTTCGGTTCGGGCCGCTCTGGCTGTTCGGGTCGTTCTTTTACCTCTGTCGAAGCTTTGTTCGCTCCCGCGCCCGTACCGGTACCCTTCTGGGCAGCCGAGATTTCATCCTGAAGCATCTTCAGAGTAGACCCGAGAGTATGACGACAGGCGGCTCCAGGGTCTTGTTCGAAATGCTCGATCTGACTTCTCGCTTTCGCCAGCTCAGTGGCGTTACCTCGCACGGTAATCGCCGAGATGCCAGAGGTAGGTATGTAGTAGTTGGCACCGCGCGAACGGACATAGGGATGGATGAGGTCCGCGGCCTGCTCGGGCG
>DATHHC010000193.1:0-15654 GCA_035317285.1 Gemmatimonadaceae bacterium | reverse complement strand
TCGCCTCGCCGTATTTTTTCCCGGCCGATCGCTCCGACGCCGCCAGCTCCGCGATCTCGAACCACGGATGATCGGCGAGGAGCCGCACGAACATCTGCCCGACCGCGCCGGTGGCGCCGAGCACTGCGACGGGCCACTTGCTCTTGCGCTTCCCTGGAATCGGCGGCGGCGTCATCTGGCGAGAAGCGTCTTGGCGAGTTTCTCGTACGTCTCGACGCTCGCTCTCAGCGCTTCGACGTCAATGTACTCGTCCGGTGTGTGAGCGACGTGAATCGAGCCGGGCCCGAACAGCAGGGGTTCGCCCCAGCTCGAGAGAAGTGGAATATCCGACGTGTACGCGACAGTTCCTGTCTCGAACCCGGGCACCGTCGCGAATCGTTGCGCCGGAATGTGCGAGCCGAACTCCACGTCCGCGTGACCCTTTGCCCAATCGAGCACCATTTTCTTGATCGGCTCGACGTCGCCAACAAGGCGGAACATGATCTCCGATTCCGCGTGCGCGGGAATGATGTTGGCCTCGGTGCCGCCCTTGATTGTTCCAATGTTGACAGTGGTTTCGCCCAGCACTGGATCCTTTGGCAGCGGAAGTTTCCTCAGTGTCGGCAAGAGCTCGATCAGCGGCTCGATTGCTGAGCGCCCAAGGTGCGGGTAGGCGGAATGCGCCTCTCGACCGCGGGTGCGGATCGTCGCACGCAGAGAGCCCTTGGCGCCACTGGCCAGCTTGCTCTCCGTTGGCTCGCCGTTGATCAGGAAGCGACTCTTCGCGCGAAGGTTGTTCGCGGCGCGCGCACCGTCGGACCCCTTTTCCTCGCCGACGACGAAGAGCACGCCCACGCGTTTCTCGCCGTCGGTGGCGAGGCGGTCAGCCGCGAGCATCATCGCCGCGGCGATTCCTTTCGCGTCGGATGAGCCACGGCCAAACAGGCGCGTTCCTTCGAGACGCGGCGGAACGAATGGCGGAACGGTATCGAGATGTGTTGAGAAGGTGACGCCTCCATCGCCTCCCGATCTCGACCCCCAGATGTTCGCCCTTCCGCGAGTGACTTCCTGGAGAGTTACGTTCCAGCCGCGCGCGACCAGCCAGCGCGACACGTAGTCAACGACCGGCCCCTCGGAGCCCGTCGTCGACTGAATCGCAACCAGCTCCGCGGCGAGTGATACGACGTCGGTCATGGGGAGAAGTTAGCGCCGCGGGTTGACGGTGTCAGGGCGATGCGACGCGGCATTACCGCCGCGATGGCCGCGGTGATCGCGCTCAGATCGTTGCTTCGAGGTCGCTGGAGCGCGGACGACGCTCGGCGCCGTCGATTCCCTGGGCGCGCTCCACGAACATGTGCTGAGCGAGCCTGTTGGCCTCTTTGACGAAGGCGTCGTGGCGGCGTTCGCCAATGTCTCCGATCTCCTGGAGCGTCCGGTTGCCCATCATTTTCCCAGCTTCGCGGAAGGTTTTGAACGCGTCCTCGGATTGACGCGCCAACACGATGTCACCGACGAGCCGAAGGTAGTCGCTCTCGCGCGCCGCGTCGGCGAGAGGTCGCACCACCACTACGGCACCGGCCATTGCTTCCGCGACATGGTCGTCATCTCCAAGCTGGGACTGGTATTCCTCGAGCATCCGATGGTGTCCGCGCAGGTGGGGAATATGGCGCGCGCACAGGTCGCTGAAACGTGGATCGTTGGCCCGTTCCTCGTGGTCCTCGAGCGCGTTGAGAAAGGCCCTGTGCTGCGCTAGGGTGTTATCGATCTGGCTCTTGAGGAATGCAGTTCCGGTTTCCACGCTGTCTCCCATCAGATTCTCGTATAAGCAGGGGAAAGAGAAGCGAAACCTGTGCCCGGAATCGGGCGGTGCCCTAGTACCCGTCGAGCTTGAGCCCCTCGGCGATCTTTTGCTTGAGACGCGCCGTAAACCTGGCGCCTTCCGCCTCGCTGAAGCTGGCAGCTCGGAACGCGTCGCTCCATTGCTTCGGGGTGATTCGAGCCATCAGCTGAGATGTCCACCGCACGTCGGCGGGGGTCACGCTACGCAAGAGCTGCGGCTCGAGCCAGCCTCCCTTGTAAGCGAAGTGAACGCGATTGCCCTCGACGCTCAGAATGAAAGGCTCCTCTTCGAATCCTGCGGGATCGCCCTTCGTGCCGCCGACGGGCCATGCCGTCCGTCCCAGCGATGCGCCCAGGTCCTTCACGACGTACTGCTCCTTCGGACCTGGAGCGTCGCCCTTCATTCGATACAACGCATTCTGCTGGGGCTTGATGTCCCAGTTGTTGGTCATCACCATGAAGACCCACAACCCCTCGAGCTCCTGGGTGTTGAGAAACGGATTCTTTCGCCACGGCCACTCCTCGAGTTTCTTCGTATCGTCGAGACGGAATCGGGCGCCCGCCTGCGGGATCTTCTTTCCATCTCGCACCAAGGTCCAGTGCGGCAGGTAGTACACGCTCGGCTGGCGATAGCCGATTGCCCAAACCAGTCGGGAGAGCGCAACCTCCGGCTTCGCTTCCGGTCCGAGTTTGGTGCTCCATTCGCGACCCTTCGAGTCCTTGACGTCGTAGCCCGGCTGGGTGCCGACCGCTTTCTCTTCCTTGAATTCGTACAGCTCATTGGGATCAGGCGCGTTTTTCTTTCCGCCCGATCCCCAGAACAGATCGCGGCTCTCGAGATCCGTCGGCGACTCCCAAAGCTGCGACAACCGGACGGGATCGACCGTCGGCCGCACGCTGGGCGAGCACGCGACCGCGAGAATGAACAGCGGAACGACGCGGCGAAGAGGCGTCATGGGTTCAGGTTCCCGATCGTGAGATAAACGCGGGCACCCTCGCCACTTCCGAAAGCGACGTCTATCCTCGCCGCGGTATCCCATCCCTTCATCATGCTCGCGCTGAAACCGAAGTCGCGTCGGAGATTGGTCAGGTCGAGATCTGATCGCACGGGTGCCACCTTGCCCGCGTCAGCGAACACCGTCACATCAACGGGTTTCCAGAGCGGTACACGATACTCGGCCTGCAGCAGCAGCAGATTCCGGTCTCTGAAACGAAGGTTACGGAAACCGCGTAGCGTCGCCTGAGTTCCGTCTGAGCCGAGCCGGTCATCGTGCACACTGCGGATCTCTGATGTTCCGCCGAGGGTCGGCATGAGCGAGAACGGAACCTCGCTGCCCGACCCGGGCGTCAAGGATGACGCCCAGCCACTCAAGGTCAGGCGGTGCTGTGCGCCAAAGCCTGCGAAGACCTGCTGCGCCTCGAGATCGACCCGCTTGAAATTGAATTGGTCCGTGGCCTGCTCGTCGTAAACCGCGTACGTCGCGCGGGTTTTGGTGCCTTGATAGAAGGCGTCACCGGCGCCGCCGGGAATGTGGATGTCAAGCGACCCCTGATAGCGTCCGTACCGCGTCGGGGCAAACAGACCCGGTGCGCCGTTTGGAAAGAACAGCACTTCGATGGTCGGTGATCGCTTGCCCGAGTGCGCATAGGGCCAGATCTCCTCGACACGGCCGCCGAGTGCGAGCCATGGAGTAACGCGAAACTTGCCATCCGTTCCGATGACGGGATCCCTATAAGCGTAGAAGGTGCGGTTGAACCGCTGACTCTCCGGACCGATGCCAAAATAATCGAGGCGGTACATTCCACGCGTGCGGGCGAATGCTTCGACCTGCGAGCGCCGGTTCTTGTATCCCGCGCTTCCTTCCGCCGACCAGTAGTTGTTCCACGTGTAGACGGTTTTTGCACGCAGACTCCACGGCCCGTTGCCTGGCGAAGTGTAGCCCAACCCCGCTCCATATCCGCCGCCGGGCCCAACGCCGTCGATGACTAGATGCAACGGCGATCCGAACACAGTGTGAGCCTTGATTATTACTTTCTCGATCTTCAGGAACAGATTGGTGTTCGGTGTAACCGGCAGCTCGGTGCCCGTCTCCTGACCTCGAGCGTAACCAGCCGCGAGCGTCAGCATTGCGACGAGCTTAAGGCAGGACGCGAGCTTCATCTGTCGCTACCCATCATGGGAGTCGTACCCAGCTGATGCTTACGCCGTACTGCAAGCCTGTGGAGCCACGGAATATCCGTTGCGCCCCGAAGTGAACATCGAGCCCGCGGACAAAGAGCTGCTGTACGCCGAATCCAAACCCCGTGAAAAAGCTGCGGTTGCTCGTGTTGTCGTTGGAACAGTTGAGATCCCATACGAAGCCGGGTGTGACGAATGTGACGAGGCGGATGCGCTCGAGCATCGAGATCGACAAGGGCGCGCCAACATCGAGTGTGCACGCGTTGGCGCCGGGCGCCACTTTGGGCGCATATCCGAAGCCGACCTCGGTGCCGATGGTGGTCGTGGCGGACTCATCGCCGAGGAATGAGGAAATGGTCGGCCCACCGGTGACGAGATTGAAGCGCGCACGGGCGCCAAAAAGGTTGTGGCCGCAATCGCCCGTTGCGGCCTGACAGTTCTGCCGCCACTGGTGGCCGCCGGTGAGGCCGAAGATCGATCCGCCGCGAAGCTGGTAGTCGATACCGCCGGCGATGGCCATTAGGTCTTCCGGTCCGCCACGCTCTCGCCGCTGTCCATACTGAAGTCGAAGTCCCCAGTAGTTCTGATCGCGGCTCGCGGGCATCGGCAGGGCTATCGGCGGAAGCGCGCCGATCGGGGTCACTTCTTCTCCCCTCACGGGAAAGACCTGCGCCGTTTGTGCATTTGCGGCACCCGCGGGCGTCATCGCACCCGCAAACATGAGCGCGCCGGCCAGGGCTCTTGCGGCTATCGCCGCGGGATTCCTGCGAGATGGCGTAGTCAACGAACCTCCAGCCAGCGCGAGAAGGTGAGCGGGCCAGCGGGACCTGCCGGATAATGGAATACGCGAAGGAGGACTCCCTTCCCTTTCATGATGTCAACGCGCATGAACCCGGCCCGGTGCTGGCTGACGTAGTAGCTCTCGCGCAGCCGCACGGCGCACTCCGTTTTGGATGCAGACCCGGCGCCGCTGACGAGAATGTAGTCGAGGTTTAGCCCACCACGCAGAACCTGAAGCGTATGGTCGTGACCGCCAACTGCTACCAGCGGCGGGTGTCCGGCGAATGCGGCGCGAATAGAGTCACGCATCGTGCGGTTCGCCGAAGAAATGATGTCCTGGCTGCGTCCACCAAAGCGGCGAAACGGACCGGTCGCACCGCAGTAACCACCGTGGAGTCCGCCGGTCATTAGAGGATGATGACCACCGACGAATACCACTCGCCCCTGCCCCGGTGGCCGGACCTGCTCGCGCAAAGCTTCAGTCACCGACGCCATCGTGCCGGTCGGACAGTGTGAGCTGCTGTCGCGGACGATGAAGCTGTGCAGCCACCACTGGGTATCGATGGCGACAAATCGAAGTCGTCCGACATCGATTGAAACGGGGCCGGGGCATCCGTTGCCGGGCAACATACGCACGTTGCGACCCTGTGCCAGCGAGGCAATCATCCTCTCCTGCAAGCGAATCGAGTAGAGCCCGAATGCGGTTTCGTCGGCCCAGTCGTGATTGCCCGGAAGGAAGATTCCGCGCACGCCCGGAGGAATCGATCTTACCTGCGCCTCGAGTCTGCGCCGCGCATCTGCCCACTCCGCGGCGCCTTCTTCCGGAATGCCCCCCGGATAGACGTTGTCGCCGAGGAACACGATCATCGTGCGTTCCGGCGCGACCGACGCCTGCGCCGTAAGAGAGTCGAGCGGCAACCCGACATTTCGCGGATCTGGCTCACCCGCGTCCCCTATGAGGAATAGCGTGGTCTCGATTTGGTCCGGGGGCAGCTCCTCGAGCGACACCCGGTGGCGGCATGCGACCACGCCGGCGAGAGACAGGATGCACAGCGACGCGCGAGTGAGCGAGCGCGCTGCGCTAGTTGAACGGTGTCGAGAGGGGTTCCGTGAAACGACGGACATCACCTCTCTCTCGGGTAGCGCAAGCAAGATGTTTTTCACGAGTCTGTTCGTCCGACGCATGGTCCGGGCCAACGGGAAATCGGAGGGGAGCCGTTGTCGCCCGCCGAACGCCTCCTGTGTTCCACCGATTTCGAAAAGCACCCACGAAACCGCGGTCAAGCCACATCTGCCGAAGCCGCGGGTCTACCGTTTCTTCGGAATGAGGATGCAGGCGGCAAGTGGATCGACGGAAACCGACACGGAAGTTCCGGGCTTGAGCAGCTCGCCATCGGCCTGAGCTGGCATCTCGGGTGTCGTCTCGATGCGGAATTCCCGCCCCGATTTGTAAAACATGCTGGGATCGGGACTGAAATCCTTTCGCACCATCCTCCAGAGGATCCTGATGGCATCCCAAAAACTGTCGGGCGAGAAGACGCACGCGTTGAGCAGTCCGTCGTCGTGAACAATGCCGTCGCCGAACACGACGAGATCATTGAGCACCGCCCCGAGGTTCGCGACGAGTACCGCTGATGCGCTGCGTTCGAAGACCGTTCCATCGACGGTCAGCCGGAGCTTGAATTTCTGATTCCGAAGAATGGCCTTGTAGCCGCCGACAACGTAGGCCATGAAGCCGAAGCGCTTCTTCAATCGTGCCGGTGCCTCGGCCATCATCGTTGCATCCAGCCCGACCCCCACGCCAATTGCAAAGCGACGCCCATCGCCAAGCCGGCCCAGATCGATCCTCGCCTCGGCGCCGTGGAGCAACATCGGCACCGCGCGCGCTGGGTTCAATGGAATGCCGAACGTCCGCGCGACGACGTTCGCCGTGCCGCCGGCGAGAATTCCGACGGGCGGCCCCTGGTGCGCGAGAGCGCCGAGCACCTCCATGACGGTTCCGTCGCCACCGAGCGTGAACACTGCGTCGTATTGGCGCGCGTGTGTCTTGGCGAGAGCCGCAGCGTGACCAGGCGCCTCGGTCGGCAAGAAGTCGCAAGCGACTCCGGCGTCGGCAAATGCCTCGAGCACCTTCGGATGGAGCCGCGCGCCCCGTCGTGACGCCGGATTCACGATCAGCAGCACGCGCTCAATTCTTCTGGGCGCGAACTTCATTGCTGTCGCTGCGCTCACGATGCTTCAGGACGAATGTGGACCTCGATGCTCGGGGCGGGGATCGAACCCGCATGGGATCTTATCCCAAGGGATTTTAAGTCCCTCG
Organism: Gemmatimonadaceae bacterium; assembly: GCA_035317285.1. Taxonomy (GTDB): domain Bacteria; phylum Gemmatimonadota; class Gemmatimonadetes; order Gemmatimonadales; family Gemmatimonadaceae; genus UBA4720. The sequence goes on along the minus strand of DATHHC010000193.1, from coordinate 8,557 downwards.
CGTCTACCGGTTTCGCCACCCGAGCGGAGAAGGACGAGCCAGCGCGGACAGGTGGCACTGACCCCGAAGAGAAACGAAGCGGGAAACGGGACTCGAACCCGCGACCCCAACCTTGGCAAGGTTGTGCTCTACCAACTGAGCTATTCCCGCAAACTGTGACAAAGCTACCGGCGAAAAACGACGCCAACAAGCGGCGGTGCGTCACGAAGACGCCGGCAATTTCAAGTTGGCAAAGCTTCGCGCGGAAAGGTAAACTCCCCGGCGGCGTGCGTCTCTCGCCTGGACGAAACGCCCTCGTGCCTGTTTACACGTTTGGAGAACCGATGCGGCGTCTTTTGGTCAGCGTTTCCACTGTAGCTCTGGGATTCATTGCGGTTTTCGCCAATCCGGCAGGCGCCCAGCGCGTGCTTGGCGTTGGGGACGACGCCCTGGTGCTTCCCCAAGGCGTCCTCCGATTGCGGACGATCGGGAATTGGTCCTGGTTCAATGAGCGCTACGGCGTGGGCACTCCCGGACGTCCCGACGACGCGCTGGAACCGCTCGGCATCGACTTCTCAGTCGATACGATTGGCGTGAAGCAATTCCCGAATCTCGCGCAGCTGCAATCCGGTCTACAGCTGCTGACGGGCAATCCCACCTGGTTTGCGACGCTCGGCAACACGGTGGTGAATCTGCGCGATCGCGTCACCGCGTACCCCTTCGTCCTGGAGGCCGGAATCTCGAAGCGGATCTCGATCGGCATCCAGGTTCCGTACGTCACCACACTGTCATCGGCGCAGTTCAAGGTCAACACTGCAAACCAGGGCAACCTCGGGTTCAATCCTGGATTTGCTTTTCCGGCGGCGGAGACCCAGAACACGACCATGTACACGCAGTTCATCACTGCGGCCGCCACCCTCGAAGGCTCGATCGCCGCGTGCAACGCGAACCCGGGAGCGTCTCCGTCATGCCCGGCGCTGCTTGCCAATCAGGCGAACGCCCAGTCGCTGATCGATAACTCGAGGGCGTTTGCGGGCGGCGCAGTCGGTCCGGTTGGCGGCACGTTCAACCCGAGGGGCGGGGTTTACATCACGTCGCCCTTCGTTCCGATCGTCGGCACCGATGCGCAGTTGGCGATCGAAGCGCGCGTCCAGGCATTCAAGGCGCTCTACAGCAGCTTTCTGGGTGCCGGCAATCCAATCACGACGAACGGTCCCTTTGCGTCCCAGAACCGACTCACCGTTCTGGACGCTCAGCAGATTCTGACCGACCCGCAGTTCGGGATTGCGGCCGACCCGCTCGAGAGTGTCAGCAAATCACATCTCGGCGACATCGACATCGGCGCCAAATTCTCGGTGTTCGATTCGTTCGGCCGCAGTACCACGGCGAGAATGTCACCGCATGGAATGAACTTCCGCACAGCAGTCGGAGTGGCCTACCGCCTGCCGACCGCTCAGATCGAATCGCCCGACAACTTCATCGATATCGGCACCGGTCGAAAAGCGAAGACGGTCGAAGGCCGATGGTTCGGCGATGTTCTGCTCGGCAGTCACTTCTGGGAGTCGTTCATTGTCCGCTTCAACAAGCCGTTCGCTGACGACCAGGACGTGCGCATCCTCGACCTCCCCAATGAGGAGCTCGCTCCGCTCTACCGCAGACAGCGTGTGCACCGGCAACTTGGCACTACGCTGGAGTTCGAGACGGCGCCGCGCATCGTCGTCAACAATTATCTGGCGCTGTCCGGCTGGTACATGTACCGGAACAAGAAGGCGGACGACTACACCGGAACCTTTACGATACCCGCCGCCACAACAGGGTTCGGCGACATCACCATCGATGCGGCGACGCTCGACCTCGAAACCGCGCAGACGGAGCACAGGGCCGGCGGCGGCATTTCGTTCTCCAACCTGTACTCGGTCGATCTCGGAAAGTCGAAGATCCCGTTCGAGGTTCAGTACCTTCACTGGCAGACAGTCAGGGGCACCGGCGGTAATCAGCCGAAGTTCTTCTCCGATCAAATTCAATTAAGGCTCTACGCTCGGATATTTGGGAGGTAGCTGGCCTGTTCAGTTTGCAGTTTTCAGTTCCTAGCCTGGTGATAGCTCAGCCAGGTGCCGCCGCGCTCTCCAACAATTCCTTCGCGTGCGCCCGACTGACCTTGCTCTCGGGATCCCCGCCAAGCATTCGCGCAATCTCATTCACTCGATTCGTCCCCGAGAGCACCGTGATGTCGGCGGTCGTGACCCCGCCCTTCGCACCCTTGGCCACCACGATATGGTGGTGCGCGCGAGCGGCGATCTGCGGGAGATGCGAGATCGCGAATACCTGGTGCTCCTTCGCCACGCGCCGAAGCGTGTCACCGACCTGAAGTCCCACGCGCCCACCGATCCCGGCGTCGACTTCGTCGAATATCAAAGTTGGAACCCGATCGACGCGCGCGAGAATCGTCTTGAGCGCGAGCATTACGCGGGATAGCTCGCCGCCGGACGCAACGCGGGCGAGGGGGCGATCCTCGTGCCCGACGTTGAGCGCGACGCGGAATTCGACGTCCTCGGCGCCCTCCGCCGTGGACTCGTCGCGCGCGATCAACGACACCGAGAAATGGCCGTCGGGCATTCCCAGCGGCGGCAGCAGCGCGTCGACGGCCTTCGCGAGCTTCTTCGCCGCGGAGAGGCGCATCTCGGAAAGCTGTTCGGCCGCCGCGGACAGGCGGCGGCGAGCGTCCGTTTCACGCGCCGTAAGATTGGCGAGATCGAACTGCGCCGTGTCGATCAGATCCAGCTCGGAACGCGCGGACCGCCCAGCCTCGATCACGTTGTCGAGCGTCGGGCCATACTTCTTCAGCAACCCGAACAATCGATCGCGACGCTGCCTCACGTCGCCCAGCCGCGCGGGATCGAGGTCCACCGAGCCCGCGTAGTCCTCGACGCTTCGCGCCAGCTCCTGCAGCGCGTAGAAACCAGCATCGAACAACTCCTGCATCCGCGCCGCCGAGGAATCGATGCGCTCAATCGCCGTCAGCGGACGCTGTGCGGCGCCGAGCTGGCTCAGCACGCTCGCATCTTCGCCGGAGAGTAGCTCGCTCAGACTGCTCGCCAGCGTGCGGAGCTCGTCGGCGTTTTCCAGCACGCGTGCCTCGTCCTCCAGCCTGGTGTCTTCGCCGGGTGATAGGCGCGCATCCTCGATCTCCTTCGCGACGTGCCTCAGATAGTCGGCTCGCTTCTCCGCTTCGGCGCGACGCGACGTCAGACTCGAGATCTCGCGGCGCACGCCAGAAAGCTCTGCATACGTGTCGCGGACAAGGCCTGCCTGCGTCTCGGCTCCGCCAAACGCGTCCAGGATCCGTCGCTGTGATTCTCCGTCGAGGAGCGTCTGCGCATCGTGCTGTCCGTGCAGATTCACGAGCTGACGACCTATCTCCGCGAGCACCGTTGCACTCACGGTCGTGCCGTTGATCCACGCGCGGCCGCGGCCGTTAGCCGCGATCTCGCGCTTGAGGACGAGCGTGTCGTCCTCGACTTCGATCCCCCGCTCGTCGGCGAGGGCGGCAATTCCTTTCACGTTGGCAACGTCGAACACGCCTTCAACGGTCGCCTTTTCCGCGCCGGAGCGAATCAGATCCGCGCTCGCCCTCTCGCCGAGCAGGAGTCCCAGCGCTCCGACGATGATCGACTTTCCGGCGCCAGTCTCACCAGAGAGGACGTTGAACCCCTCACCGAGCGGAAGCGTTACCTGCTCGATGATCGCGAAATTCCGGATGCGCAGCTCTGTCAGCATCGTAAGGCTAGTCGCGGTCGGGCAATCCGCCCCAACCGAGTTTGACGCGCATTCGCTCGAAGAACGTCGCGCCGGGAAAGCGGACGATGCGAACGGGATTGTCGGCCTTTCTCACCTTGAGCTTTTCACCCTTGACGAAGCTTGTCCCCACCTGCCCATCGACCGTAACCAGAAGTTCTGTGGGAGTCTCGTTTGCTTCCACCGTCACCTCGGAATCGGCCGGGATCACGAGGGAGCGAACCGCGAGCGTGTGCGGAGAGATGGGTGTGATGATGATCGATTCCACCGTTGGCACAACCACTGGTCCTCCAGCGGAGAGACTATACCCCGTCGACCCCGTCGGCGTAGAAATCACGACGCCATCGCACGCGTAGGTGCCAATGCTTTCGTCGTCCACGAAGACGTTGAGTCTGACGACCCGGGCAAAGCCCCCCTTGTGGAGAACGAAATCATTGAGCGCACGCCACTGTTTGCGCGCTACGCCGTCTGGATCGATCGCCCGGGCACTGAGCGCCATGCGTGGCTGAGCAACGTAGTCGCCGCTCGCCAGATTCTTGAGCGCGGGCTCGAAGTCGCTACTCTGGCAGCTCGTGAGAAAGCCGAGACGTCCGAGATTCACCCCGAGTATCGGGATGTCGCGTCCGTCGAGATAGCGGGCGCCGCGCAGCAGAGTTCCGTCGCCGCCCAACGTCACCAGCGCGTCGAGCTGCTGCGGATCCTCGAGGCGCGCTCCCTTCCCTGCTATCTCGTGAAGGCCTTGCTCGAGCAGCGCGTCGATCCCGAGCGCGGGCGCGACGCGGAAGAGCGTCCGCAGAATTTCGGGCAGCTCATCGTATCCCTGATGTCCGATGACGCCAAGGCGCATCAGACGGCGCGAAGGTGGGCGCCCCGCGAGCTCTCCAATGCGAACGCATCGCTCGCGCGCTGCGCGATCCCTCGCGCGTCGAGACCGACGCTCGCGAGCTGCTTCACACGCGGCGCCTGATCCACGAAGTCGTCGGGCACTCCATGCGTTATGACTCTCACCGAGGAATCCATCTCCGCGATCACCGCAGCCATGTGCGATCCAAAGCCATTCACGACGGTTCCTTCCTCGACCACCAGAATGTTGCGGTGGTCGCCGACGATCTCGGCCAGGACCTTTTCGTCGTGCGGCTTGAGATACCGGCAGTTCACGACCGTCACGCTCACCCCGCTGTCCGCGAGGATGTCCGCGGCTGCGAGTGCTGGAAACACCATGGCCCCCACCGCGAGTATAGCGACAGCCGTGTCGGCATCGCGTCCGGCATTGGGGCGGCGACGAAGAACTTCCCAGGTTGCGTGCGGAATTGCCTCGATCTCCCGCGCCGGTGGAACCGTATCGGGCGTGGCGTCGCGCGGATACCTCAGGCAGAACGGGCCCTTGTCGTACTCGAGTCCGCTCCGAAGCAGAGCGATCATCTCCCGGCCGTTCTTCGGCGCGGTCACGACCATTCCGGGAACTGCGAGCATGTAGGCGATGTCATAGAGGCCCATGTGGGTCGGGCCGTCTTCACCAACCACGCCTGCTCGATCCATCGCGAAGACGACCGGAAGGTGCTGGATGGCGACGTCGTGAATCACATTGTCGTACGCGCGCTGGAGAAACGTCGAGTAGATGGCGCACACCGGCCTGATTCCGCCGGTCGCGAGACCCGCCGCGAACGTCACCGCATGTCCTTCGGCAATTCCAACATCGAAGAACCGTTCCGGGTACGCCTTCGCGAACGCGCCCGTTCCAGTACCACTCGGCATCGCCCCGGTGATTGCGACGACACGTTGATTCTCCTTCGCCAGCTCGACCAGACCTTGCCCGAACGCCGCCGTGTAGGCTGAGTTCGCCGCGGAAACCTTGCGCTGCTTTCCGGTTGCCGGATCGTGGCCCGGCGGAAGAGCGTGCCACTTCTCGATGTGCTCGCCGGCAGGAAAGCCTTTCCCTTTCTGGGTGATGCAGTGAATGAGACGCGGTCCGCCCATGTCTCGCACAGCCGCGAAAGTATCCATCAATGCATCGATGTCGTGACCGTCGATCGGACCGAAGTAGCGAAAACCCAGCTCTTCGAAGAGAACGCCGGGAGTAAAGAACGTCTTCACGCTCTCCTCCCACTTCCTCACCAGTGTGCCTACTCCTGCCAGAGGCCCTGGTGCCGCATCGATCACAGCTCCGATTGCGGAGCGGACGCGGTTATAAAGTGGGTTCCGCTGAATCGACGTCAGATACTTCGACATCGCGCCCACGTTCGGCGCGATCGACATCTCGTTGTCGTTGAGAATGACGATGAAATCGCGCGACGATGCGCCGGCGTTGTTGAGACCTTCGTACGACAGCCCGCAGGTGAGCGCACCATCGCCGAGGATGGATACGACCTTGAAATCCTCCCCATTCAAGTCGCGGGCGACCGCCATCCCGTAACCCGCGGATATCGCTGTCCCAGCGTGTCCCGCGCCGAAGGCGTCGTACTCACTCTCGGTTCGCTTGAGAAATCCGGAGAGCCCGTTCTCCTGGCGCAGCGTCTCGAATTTGTCAGCGCGGCCGGTGAGAAACTTGTGCGGGTAGCCCTGATGCCCGACATCCCACACGATCCGGTCCCGCGGCGCATCGAAGACCGCGTGGAGCGCCACAGTCAGCTCGACCACGCCGAGTCCGGCTCCAATGTGCCCCCCCGTCCGCGAGCAGGTCTCGATGAGACGGCCACGCATCTCTTCGGAGACGGCGCGCAGCTCATCGCGCGTCATCGGCTTGAGATCCGCGGGGGAGTGGATACGGTCGAGGATTGACATGTCGGGGGTGTCGTCAGGACGTACGGGTTACCATGAAATTAGCAACTTGTGAAAGCTCCTGCGTCAGCAGCTTCTGCTCCGCGAGGCTCTCCAGCCCGTCCCCAATGAGAGCCTGCGCCCTCTGGTGGGCGCCCTCGACGCCAAGCAACGCGGGATAAGTGCTTTTCCCAAGCGCGGCGTCCCTGCCCGGTGTCTTGCCAAGGGCACTCGACGTCGATGTCACATCGAGAACATCGTCCATGATCTGGAACGCAAGTCCGATCGCGCGACCATAGTGCTCCAGCGCGACAATCTGTGCTTCGCCTGCCCCCGCTGCGATACCACCCATCTTCACCGACGCGACGATCAATGCAGCCGTCTTGGCGGAGTGAATTTCCTGACGCTCTTCCAGCGATAGCGACGATCCCTCTCCGGCCAGATCGCGGAGCTGGCCTCCAATCATCCCGCGCGCACCGCCGGCCTCCAGCAGCGTCTCGAGGAGCCGAGCCCCGACTTCCGGCGGCAGTCGCATCCCGTGCGCGGAGTCCCGCACCACTCTGACGGCGAGTGGAATCATGGCAACGCCGCCGAGTATCGCGGTCCTCGAGCCATAGACTTTGTGCACGGTCGGCTGACCACGGCGCATGTCGTCGTCGTCCATGCAGGGCAGGTCGTCGTGCATGAGGGAGTACGAGTGAATCACTTCGGGCGCACACGCCAGCAGGCTCGCGTCTTTGCTGCCTCCTGCCGCGCGATAGGCAAACAGAAGCAGGAGAGGACGGACTCTTTTTCCCGGGCTTTTGAGCCCGTACCGGATGGCATCCGCTATCTCGACCGGCAGACCCGAGAGGTAGCCGGCGCAAATCTCGTCGAGGCGCCCTTCGATTCCCTCCCGATCCTCTTCGAAGCGAAGCGACACCTATCTAGAGATCCATCTCCCGTAACTCGAAGCCGCCATCGGACTTTTCGAGGAGCATCTGCACTTTCGTCTCCGCCTTGTCGAGCTCGGCCGAGGCGGCGCGTAGTAGATCAACTCCCTCTTCGAACAGCTTGAGCGATGCATCGAGGCCAACCTGTTCACCTTCAAGGGCGGCCATGATCTCGTCCAGGCGGCGGATGCTTTTTTCGAAGGTCATAGAAAGCGGGAAGAGGGAAGCGGCTTGAGGGCTTGATGCCCTTCGCGAGAACTACATGAAGAATATCAGCGCGCGGGGCGCGGAAGGGCAAACGCGATCACCTCGTCGCTCCAGCCCCAGGCCTTGCCGTCGCCACCGGCCGCGATGACCACGTACTGGCGGCCATCAGATCCGAGGTAAGTCATTGGGGTGGCTTTACCTCCGGCGGGGAGCGCCACCTTCCAGAGCTCGTGGCCGTTCTTCAGGTCGAACGCCCGGAAATAGCGATCGGTCGCCCCTCCAATGAATACCAAGCCGCCGGCGGTTGTAATCGGACCACCCAGATTGATCGCCCCGGGGATGTCCGGCGGCACGTGAATGCCGATCTTCTCGAGACCTTCGGATGTCCCCAACGGGACGTTCCAGACGATCTGGCGCGTGCGCAGACTCACGGCGACGAGTGCGCCGAACGGCGGTGGCGTGCACGGCGCTCCAGACTGGGCGAGAAACAGCTCTCGCTTGAGCACGAACGGAGTGCCATTCATCGCGGCATACTCGGTCCCGATGCGCTCACCGACGGTCGTGCGCCCGCGCATCGCCTCGAACGTGGCGCGCGGAATGAGAGTGATGACCGCACCAATGCGATTGGTGGGAACCACTACGACGTCGTTGGCCGGATCGAAGGCGACTCCGCCCCAGTGCGCTCCCCCAACGTTCGAAGGAATGATGAGCGAGCCCCGTGTGCTCGGCGGCGTAAAGACTCCGTCGTAGCGAAGCTCATCGAAGCGCTTTCGACACCAGTCGCGATCTTCAGCGGTTGGTCCCCATAGCTGGTCGCGAGCGGTGCTCTGGGGACTCAGGGGCGGCAGGCCGGAGCCTAGAATCTGAGTCGGCCAAGCCTCCTCACC
>DATHHC010000192.1:0-13705 GCA_035317285.1 Gemmatimonadaceae bacterium | reverse complement strand
CACGAGCACATCGTGCAGTTGTATCAGGACCAGGATTTTCTCAACCGCGCCGTATGTCGATTCGCCGGCGCTGCCCTCGCGAACGGAGAGGGCCTCATCCTGGTGCCAACGCTCACTCACTGGAACGCCTTCCGACCGCGTCTCGAGGCCGAGGGTGTAGATGTGGAAGCTGCACGCGAACGCGGACAGCTGACGGTGGTTGACGCGGATCAGTTTCTTCCCCGCTTCATACGGGACGGTATGCCGGATTCGCCCGTGTTCCTCGGCCTCGCCGGGGAGGTTATCGAACAGGCGCACGGTGGAGGGCGCTACAAAAAAGTGCGTTGGTGGGGAGAAATGGTGAATGTCCTGTGGGAGCGGGGGGACGTCGCCGCCAGCATGGCTCTCGAGGACTTGTTCGATCAGATCGGCAGAGAGCGTGAGATCGCGCTCTTCTGCTCGTTCGTGATGGACAACTTCGACGGCGAAATTCATACGCACATGCTGCCCAGGCTCGGGACTAATCACTCTCATCTTATCCCGGTGGAGGACTACGCTCGGCTGGAAGGCGCCGTAGCCGATGCACTCCGCGAAACGGTCGGCGCTGCCGAGGCGCGTGAGCTTGAGAACCGGCTGCTCTCCGATTATCAGCAACCATTCCACATGCCTCGTGCCCAAGCGTTGCTGCTGGCATTGCGTCAGGTGTTCCCAACCGTTGCCGATCCCGTTCTGCAACGGAGCCGCACGCTGTACAACGCTTCACAGGCTCTCACATGAGAGCGCAACGCGTAGGGCTCGATGAAGGCTGGCCTGGTCTTCAAGGGTTCAATGGCGACGACCGGGCCGCAAGCACGGCTACGACGGATCTGATCAACATCCTTGATACCGTTGCAGTTCCCATCGTCGTGGTGCGACGCGACTTCATGATCGCTTACTTCAACAAGGCGGCAGCAGATCTGCTCGGCCTCTCGCCATCGGACATCGGTCGGGCGCCCGGCGACATCTCGGTACTCGCTGGCTTTCCCCGCCTGGAACAGCAGTGCAGCCAGGTCATCAATAGTCGGTTGGACTGTCGGGTCGATTTCCGCGACGGTGACAAGTGGTTCGTCGTTCGGATATCTCTCTACACAAAAGGAGATGGCCAGGTCAACGGCACGGTGCTGACGTTCACAGATGTGTCTGCTTTCCGCGCCAGCCTCGATCACGCCATCTACGAACGCGAATGCACAAAGGCGATCATCAACGCGGTCGGCGATCCTCTCGTCGTGCTTGACGCCGATCAGCGTATCCAGTCGGGCAATCGCGCCTTCTACAAAATGTTCGGGCTCTCTCGCGAGGAGACTCAAGGCCTCCCACTCAACGATCTCGGAAATGGCGCCTTTGAACTTCCGCTTTTGCATGAGCCCAAAGAGATGCTGGCTTACAGTCATGTGTTCCATTCCGTTGAGGTACCTCACGTCGTTACACCAAAAGGTCAACGGACGCTAATTCTTGACGCACATCCTTTGTCTTTTCCGGGCCATTCCGAGCGCAGGGTTCTGGTAACTTTCCAGGACATCACGGCGCGCAAGCAGGCTGAAGCGGCCAGGGATCTGCGTTCGGAGGAGGAGTTGCGTCGCAGCGAGGCGTTTCTGGCAGAGGGTCAACGCCTCAGCTTGACGGGCGGTTTTTGCTGGAACGTGGCGACCGACGAAATCACATGGTCCGAACAACTCTATCGCATCTTCGAGTTTGAGCCGGGTACCACTGTGACGATGGAACGGATCAATGCTCGAGTCCATCCGGAAGACGTGCCGATGATGAACGAAACCATCAAATGGGCACGCGCGGGCGGCGCCGATTTCCAATATTCGCTTCGATTAATGATGCCCGACGGTTCCGTGAAATATGTGAACGCGATCGCGGACGGGAGCCGCGACGCCGAAGGACGGCTGGAGTATATCGGCGCGGTACAGGACGTGACGCAACGCCGAATGTCGGAAGAGGCTCTCGCGAAGGCCAGATCGGAGCTCACGAAGGTTGCGGAAGTGACGAGCCTCGGGGTGCTTACAGCGTCGATCGCACATGAAGTCAACCAACCGCTGTCGGGCATCATCACCAACGCCAGTACGTGCCTTCGGATGTTGGATGTCGATCCCCCGAACATTGACGGCGCCCGTGAAACCGCGAGGCGGACGATTCGCGACGGCAACCGCGCTTCTGATGTGATCTCACGCTTGCGTGCTCTGTTCAGCAAGAAGGAATTCGCGCTGGAGCCGCAGGATCTGAACGAGGCCACCCGAGAGGTCATCGCGCTGTCATTGAGTGAGCTGCAGAGCAACAGCGTGATGGTTCAGTCGGAGCTCGCCGACGACCTTCCGCCTGTTAACGGTGATCGTGTCCAGCTCCAGCAGGTCGTCCTGAACCTGCTCCGCAACGCATCAGACGCGATGGCCGGCGTGGACGATCGACCCCGGCAGTTGACGATCAGAACCGAGCTGGACGAAGAGAGTCGTGTGCGTCTGACCGTACTGGACGTTGGGGCGGGGCTCCAGACGCAAAATGCCGAAAGCCTCTTCGCTCCGTTCTACACAACCAAAACCGACGGCATGGGCATCGGGCTATCAGTCAGCCGTTCAATTATCGAGAGCCATCGCGGCCGTTTGTGGGCAGAACCGAATGACGGTCCGGGAGCGAAGTTTTCATTTTCGCTTCCCCGAAGCTCTGCGGCAGCAACTTCGTGACCATCACGCGTTCACTCGTTTCCGTCGTCGATGACGATGAGTCCGTGAGGGAGTCGCTGCCGGACTTGTTGAACGAGATGGGATTTGCGGTCCAGGTGTTCTCCTCGGCCGAAGCGTTTCTCGCGTCCGATTTCGTTCGCCTTACCAGGATTCTGATCCTCGACATCGCGATGCCGGGTCTGTCGGGACCCGAGCTTCAGGAGGAGCTGCAGCGCCGCGGACAGCGAATTCCGATCGTCTTCATCACGGCTCAGAAAGACGACAAGGTCCGCCCAAGCTTGATCGCGCGCGGAGCGGTGGAGTGCCTGTTCAAACCGTTCAGCGATACCGCTCTGCTTACAGCGCTGAACGCCGCGCTTCGAGTCGCCTGAGACATGCCCACGCCAGTTGTGTTCGTAGTCGACGACGATGTCTCAGTGCGCGAATCGCTGGAGCTGCTGATCCGGTCTGCGGGTTGGGAGCCCGAGTTGTTCGCGTCCGCCCAGGAATTCCTTGCCCGGCCTCGAGCCTTTGCTCCAAGCTGCCTGATACTGGACGTCAATCTTCCGGACCTCAATGGTCTCGAATTGCAGAAGCGCATCGCCGCCGATCGGGTTGAGATGCCGATCATCTTCATCACTGGCTACGGCGACGTGCCGATGACAGTCAAAGCGATGAAGGCTGGCGCTGTCGAGTTTCTCACGAAGCCGTTTGGAGACGACGTGCTGTTGAGCGCGGTCCGAAACGCCATCGATCGTAGCGGGGTCGCCCTTGGTTCCGAAGCGCAAATGCAGGCCCTCCGAAACTGTTACGCGTCGCTAACCCATCGGGAGCGGCAGGTAATGAAGTTTGTGGTCGCTGGCATGTTGAACAAACAGGTCGGCGCTGAGCTCGGCATCAGCGAGATCACGGTTAAGGCACACCGAGGTCAGGCTATGCGGAAGATGAAGGCGAATTCGCTTGCCAATCTGGTGCGGATGGCGGCCGCACTCCACCTCACGCCGGCGGTGCCCATCTGAGATTCGCCGCCGTATCGATCAGTATCCGGCGACTTCGATCACTGCATCGGCAAACGCCTGCGGAGCTTCCTGCGGCAGGTTGTGCCCGACACCGCCTGTGATGTTCCGGTGCGTGTATTTGCCCGAGAATTTCTTTGCGTAACCGCTCGGGTCCGGATGGGCCGCACCGTTCGCATCGCCCTCGAGTGTTACGGTTGGCACGGAGATCACGGGGCCAGTGGCAAGCCGTTTCTCTAGGTCGTCGTACGTTGCCTCGCCCGGCGCCAGGCCAAGGCGCCAGCGGTAATTATGGATGACGATGCTGACGTGATCGGAGTTGTTGAAGGACTCCGCGCTGCGATCGAACGTTGCATCGTCGAAGCGCCACTTCGGAGACGCGATCTGCCAGATCAGTTTCGAGAAATCGTGCCGGTACTTGTCGTAACCGGCGCGGCCTCGATCCGTCGCGAAATAAAACTGGTACCACCATTGAAGCTCCGCGGCCGGCGGCAGCGGCGCCTGATTGGCTGCCTGGCTGCCGATCAAATAACCGCTCACCGACACCAACCCTTTGACGCGCTCAGGCCATAGCGCCGCCACGACGTCGGCGGTGCGTGCGCCCCAGTCGAATCCGGCGAGGATCGCCTTCTGAATCTTGAGAGCATCCATCAGGGCGACGGTGTCTACGGCAAGCGCCGATTGCTGTCCGTTGCGAAACGTCTCGCTCGACAGAAAGCGCGTCGTACCGTAGCCGCGCAGATACGGAACGATCACCCGGTAGCCCTTGGCAGTCAGCTGAGGCACGACCTCGTCGAAGGCGTGGATATCGTAGGGCCAGCCGTGCAGAAGAATTACCGCAGGACCATCGGCGGGGCCGGCTTCGGCGTATCCTACGTTCAGGAGACCGGCATCGATCTGCTTGATGGGGCCCAATGGCGTATTCGTCCGCCGGTTGTTCGTGGGCAAATTTGCGTTTTCCACGCTGGATTGCGCGTCAGCTGGCCCAACCATGCCGAATTGGGAAGCGGCAAAAGTCATCGCTGCAGTACCGAGAAAGCGGCGGCGATCATGATTGATCTCCTCAGACATATTGTTCCTCTCTCGCTGGCCTGAATGCCGATTCGCACATCTGATTCATGGCTCCCTGAATTTTCATGTTCGCTGAATTCATGTCTACCGGCTATACGCTAGTCAACACAAAAGCTGAAAATCGCGCGAACCGATGGAACGGAGGGGCGATACCATAGTGTAATAGGCCCCATTACCGACTTCGGCGCATCTTTTACCGAGCCCGAACGAATTGGGGACCGAACCCGACGGCCCTTCACGGAGGAATACCGATGGAGAGAGAAACATGTGGGAACCAATCAACCACGATCGCCGCCGATTCGTCGGCGCCGCGGCCATGACGATCGCCGGCGCTCGGCTCGGCGTGCTCGGCTCAGCATTGGAGCAGCTGGCGTGCGCGGCGGGCAAACTGCCCGGCGAAGGCGAGTTGTCTTCGCTCCGTGGCGCGAACGGATGGCTGAACTCAGAGCCGCTCACAGCTGAAGCACTGAAAGGAAAAGTCGTGCTCGTCGACTTTGGTACCTATACGTGCATCAACTGGCTGCGCACCCTTCCCTACGTTCAGGCGTGGGCCAGGAAGTACAAGGATCACGGATTGGTGGTGATCGGCGTGCAGACTCCCGAGCTCGAGTTCGAGAAAAACCTCGATAGCGTTCGGCGAGCGGTGAAAGCGATGCGGATCGACTATCCGATCGCAATCGACAATGACTATGCGATATGGCACGGCTTCGACAACAACTATTGGCCGGCCGCCTATTACGTCGATGGCGAGGGCCGTGTTCGTCATCACCAGTTTGGAGAGGGCGACTACGACGGCCAGGAAAGGGAGATTCAACGTTTGCTGGGAGCGGCTGGATTCACCGGCTTCGATCGTGAGCTCGTATCGCTCGATCCTCGCGGCGTTGAAGCGCCCGCCGATTGGAGCAACCTGAAGTCACCCGAGACCTACGTCGGTTACGCACGCGCGGAGAACTTCGCATCTCCCGGAGATGCAATTCAGGATCAGAAACGACTTTATTCGGCGCCGGCGACGTTACGACTCAATGAGTGGGCGCTCGTCGGTAGCTGGACGATTGGGAGACAGGCGACGACGCTGAACGAGGCGAACGGCCGGATAGTGAACCGCTTCCACGCCCGCGATCTCAATCTCGTGATGGGACCGCCTGTCGGCGGAGCTCCGGTGCGATTTCGCGTGCTCATCGACGGCCAACCGCCGGGCGCCGCCCACGGACTCGACGTCGACGCGCAGGGCAACGGCACCGCGACCGAGCAGCGGTGCTATCAGCTGATACGGCAGTCGAAGCCAATTGACGATCGCAAGTTCGAGATCGAGTTCCTCGACCCGGGCATCGAGACCTATATCTTTACTTTCGGGTGATCGGTCGGACAACGGGCGGAAGGGCTTAGGCGCTCTCGGCCCGCACGAACGCCGGGCGATCCGCCGACCTGTTGAGGAGAGTCGTCCATGGCACGGGTCCGTGAACTGTTCAGCTGCGCTGTATTGCTGCTTGGCGCCGCCGCGTGCGGCGCGAGCGCGGAACGCAGCGCTTCAAGTCCCCAATGCGATCAAGGCGACGGTGACATCAAGCTGCCGCCTGGATTCTGCGCGTCGGTCTTTGCCGATGAGGTAGGTGTCGCCCGGCACATGGTCGTCACGCCGACGGGCGACGTTTACGTCGCGCTCGAAGACGCGAGCCGTTCCAGCGCGACCACAACCCACGTCCGAGGTGAGAACGGGCGTGGCGGGCTCATCGCATTGCGCGACACGAACGCCGATGGCCGCGCCGACGTCAGGTTCCGTATCGTTGACGCCTCCCACTCCGGCATGGCGTTGCGAAGTCCGTGGCTCTACTCCTCGAGCGTGACGTCGGTGCTTCGGTACCGGCTCGACTCCGGATCGCTCGCTCCGGTCGGCGCACCTGACACCGTCGTCACGGGATTTCCCGACGGCGGACACAGCAGTCGCAGTCTCGCCCTCGACGATGCCGGGAACCTGTTCGTGAACATCGGCTCTGACTCCAACACATGTTGGTCCGCTGGACATGGACTCGACCCTTGTCCGGAGCTCGACGCGCGGGCCGGCATTTGGCGCTTCGATCCCGCGAGCCTCCATCAGGTCCATGACGTTTCCCATCGTTTCGCGACGGGCATTCGGAACGCCGTGGGACTCGCCTGGAATCCAGCCCTCCACGCCCTCTACGCCACCCAACACGGCCGCGATGCGCTACACGACAGTTATCCAAAGCTGTACTCGGCCGAGAAGAGCAATGACACTCCGTCCGAGGAGTTGCTGAAAGTCGAAGCGGGAGGTGATTACGGGTGGCCGTACTGCTACCACGATCGCGTGCTTGGCCGACGGGTGCTCGCCCCCGAGTATGGTGGCGATGCGAGCAAAGCCGGCCGCTGTGCCGACAAGAAGCTGCCATTGCTCGCCTTTCCCGGGCACTGGGGACCCGACGGCCTCCTCTTCTATCAGGGCACGCAGTTCCCTGCCCGATACCGAAATGGAGTCTTCATCACCTTTCACGGCTCCTGGAACCGAAGCGGGCGACAGGAGGGCTACAAAGTGGTCTTCGTTCCGCTCATTGGAGGGGCGGCCGGCGACAGCAGCGAGACTTTCGCCGACGGTCTTGCGGGAGGACACATGGATCCTGGCGGCGCCCGGTATCGACCCGTCGGGCTGGCCGAGGGGCCCGATGGATCACTCTACGTCTCGGACGATCAGCGCGGGCGTATCTGGAGAGTCATTTACACCGGAAAGAATTAGCGCCCTGAGACTGTATCGGTTCCGTATCATGAGTCGACGCGTCGAAATCCCGCGAGTATCTTGTTGGATGACCCTGTACCGGAGAGAAGATTATGACGGACAAGAAGGGAAAGCAGAGCGGTAAGTCGGCGACGACTGTCGACTCCGAAGTCAGCTTGCAAAAGGAGCTGGCCAGAGAAAGCGCCGAGGGTGCTGACTCGATCGGCGACATCGGCTCGAACCGCACGTTGACTGGATCGTCGACCTGGGAAACCCTGCCCGACAAGAAACAGGGTTCAGCGTCCTCGAAAGGGAAAGCGAAGCCGTCAAAAAAGCGAAAAGGATAGAAGCACGGCGATCTTTCCTATTTCAACAAATCGGGTCCGATGATAAGATCTGTCTACCGCTGACGAATGTCAGTTCTCGGACTGGTAGCTTCTCGGCGGTAACCCCACAAATCACCGGATCCCCATGCGCCTCAACTCATGGCGCGGCATGCTTGCCGCCCTTGTCGGTGTAACTCTTTTGTCCTGCGTCGACTCGTTCACGGCTCCCAAGCCCGCGCCGAGTGTTCGACGAATCCTCACGGTCGATGCCGTTCTCGCCCCGAAAGTCGTCATCAGCCAGATCTACGGCGCCGGGGGAAATGCCGGAGCGCTGTTCCAGAACGACTATGTCGAGCTGTTCAATGCGGGCACGGCCCCGGCGGATTTGACTACATGGTCAGTTCAGTACGCGAGCGCGACCGGAACCGGAAACCTTGGGGTGACGAATCAGATCGCGGCGTTGACGGGCACAATCCAGCCGGGACAGTACTACCTGGTCAAGCTGGCCGGCGGAACTACCGGCGCGGTGATGCCGACGGCCGATGCCACCTCCAACATCAACATGGCGGGCGGTGCGGGCAAGGTTGCGGTCGTCAACCAGTCGACGACGCTCGGCTGCAACGGCTCGTCGAATCCATGCAGCGCCGATCAACTGAGTCACATCATTGATCTGGTCGGTTACGGAACTGGAGCCAGCGGAGCCAACTTCTTTGAAGGCACAGGGGCGGCGCCAACGATCAGCGCGACCCTGGCGGATTTCCGCGCTGACCACGGATGCACCGATACCAACGTCAACTCCGCCGATTTCGCGACCGCGACTCCCCTGCCTCGCAATTCGAGCACTGCACTCGCCCCATGCGGCGGCGGCGGACCGGTCATTGGCCCGCTCGACCACATCGTCGTCACAGGCGGCACTTCGGTACCCGCCGGATCTCAGATCACGCTGAGCGCCGAGTTGCAGGACGCAGCCAACCAGACGATCAACGATCCAGCGGCGACGTTCACTTGGGTCTCGGCCGACGATGCAACTGTTCACGTCGTGTCGACAACCGGCAACACCGCGACGCTCGCCGGGCTGCAGCCTGGAGGACCGATCGCGATCACTGTCTCGGCAACATCCGATGGCGTGACGAAATCTGCCGAGCCTCCGCCCGCGGTGACTGTCACCCCAGCCGGGACGATTGTGCCGAGCACGACGTTCGTGTCCGAGATCCACTACGACAACACCGGCAATGATACCGGCGAAGCAATTGAGATCGAGGGCGACGCCGGCACTTCACTCGATGGCTGGCTCCTTTTCCTGTACAATGGCTCACCGGGCTCGCTGACTCCCGGTGCGTACGATACGGTTTCGTTTTCGAATGTGACGATCCCGGCCACCTGCACGACTCGTGGTGTCTACGTCGTCACGTTCCCGGTCAACGGCATTCAGAATGGCGACGCGGATGGCTGGGCACTCGTCAACCCGCAAGGTCAGGTGACGGAGTTCAGGTCATATGAAGGCACCTTCACCGCGACCAGCGGTCCGGCTGCAGGTCTGACCTCCACGGCGATCGACGCCAATGAAGCGACGGCACCGGTTCCAGGGCGCTCCGTGCAACGCGCCCGCACCAACGGCGTCTGGTTCGGCCCCGTCGCGAACACTTTCGGCGCCTGCAACGCCGCCCTGCCGCCTCCACCGACAGGCAGCGTCGCGGTGACGAGCGGCAAGACGGAGCTCGCGTTCGCCATGCAGACCCAGTTCTTCTTCGGCGGCACCGACCTGAGCGGCCTGCCGGTGACGTCGGTCGTCTGGTCGACTTCGGACGCCGCGATCATCACCGTCGATCAAAAGGGAGTCGTAACTGCGAAGGGCGTCGGCACGGCCAAGCTCATCGCAACCGCACCCGATGGCGCGATCGGAACGGCCGACATGACCGTCTATCTCGCCGCGGGATCAACCGGCATCCGACTCGGTCACAACACCGAGTTCGGAGAGCCGGTAGATGGTGATCCGAGTGACGATTTTCTGATTCGCCGGCCACAGTACACGGTTTCGTACAATGCACGGCGTGGCGGCGCAAACTGGGTGAGCTGGAACCTCGATGCCTCGCACATTGGCGACAACGGCCGCTGTCCCGGCACGTGCTACAGCGCCGACACCGCGCTGAGCAACGCTGGCATCGCAGCCTACACGACGGCCGATTGGGTCAGCAACGTCGGAGGCGTCGTCGGGTACGATCGCGGACACATGGCACCGTCCGCCGACTGGACGTCGAGTGAGGCGGACAACAACACCACCTTCTTCCTCAGCAACTTCCTCCCGCAGCGGGCTGATCTGAATCAGGGTCCGTGGGAAGTCCTCGAAACCGCGCTGCGCGATTCTGTCTCGACGAGCCACGGTTCGCGTGAGGCATACATCATCGCCGGCGGAATCTTCGTCAACGGCGTCGGACTCGGCAGCCTCCTCAATCTCGGGAAGGTCTGGATTCCAGACTCCACCTGGAAGATCGCTGTCATCACTCCGACTGGCGCGGGGCTCAACGCAGATGGAACGCTGCCGCCGAACACGACGGTGATGGCGGTGAACATGCCGAACGTCGAGGGAATCAGGTTCAACGACTGGCGCACATATCTCACGACCGTAAGCAAGATCGAACATTCCACAGGCTACAACTTCCTCGCGCTGATCGCCGAGGCGGTGCAGTGCCGCGCTGAGGTTCGCAACTGCGCTCCGACCGCGCGTATCACGGGCAACGGAGAGGCAAATGAAGGGCAAACCGTCGCGTTCAGCGGTGCGACGTCGACCGATCCGGACCCAAGCGACGTTCTGACCATGGTGTGGACCGTCAACGGCGTGAACGCCGGAACCGGAGGGGCGCTGAACTACACCTTCGCGAACGACGGCGCGTATCTGGTCGGACTCACCGTGACCGACAACGCCGGCGCGGAGAGCTTCGCGAGCATCAACGTGATGGTGCACAACGTCGCGCCTGCAATTGGTGCTTTTAACGGAGCGACGATTCTTCCCGGTGAGACTTATTCCGTCGCGGGCAACTTCAGCGATCCAGGCGCCGACTCGTGGATTGCTCAGGTGAACTACGGCGACGGCTCGGGCACGTCGTCACTCTCGCTGAGCGGCAAGAGCTTTACGCTGTCGCACGTCTACACAACGGCCGGATCTTTCCCGGTCGCCGTGAGCGTGAGCGATGGTACGGTAACCTCGGTGCGCAATGCGACCGTCGTCGTCCAGTCCGCGGCTTTGGCAATCGCCGGCCTCAGCGACGCGGTAGCGGGTCTCTCGCTGAACGATGGACAAACAAACTCGCTCCAGGTCAAGCTGACGAATGCGGAGAAGCATCTCGGGGACGGTGGCAACGGAGCAACGCCGGCGGTCAACGATCTTGTCGCTTTCATCAAGGAAATGCAGGCGGCGATGAAGAGCGGCCGTGTCAGCGGGGCCGATGGAGCGCCGATCGTAGATTATGCCCGGAGATTGATCGCGAGCATCTCGGCACAGTAGGAGACGATTCGCGGTGACAACAAGGGGGAGTGACAGAGGCAGTCTCTGTCACTCCCCCGCCGCGTTTCTCACCGAAACCAAGCTGCACGCGCAGGAATTCTCGCCGCGGTCGACTCTCGTCTGGTAACTACAATAGCGAGCACGCCTCGTTGAACGACAAACGAGGGAGTCGCGGGTGTAGCGAGGTTTGGTCCCCGTACCCCAGGTTGCAGAGGAAATTCGACTTGACGTGTCCTTCAGGAAAGAACTCCTGATCGCAGCCGAAGCACGGCTTGCCCGCGGCAAAAAACTCCTCGT
This sequence comes from Gemmatimonadaceae bacterium, assembly GCA_035317285.1. Classification (GTDB taxonomy): domain Bacteria; phylum Gemmatimonadota; class Gemmatimonadetes; order Gemmatimonadales; family Gemmatimonadaceae; genus UBA4720. The sequence goes on along the minus strand of DATHHC010000192.1, from coordinate 2,087 downwards.
CAACTTTCGCGTGATCGAAGCCCGACATCGGCCCGCAATCGAGACCGAGCGAACGCGCGGCTATCATCAGGTATGCGCCCTCCAGGCTGGAATTCCGCCTGGCGGTCGATTCCACCAGCTCCGCCCCGCCCTCGAAGAGCCTTTTCATGCCGGGGTTCTGAGGGAACAGCTTCGGCAACTGCTCATAGAACCTCAGGTCATAGGCGACGATCACAGTCACAGGGGCGCTCATGGTTTTCGCAACGTTGAGTGGGGCCAGCGCCGGCCGCAGCCGCTCTTTCGATTCTCTCGTTCGCAAAAATGCAAACCGTCCGGGTTCGGCATTCGCGCTCGTGGGGCCCCATTTGACCAGATCGTACAGATCGCGAAGTGTCTCATCCGATACCGGCTTGTCCTGCCACTTCGAGTAGGACGAACGCGCGTCGCGGAAGATTGTGTTCAACGCCGCGTCGTCGAGCTTATGACCCATGATGTCTCCCCGTTTGGCGTCGCCCTTGTCTACCCGAGCTTGACGAGCCCCGAGAATCCCAATCTCATGAGCCGCCTCCTGACACATCTACGTTGTAGTCGTGCCGCGTGAAAATTGCGTGCTGATACGGGCTTCCCGGCGTCAATCGTCGAAGTAGTCGCTGACTGAGCGGGTGCCTGTTCAGACTTGCCCCGGGATTCGTATATAAAGAAGGTTTGTCGTCTCTAACCGAGTGAGGGAGTCCATGGCGACCCGTGTGCTCGTCGTCTACTACAGTCTGCATGGCCACGTTGAAAAGCTCGCTGGCGCCGTCGCCGCCGGCGCGCAATCAGTCCGCAACACCGAGGTCCGCGTCCGCCGCGTTCCCGACCTCGGCGACGCAAGACCAATCGAACGCTCCGTCGACGAGGCGACGCACGAGGATGTCCGCTGGGCCGACGCCATAGCCTGGGGCACGCCGACTCGGTACGGAATCATGGCGACCCCGCTGAAACGGTTCTTCGACGAAATGGTCGACGTCTGGCTGAAGGGCGAGCTCGAGGACAAGCCGACAGGTGTCTTCACGAGCAGCGCGTCCATCCACGGGGGACAGGAGTCGACTATCCTCACGACTCTCATACCGCTGCTTCATTTTGGAATGATTTTCGTCGGCACCCCCTACATACAGAATCCGCAGATTCTCACCACCGACGCAATCGGCGGGTCGCCTTATGGCCCTTCGACAATCGCGGGGCCGGACGATAAGCGCCCCGTGGCAGAGGTCGAATTACTGACGGCGCGAAATCTCGGCGTGCGCCTCGCGCGCGTGGCGTCGGCGCTCAAGATCGTTCGCGCAACAACGACCCAACGGCAGGTCGACGCACCGGCCTACGTCACGCACGGCGAATGATTCGGTGGAGCGCGGTGCTCACCGAGCGGCCTTGGCATCGCCGTACTCTTCGCGGTAGAACTTGAGCAGCTCAAACAGATACGCGATTCCAAGCGGTCCCAACAGCACTCCGAGCAGACCGAAGTACCTCACTCCCGCGAATGCGCCGACGAGCGTGATCATCGGATGAATGTTGGACACCCGCCGGTAGATGAGCGGACGGATCAGATTGTCGACGTTGCTCGCGATGCCGGCGCCAATCACCAACATCGTGATAGCCGCGCCATACCGGTTCTGCACGAGCAGCACGAGCGTCGCGGGCAGCCAGACCAATGAGGTTCCCAGCACAGGAATAATAGAGGCGAAAGCGGTCACAGTCCCCCAGAAAAATGGATTGGGGAGGCCGACGATCCGGAAGCCGACGCCGATAAGGGTTCCTTGTATCACCGCGATAAGGACGATCCCCAGCAGCGTTGCCTCCGTCACGTTGTAGAACCGATCCCGCAAGGCGTCTGCAGTGTGGGCCGAGAACGGTATGTACTCCCGGACCGAGTTCCAGGTATTGCCGTCGGAGCGAAGTAAGTAGTAGAGCCCGAAGAAGGCTATCAGGAGGTTCAACACGGCCGCTGTCGCGCCGCCAACCAATGAGAAGACCCGTGGGGAGAGCCACGAGGCGATTGTGCCGCTCGCGTTCGCGAGCTCAACGCCCACCTGAAAGTTTCCAATACGGAGCTGGGCGATCCGAGCGAA
>DATHHC010000191.1:0-3232 GCA_035317285.1 Gemmatimonadaceae bacterium | reverse complement strand
CATCTTCCGTCGCAGCACGAACACCGCTCCGACGGCGAAAATCAAAGCGGCCCACTCGACGACCACGAAGTAGGTCGTGAGCGTATCAAAGTCCTTGAGGATGAGGACCATGACAATCGCAACCATTCCCTGGATCAGCAGCGCCGCCCACGGCGTGGACCATCGTGGATGGATTTTCCCGAGAAACGAGAAGGTGAGCCCGTCGCGAGCCATTGCGTAGGCGACCCTCGGCTTGGCGAGGAGGTTGCCGTTGAGCGCGCCGAAAACGCTCGTCATGATCGCAAGCAGGATGACGACTCCGGCGGCGGGTCCTGCGATCTCCGTCATGACCGTCCGCGCGATGGCTTCCTTCTGCTGCGCCATGACGCTGACCGGCATCATGTACAGGTAAGCCAGGTTCGCGCCGATGTAGAGCGTGACGATGACCAGCATCCCTGTGATGATGATCCGCTTCATCAATCGCTCGGGTGCGACGACCTCGCCCGCGATCATGCTGACGGCAATCCAACCATCGTAAGTCCAAAAGACAGATGCCACCGCGCGAGCCAGTCCGCCGCGCTCGACGGCCCCGCCCTCGGTAATGTGCGAAAGACTGCCATTCCCGAGCAGAAATGCGCCGAGGATAATCGCCACGAGCGCGGTCACCTTCACCAGGGTGGTCACTTCGCTCACGGCTGCCCCGACTCGCGCGCCACGCACATTGGCCAACGTAAGGGTGATGATGGCGGCGATCGCGATAACCTGTACGCTCGGGACGTCTGACGACATTCCGAGCAGGTTGAGCAGGAATTCCGAGAAGACGACGGAAAGCGCTGCAACGGCGGTGGGAGTCGTGACAAGCACGTACAACCAGCCAAATACGAAGGCGGCAGCATCGCCATATGCCTCGCGCAGGAACACGTACACGCCGCCCGGCTGCGGCAGGAGCGAGCTCAGCTCCGCCACCGCGAGCGCTCCGCAAATGCTGATCAGACCGAAGGCCGTCCACAGCCCCATGATGACAATGGGATTCGGGACGAGCCCGGCGATCGTGGGCGGTTTCCGGAAGATCCCGCCACCGATCGTGATGCCGACGATAAGCGCCGTTCCGCCGGCGAACCCGATGACGCGCCGGAGATCGTGCGGCTCTGAATGAGCGGGCGTAGTCATAGGCGTCGCCAAGCTAAAGCGAAAATGCCCCGGATGCGAGCATCCGGGGCATTCGTCTAACCCTCACGTCATCAAGCTTTTACGCCAACGCGCCCGGAGAGACTCGAACTCCCAACCTTCTGATCCGTAGTCAGATGCTCTATCCAATTGAGCTACGGGCGCAACTACGACTGCGGACTAGGAACTTCAGACTACTCCGGACTGCGGACTAGGAACTTCAGACTACTCCGGACTGCGAACCGCTGGCTCCGAGTGACCTCGGGCGGTGTACTAGTACTAAATGAGCGGTACAAGACTCGAACTTGTGACCTCCACGATGTCAACGTGGCGCTCTAACCAACTGAGCTAACCGCCCTCTTTTTCATCGCACCGGAGAGCGGGAAACGGGACTCGAACCCGCGACCCCAACCTTGGCAAGGTTGTGCTCTACCAACTGAGCTATTCCCGCGAACAAACAACCGTTCTCGTCTCACCGCGAAGCCATGGAGGTGAGGGGAATCGAACCCCTGACCTCTTGAATGCCATTCAAGCGCTCTCCCAACTGAGCTACACCCCCGGCATTTCCTGACGGTTTAATACGCCCGACAGGAACCGCGAAGGATATCCAAGGGTAGTATCTATGTCAAGAAATTTGCTCTGGTCAAAAAGCCAACGGCCGGTATCTTGCAGCGCTTCGACAGCCACAGTTTTTCGATTACCAAAAAACGCTTTTGTTGTCGTTCTCCCGGGCTGTAGAAACAACACTTAATTCGCTTGCATTGCTGGCCTGCACTGGCTGCATTCGCATAAGGCTTTCACGGCAGTATCCAAGAGGTATGTATCAATGGCTGAAGTAAAGCGTCGCCGCAAAGCGGCCGTCGCCGGAATCGCTCCAAGTGAGCCCGAGAGGGACATTCTCGATCAGTACCTGTATGAGGTCAGCACTTTCCCGCTGCTCAAAGGTACCGAGGAGATCGATGTCGCCCGTCGGATTCGTGCCGGTGACCCGGACGCTCTCCAGGAGCTCGTGCAGCGCAACCTGCGCTTCGTGATCTCCGTAGCAAAGAAATATCAGAACCGCGGCATGCCGCTCATCGACCTGATCGGTGAAGGCAACGTCGGTCTGCTGACGGCTGCGCGGAAGTTCGATCCCGATCAGGGCGTCAAGTTCATCTCGTACGCAGTATGGTGGATTCGCCAGGCGATTCTCTCGTCGCTGGCGCGTCAGGGCCGTACCGTGCGCGTTCCGCTGAATCGCACGGCTGATCTCTCGCGCATCATCAAGGCGTCGGAGATCCTCCGTCAGAAGATGCGGCGCGAGCCGACCCCCGAGGAGCTGTCCCAGCTCACCGGTCTGTCGGTCGATGTCGTGCAGTCGCTGGCCGCTCTCAACACGGGCGACGTGCGGCTCGATGCGCCGATGGATCCGGAAGGCGATCGCTCGCTGATCGAGCGCTTCGTCGCCGACGAGATGCCCGACACCGAGGAGGAGGCAATGAACCGCTTCCTCAACGACGAGATCGAAACGGCGCTGTCGACGCTTCCCCCGCGGGATGCCAAGGTGCTTCGTTTGTACTTTGGTCTCGAGGGTGGGCGCGAGCACACGCTCGAAGAGATTGGCTCGCTGCTCGGCGTCACGCGCGAGCGGGTCCGCCAGCTTCGCGATCGTGCACTCAAGCGGCTCCGTGAGGGCGACGTCGGTCGCGCGCTGGGGTCGTTCGCCGCGTAAAGTCTGAGAACGACAAAGGAAGGGGACGAGCGAAAGCTCGTCCCTTTTTTTGTTGAACTACGCTGCCGCCCGCTGCCCGCTCAGCGCTTTTCGCTATTCGCTGACAACCGAGGGACCGATCCCTGTGGCGAGAAGGCAAAGGCACTTGCTTTTACCATGACCGCCAACAGTAACGTCATGACGTAGTGAGGCGAAAAGCGAACAGCGACCGGCGGGGAGCGGGAAGCAGCGTAGTCAGAAGCAACCACCCTCGAGGTGGGATCAGCGCCGCCAGCGTCAAAAGAGATCCAAACCCCCTTCCGCGCCCGTCAACGGGGTGCATCTTTGTGACATGATCAAGCTGGTCGACGTCTACAAGTCTTTCGGCCCCAAGAA
>DATHHC010000190.1:0-2031 GCA_035317285.1 Gemmatimonadaceae bacterium | reverse complement strand
ACCGCCTTCGCACCGAGCTCGCAGATCGGCACGTGCACTGAGGAGAGGGGCGGATCCATGTAGCGCGCGAGCGGGATGTCATCGAAGCCCGCGACCGCCATCTCCTCGGGCACCGGGATGCCCGACTCGCGAAGCGCACTCATCGCGCCGATCGCCATCGAGTCGTTCGCCGCGAAGATCGCCGTCGGACGCTTCTTGAGCGCGAGCAGCTCCATCGTCGCGGAGTATCCCGCCGCCTCGGTGAAGTTGCCGTCGCGCTCCAGCAGAGGATCGGGCGTGATCCCCGCGTCCCGGAGCGCGATGCGGTAACCGCGCAGCCTCTCCGCGGCGTCGTGGTTACGCGGTGAGCCCTTGATGATCGCGATTCGCTTGTGGCCCAGCGAGATAAGGTGCGCCGCCATTTCTCTCGCGCCCCGGAAATTCTGGATCGTGATAGAGTCGATCTCGTTTCCCCTCGACACCGAGCACAGCAACACAATTGGAATAGTGCTCGGCAGATTCAACAGCGACTCCGCGTCGAGGTCGGGCGACATTGCGACGACGCCATCGACCCGCCCACGCATTGCGCGTATCGCTGTCTCGATGCCATGACGGTCGGCATACGCCCTCGAAATCAGCAGGTGGAATCCGTTCCGCTGCGCCGTGTCGTCCATGCCGCGAATGACTTCAGAGAAGAATTCTCCATAGAGGTCCGGGAGAAGAACGCCAAGAGTCTCGGTCTTGCTCGTGATGAGGCTGCGCGCTCCGCTGTGGGGCACGTAGCGCATGCGGCCGGCGACTTCGTGAATCAACTGTCGCGTGTTCTCGCTTACGGGTCCGCTCTCGTTCAGAACTCTGGAAACGGTGGCAACGGACATTTTCGCTTCACGAGCTACGTCTTTGATCGTGACCATTCTCCTCGCAACAGTGGACCCTGACTCGGATCACGGAGTGGCCGAGTTGGGGGACGGGAGGGACAGCTGAGCTGCTGGTCGATCTTTGCCTTACAGCCAAATATGTAATCGTTTACATAGAGGGCGCCAGCCCAAACGCACGAAAGGCCCCAAAGCTCAACTGTTGCTGAACGCCAGACTCAATTTGCGAACGACGTTTTTTGTCACTACTCGTGTTTTCAATGCAACCCGATCGACGCCCTTCCCTCACCTCATCCGGTCGTTGAACTTTCGCGGGTGAGAATCCAAAAGTTGATTCGATTCGCCGCGCTGGCCGCACTACTCGTCCTCGCTGCCTGTCGCGAAGTCGCCCCCGCGTTCGGACCCAACGTCCCGTTCGCTCGGCAAAACGCGGAGGAATTCTTCTATTCCGTCGGCTCGCGCTTCACCAACATCCAGCGCCCGCCGAAGATTCTTCGCGCGCGGGCGCAGTTCGGGCACTATGCGCTGACGCCGTCGGGCATCTACAACGACACGAGCATCTGGCTCGCGATCGGACCCGACAGCGCGCGACTCTACGGCAGCGAGGGAGTCTTCTCGGTCGATCGCTATGTCGTGAACGCGAAGCTCTCCACGACACCACCCGATGCGCTCACCGAGTCGCGCGAGATCGTGCGGCTCCGAAGGCTCAAGGACAGCGAATACGAGTGGTTCACCAATGTCGAAGTTGCTCTCGGGAGAATCGGCGCGAAGAATATCGCCGACGTTCTGGCCGCGGCGCTCGCCGGCGGCGAAGGGAAATCTCCCGGAGCCATCCGCGCCGATTACACCGCGAGCTTCCCGCGCACCGCGGCGGCGCTGGGAAGATTGTTCACGATCGACACGCTGCGCGCCGTGCCCGACAGCGATGGCGCCACCACGTACGACATCGCCATAAGGCTGACGCCCGAGATCCTCAAGGCGACGATGCCACATTACTCCGCGTATATCGACAAGTACGTCAGCAAGGGCAAGTACCGCATCACGCTCACCGACAAGACGGGAGCTCACTGGTTCGATGCCTGGGCAGCCAACTATTACATGCACTTCAAGGTGCGGAGCAAAGGCGGACATTTCGCGCCGCTCGAGGGCGCGGTGAGGCCGATGCCGGAAGCGCTCA
>DATHHC010000189.1:0-5878 GCA_035317285.1 Gemmatimonadaceae bacterium | reverse complement strand
TGGTCGAGCGCCTTGCCCTGTGGGATCCCTTCCATCACGTCGACCATCACGACGGTGCGGGCCAGCTCTTTCTCGGCTATGCGCTGCGCGGTGGTCGCACCGACGTTGCCAGCGCCGACCACCGTAATCTTGTTGACCATTTTCTATTTTTGGGTGTGAAGAGTCGTAGCGAAAACTAGCCTCAGCCCCCGACTTGCGACAGCGCACGAAGACCGCCGACCTGCATCTGGAGCAGGTGGTGCTCTTTCGGTTTGGAAGAAAGGGCGCTGCGAAAAAATGGCTCGAGCGGCAGGCCCTCGCGAAGTGGAGTGCGAAGATCCACTTCGTCGTCGCCGAAGAGACAGGTGCGGAGCCGGCCATCCGCGGTGAGTCTCACGCGGTTGCAGCTGCCGCAGTAGGTGTGCGACATCGGCGTGATGACGCCGACTGTCCCGCGCGCGCCATCAAAGCGGAAGTACCGGGCTGGACCATTACCGCGCGCCGGCCCAACCGCCGGCTCCAGTGGAGCGATCGCTTCCAGGCAACGCAGAACCTCGTCGCTGGGAACGACGTGGTCCCATGTCAGCTCCCGCATCTCTCCGACCGGCATGAGCTCGATGAATCGGACGTGCCAGTCGTGGTCGAAGGTCAACCGCGCGAAATCACAAAGCTCGTCGTCGTTGATGCCACGCATGACGACGACGTTGATCTTGATGGGCGAGAGTCCCGCCTGCTCCGCTGACATCGCGGCAGCGATTGGGTCGAAGTCGATGTTTCGCCGAGAGATCTCCCGAATGCGATCGGGCCGAAGCGAATCGGCGCTCATGTTGACGCGGTCAAGCCCTGCTTGCCTGAACGATCGCGCAAGATCGGGCAACCTCACGCCGTTCGTGGAGAGCGAGATGTCTTCGATTTCTGGAATCGACCGCAGCATCCCCACCAATAGCTCGAGCTGCGGACGGAGCGTCGGCTCGCCACCGGTGACCCGAAGCCGTCGCAGGCCAAGGGGCGCCAGCTCGCTCACGACCTGGGCGATCTCTTCGTAGGAAAGGATGTCGGACTTGGGCAGCCACTCGAGACCGGCGACGGGCATGCAGTAGAGGCAGCGGAAGTTGCACCTGTCAGTGACCGAGATCCGGAGGTACTCGATCTCACGACCGAAGGTGTCGCGAAGCGTCACGCTCATTGAGTCGCGGCTCCCGTCGATTGCGTCGGATCGACCCATTCGATCGCGCCATCGGCGTAGTGCTCCCGCTTCCAGATCGGGACGCGCTTCTTGATCTCCTCGATCACGAAACGCGTGCAGTCGAGCGCCGGAGTGCGATGCGCGTGGCCAGCAACGATTGCGACGCTCACATCTCCGAGCGCGAGCGCGCCGACCCTGTGCTCGACCACCACGGCACTTACTCCGAACAAGTCCCCCGCCTCGGCTATAATACTGGCGAGCTCAGACTCCGCCATCGAAGTGTAAGCGGAGTAATCAATTGCGGTCACGCTGCGGCCATCGTTGGATTCGCGCACAGTACCTACGAAAACGGAAATGGCGCCGAAATCAACCGACCGGACTTCGGCGATCAAATGGGCCGGATCAATCGGTCGGGCGACAATTGCGGCGCGACTCATCCGCCCGCCACGGGCGGAATCAGCGCCACTTCGTCCGTGGGGTGCACCACCTGGTCGAAGGACGCAAATCTTCTGTTGACGGCGATGCGGGGAGATTCCGGGAGGGCGTAGGCGCCGGGAAGGGCCTTGATGCTCAGGACGAGATCGCCGACTGTGCTGCCAGGATCGAGGGGGACTTCGAGAGTGGGACCGCCGAAGGTCTCGGCGTATGAAGCGAACAGCTGCACCGTCACAGTGGACACGTGCGCACTCCCCTCGACGACTGTGTGTTGCTAAGTCCTTATGCTTCCGACATCTGCGACATGTCCACGCCAGCGACTAGGGCTCGCAGTTCTTTCGACGGCTTGAAGACGGGAACGGGGCGGGCGGAAACCTCAACTGGAGAGCCGGTGCGCGGATTGCGCGCCATCCGGGTTTTCCGGTTTCGAATCTTGAAGGTGCCGAATCCCCTGACCTCGATGTTCTCCTGGGTCTGCAGGGAATCCTTGATCGCTTCGAGGAAAGCGTCCACGACGCGAGCGCAATCTTTCTTTGAAATCATCGGCCCGGCGGTTCGTGAAATCTGGGCCGTGACACGCTCGACGAGGTCGGCTTTAGTCATTGAAAAACTCCGTATGGACGCGCGCCAGAGCGCGTAAGTGCTTTGAAACTATGGCTTTACTAATATGGTGTCAAGGCGATCTTCAAGCTACCTGACCGCCCCCCTGAGGGCGCTGAGGAACTCCTGGAATAGGGGCCGGGCGTCGTGGGGGCCCGGCGCGGCCTCCGGGTGGTACTGGACCCCGAATACCGGGAGAGACCGATGCCGAAGCCCCTCGATCGTTCCGTCATTCAGGTTTACGTGGGTAACCTCGAGGTCGCCCGCTCCCTTGACCGACCGCTCGTCTCCTTCGACCGAGAACCCATGGTTCTGGGACGTGATCAGCACGCGCCCGGTCTCGACTTCCCTTACCGGGTGATTTCCACCGCGGTGCCCATACGGCATCTTCGCCGTCGACCCCCCGAACGTAAGTCCTAACAGCTGATGGCCCAGGCAGATCCCGAACATAGGGATCCCCTTGGACGTGAGCGTCCGGATGATCTCCGGCGCGTACGATACTGCGTCGGGATCGCCCGGCCCATTTGAAAGGAAGATTCCGTCCGGGTCCTCCGCCATCGCCGCGTCCGCCGATGTATCGGCCGGAACGACAGTTACGCGGCAATCGTTCTCGTCGAACAGCCTGAGGATGTTGCGCTTGATTCCGTAGTCGTAGGCAACGATGTGGTGACGTGCACGGGGGTCGCCCCACGTATATGACTCGCGCGTGGAGACGCGAGACGCGAGGTCCAGACCTTCCATCGAAGGGCACGCCTCGAGCGCAGCCTTACTCGCTTCGTCTGGCTCGGTACCGGCGCCGATGACGCCGCGCATGACCCCGACTGACCTCAAGTGCCGCGTGAGCCGACGAGTGTCAACATCTTGAATGATAGGCACTTGAGATGCCGAAAGCCAAGCGCCTAGTCCGCCCGTTGCTCGCCAGTTCGAGTACGTCTCGGACAGCTCACGAACGACGACTCCGGCGACTTGTGGCGCGCTCGACTCGGGGTCCTCGGCGTTCACGCCATAGTTGCCGATCTGCGGCGCCGTCATCACCACGATCTGTCCGCGATACGAGGGATCCGTGAATACTTCCTGATAGCCGGTCATGTTGGTCGTGAAAACGACCTCGGCGACGGCGGGCAGCAAGGCGGTTTCTGATCCGGCCATCCGGCCACGAAAAAGGGTTCCGTCCTCAAGGAGGAGGAACCCTGGCTCGGTGATTCGAGTATCGGCTAACAACTTACCGCTTCGGATTGGTAGCTGGAGGTTTCTCAGCCGGCGCCTTCGTTGTGGGCGTCGTAGCTGGCGGTACCGCCTCGAGCGGAACTGCAGGCGCAGACGTCGGCGGAGCCACATTCTGTGGCTGCGTGCCCAGGCCCTTTTCGAGAACCGAGCGCGGCGCCGAAGTGTGCGTCGACATGATCTGAAGAATGAAGCAGAGACCGAGGAAGATGCCGCCGCCCCACCAGCTGATCTTGGTGAGCAGATTGCCCGCCTGACGGATTCCGATCAGCGCGTCGGGTGAAGAGCTCGCGCCGCCGAAGCTCGCAGCCATGCCGCCGCCCTTTCCGCTCTGAAGCAGAATGGCCAGCATCACGACGAAGCAGTCAATGACGAGGAGTACGAGAAGAAACGTGTAAAGCATTGATAGAATTAGGGTTCAGTCCAGCCACTCAATATCAGCGGCGATGCGAATTCAGTCAAGTCATCGCGATGCTGAGCCACGACGACGCCTCGACGCTGGCGCCTCCAACGAGGAGCCCGTCGACTTCCTGCGCGCCGAGAAGACTGGCGGCGTTTGTCGAGTTGACGCTGCCGCCGTAGAGGATTGGAATCTCGTCGCCTCTCGTGCCGATCATCTGGGAAAGCTCCGATCGGAGCAACGTGTGAATCGCTGACGCATCGCCCGCCGACGCGGTGAGGCCCGTCCCGATCGCCCACACCGGCTCATACGCGAGCATGAAATCCGCCGAAATGAGATTCGGCGTCTGCGATAGTCCTTCACGCAGCTGCCGGGTCACCAGACTCTCCGTTTCACCGGCTTCCCGCTGCTGGATCGTCTCACCAACGCAAAGCATGAAGGCGAGCCCGGCTTTCGACGCGGCGAGACATTTCTTCGCGCACTGCGCGTCGGTCTCGCCGAAGACGTGTCGCCGCTCCGAATGTCCAACGAGCACGACGCGCGCGCCGGCATCGCTCGCCATCGGCGCCGAGATTTCGCCGGTGAAGGCTCCCTTCTCTGCCCAATGAATGTTCTGGATCCCGGTGAGCACGTCGGTCCGCTTCGCCGTGGCTGCTGCCACCGCTGGAAGTGAGACGGCGGGAGGAAAGATGATCACCGTGCGGTCAGTCCTGGGCGCGTAGCCAGCGAGAAACGCGTCCATGAACGCTTTCGCCGCCGTTGGACCGTTGTTCATCTTCCAGTTGGCCGCGAGAACCGGGCGCTTCATCAGTCGGCCTCGTCGAGGATTTCGACTCCAGGGAGCTTCTTGCCCTCCAGGAATTCGAGCGACGCGCCGCCGCCCGTGGAGACGTGGCTCATCTTCTTCTCCAGTCCAGCTTCAGCCACGGCTGCCGCGGAGTCTCCACCGCCGACGATTGTGGTTGCGCCGCTCCCGGTAGCCTTTGCCATCGCTTCGGCGATCGCACGCGTGCCGGCATCGAACGGCGGCGTCTCGAAGACACCCATCGGCCCGTTCCAGATTATCGTCTTGGCCGCCGCGATCGCGCGCGAATACGACGCGGCCGATTGCGGGCCGATGTCCAGCATTGCCTGGTCCTTCGGAATTGCGTTCCGCGGGACAGCCTTCGCCTCTTTTGCTCTCTCGATCGACGGCGCAACCATCGCATCGTGCGGGAGAGTGAGGCGCATGCCGCCACGCGCGAGAAGATCTTTGGCCATATCGACGCGATCCTCCTCGACCAGAGACTTCCCGGTCTCGAGGCCCATCGCCCGATAAAACGTGCACGCCATGGCGCCGCCGATCAGGAGGCCATCTACCTTCGGGAGCAGCTGCTCGATCACGTCAATCTTGCCCGAGATCTTTGATCCGCCGAGTATGGCGATGAACGGGTGCTTGGGATTCGCGAGCGCGCCACCGAGGTATTCGAGCTCCTTCTCCATCAACAGGCCCGCCACGGCGGGCCGCAAGTGCTCAGCGACACCAACGGTCGACGCGTGTGCCCTGTGCGCGGAGCCGAACGCGTCGTTCACGAAGAAGTCTCCCAGCTCCGCGAGCGCCCGCGCTAGTCGTTTGTCGTTTTTCTCCTCGCCGCCGAGAAAGCGGGTATTCTCGAGAAGCAGCATCTCGCCGTCCTTGAGGTTCGCGCACGCCTGAAGCGCCTCGTCCGAGTCAGTCGATTCGACGAAGATCACCTTGTGGCCGCACAGCTCCTCGAGTCGCTTCGCCACAGGCTGCAGGGAGTACTTGGGATCAGGCTTGCCCTTCGGCCGTCCCAGATGCGAGAGAATTACCGGGCGCGCGCCGCGCTCGAGCAACAGCTCGATCGTCGGCAGCGAAGCACGAATGCGCGTGTCGTCGGTGATGTTGCCATCGTCGTCGAGCGGAACGTTGAAATCGACGCGAACGAGCGCGCGCTTCCCCCGCACCTGCGCGTCGGTGAGATCGCGGACGGATTTCTTTTTCATTGTCCGGGCTCAGGCTAGAGTCGCGACCCCATGAAGCGGAGCATGTC
>DATHHC010000188.1:0-35397 GCA_035317285.1 Gemmatimonadaceae bacterium | reverse complement strand
TCTGCGCCTTCTGTCGAGAGGCGCTGTATCGTTGTCTCTTCGCTCACGTCAGCTCGTCATGGTCTGAAGATGGAGATCCCTCAGGTCTTCGGGTGGAATGGCAGAAGGCGCGTCTTCGAACAGCGCCGTTGCAGAAGTAGTTTTCGGAAAAGCAATCACGTCGCGGAGTGAGGTCGCGCCCGCCAATACCATGGCAAGCCGGTCAAAACCGAACGCGATTCCTCCGTGTGGCGGAGCACCTGCGCTCAGGGCATCGAGTAGGAAACCGAAGCGAAGCTGGGCATCGTGGGCGTTGATTCCCAACAGGCCCAGCACCTTTCGCTGGAGCGAAGGATCGTTGATACGGATACTTCCCCCGCCCAGCTCCAGGCCGTTCAACACCACGTCATACGCGAGCGCGCGAACGTTCTCAGGCGCCGAATAGAGGAGCTCGAGGTCATCCGGGTGTGGCGACGTGAAGGGGTGGTGCACCGAGCTCAACGTTCCATCCTGCTCGCGTCCGAACAATGGAAAATCGGTCACCCAGAGGAACGATCTCTTGTTCTCCGGCACGAGCGACAAACGCTGAGCGACATCCCGGCGCACGCGGTCGAGTGAGGGATTGCTGACGCGGTCATCGCCCGCAACCAGCAAAGCCAGCTCTCCTTCTCCAATCGCCAGTTTTTGTACGCCGCTATCGTTCAGGAACTTCGCGGCCGGCCCTTCGAGTCCCGCTGCTCCCCGCTTCAATCGGATCAGTCCGCCAGCGCCGCCGGATTTCGCGATGACTTCGAGCTCGTCGACCTGCTTGCGCGAAAGCGCCGCGCCGCCGGGAATCCTGATGCCCCGGACGCGACCACCAGCGGCGAGAGCCGCATTCGTCACCCCAAACTCGGTTCCGCGAAAAGCATCGCTCGCGTCAAAAAGCTCGAGCCCGTACCGCGTGTCGGGACGGTCGATTCCGAATCGCTCCATCGCGTCCGCGTAGCGCATCCTCTCGAACTGCGCGGGAATCTCGAGACCGGCGTCCTTCCACAGCGCCGCGAGAAGCCCCTCGGTGAGCGAGTAGATGTCCTCCGGCTTGATGAACGACGCTTCAATATCGATCTGCGTGAACTCGGGCTGGCGGTCGGCGCGCAGATCTTCGTCGCGGAAGCAGCGCGCGATCTGGAAGTACCGGTCGAACCCCGAAATCATCAGCAACTGCTTGTACACCTGCGGCGACTGCGGCAGAGCGTAAAACGCGCCGGGATGCACTCTGCTCGGCACGACGTAGTCGCGCGCTCCGGACGGCGCCGGCTTCGAGAGAATCGGAGTTTCGATCTCGAGATAGCCGCGCTCATCGAGGAACCTGCGAGTCGTCTGCTGGAGCTTGTGCCGAAGGATAAGATTCTTCTGCAGGTCGCTGCGGCGCAGGTCCAGGTTTCTGTGCTTGAGGCGCAGCTCCTCGGCAGGAAGTTTTTCTCCTCTGCCTCGCGCCACTGGAATCGCGGGCGTGTCTGCGGGACCGACGATCCTGAAGTCGCTCGCTCTGACCTCGATCTCGCCCGTCTCCATCTCCGCGTTGCGCATCTCGATCGGACGCGACATGACCTCGCCTTCGACCGTGATTACAGTCTCGAGGCCGAGCTTTCCGGCGCGCTCGATTACGTCGGCAGGTGTCGCCTTCGGGTCGAAGGACACCTGGACGAGTCCAGCACGATCACGAAGATCGAGAAAAACGATTCCGCCAAGGTTTCGCGTGCGGTGCACCCAGCCGCCTAGTTTGACTTTGGCACCGGCGTGGGACGCTCGGAGCTCTCCGGCTAAATGAGAGCGGGTGGCTGTCGCGAAACGGGAAATGGGGGCCGTGGAGGTCAGCGCCGGGGTGTATGGGTCCAATAAGTCATCGAGAGGGGTTAAATTTAGTAGTTGCATACACTTGGTGGAAGGAGCATGTCCGAAAACAACCTACTTCGAGCTGACCTGCCACCGAGGCAGAATCTTCTCAATATGCTCCCTCCGGAAGCGGAGGCGCTGCTGCGCACTTTTGCCGTCCAAAACGGCGAAAAACCGTTCCGTGGATCCCAGGTCGTCCGGCATCTCTGGCAGAACCCGGCGGAGAGCTTTGCGGCCATGACCGACCTGCCCCTCGCGTTCCGCGACCTCCTCGAGCAGCACTTCACCATCCCGCGGCTCGCGCTGGCAACGCGCCAGACGTCGACCGACGGCACGGAGAAGTTTCTTTTCCGTCTCGAGGACGGCGAGTTCATCGAGACAGTCGCCATTCCTGAAGGCCCGCGGATGACGATCTGCATCTCGTCGCAAGCCGGCTGCGCCCTTCAGTGCGCGTTCTGCGCAACCGGCGCCATGGGCTTCACCCGCAATCTCCGGATGTTCGAGATCGCAGGTCAGGTGCGTGAGATGAAGCTGCTTTCGCCGGACAAGCCCGTGACGAACGTCGTCTTCATGGGTATGGGTGAGCCGCTCATGAACTGGAAGGCGGTGGATCCATCATTGACCGTACTCAACGCGCCGGCGGGCCTGGGAATTGGCGCACGACACATCACCGTGTCGACGGTTGGCGTGCTCCCCGGAATCATCGCGCTGGGGGAACGCAAGGAACAGTTCCGTCTCGCGATCTCGATCCACGCGCCCAACGACGAGCTGCGCCAGTCGCTGATGCCGATCAATACCAAGTACCCGCTCGCGAGCGTCATCGAAGCCGCCAAGGTATTCGAGCGGCGAGTGACGTTCGAGTACGTGATGCTCGGTGGAATCAACGATGGTGGCGAGCAGGCAACCGAGCTGGCCGACCTGGCGCGCGAGTGTGGCGCGTTCGTGAATCTCATTCCGCTTCATCCAGGCGGGGCCGGAAACTTCACTCCCACAACGCCCCAGCAGATCCAGTGGTTCGCCCGTCGCGTGAGTGCTCAGCGGGTCGAAGTCGCGGTACGAAAGAGTCGCGGGATGGACATCGCCGCGGCGTGTGGACAGCTACGGGTGGAACGGCAGCGGCGGCGGCCGCCAGTCGGCGCCGATCAGGACAGTAACATCCAGGTAGCGTGAGCTGTCGGGACGTGCGGTGACAGGAGCGTTCATGGCGCGCGCGACCAGGCGCGCCCATTCGGGATGTGACGAGCGGTCGTAGACAATGGTAGTAGCGCGCTGCTCAGTGACATTGCCCGAGCCGACAACGTCGAAGCCGCGCTCCCTCAGATAGAGCGTCGCGCGGCGAGCCAGACCTTTCGTCTGGGTCGCATTCAGGACCTCGACCTTGATGCGCGTCTCCTCGGGGGCTCTTGCATCATCGGGGGCGTAGCTCACCTTCGGCGTTGAAAACGCGTTGAATGCCAGCCACACTATCCAACCGATCACGCACAGAATCAGAAACACGAGAATGATTCTGCCGTAGCGGCGGCGGGGCCGAGGCTGCGGGGAGGTCACCGCAAGCTATTCCAGAGCTCGACGGTCTCGGGGAAGATGTGATTGCCCTCTCGCACCGACCATTCGAGGCGAAAGCGCACGACCTGGCGAAATACTCCGTCGAAGTTGTGGGGCACCTGGCTGGCGAGAAAGCCGCGATCCTCAGCGAGAAACTTGCGGCCGGGCTCGAGATAGTCCGCCATATAGAGGGCGCGCCCCGTTTGATCCCAGCTCGCGTGTCCGACGGTGTGATAGCGAATCGCATCGAGGAGATTTTTTCGTCTCTCGCCGTCGGCCTCGAGCCTGATCGCCGTAGCCGGGCCGTGCAGTAGTCCGTCGGGAGACGTTCGATCACCGGTGATCTTGCGCAGCTCCTCGATCGGCGCATCGCGCAGGGCGTCGTGCCACGTTCCGGCGTCGATCCACGCATTCGCTTCGTCGGGCTTGAGGCGCATCGCCGCTCCCCACGCGCGCAGCAGCGACGTCACGCGACCTATGTGCGCGAGACGCCGCTCGCTCACCTGAGCCCACCTGGGCAAACCCGAGCTCTCGACGCTGATCATTTCAGAAGATGACGTTGTCGATCAATCTGGTCTCGCCTACCCGTATCGCGCCGACCGCGGCATCACCGTGACGCACGTTGTTCACCCGCTGAAACGTGTCGGCGTTCACCGCCGCGAGATACCGTGGTGTCAGACCGGCAACCCGCTCGAGCATCCGCCAGCCGACCGCCTCGAGCGCGCTCGCGCGTCGCTCTCCCCTGCCGAAGGCGTCGCGCACCGCGAAGAGGGCCCTCGATAGAATGAGCGCGAGCTCACGGTCCTTCGGCGACAGGTAGCGGTTGCGGCTCGACATGGCGAGGCCGTCGGGCTCCCGCACGGTGGGCGCGACAAAAATGCCAACCGGAAAATTCAGATCTCGCACCATGGCCTTCACGCACGCAGCCTGCTGGAGATCCTTCTGCCCAAAAACAGCGACATCAGGCATGATGATGTGGAAGAGCTTTGCGACCACGGTGAGAACGCCCTCGAAATGGCGCGGGCGCACCGCACCCTCCCATTCCTTCCCGACGCTTCCGGGATGGACGATCACTACGGGAGCGTACTCCGGGTACATGTCTTCCCTGGTCGGAGTGAAAAGGAGATCGACACCTCTCTTCGACGCGAGCTTCGCGTCTTCGTCGAGAGTCCGCGGGTAGCGCTCGAAGTCTTCGCTCGGACCGAATTGAAGAGGGTTGACGAAAACGCTCATCACGACCGAATCGGCCACGCGCTTCGCCTCGTCGATCAAAGTGAGATGACCCTCGTGCAGCGCGCCCATTGTCGGCACGAACGCAATGCTCTTCCCTTTCGCCCGCACGCCTGCAATCACGTGGCGCATCTCGTCAATGGTCCCGACCGACTTCATGGCTAGAAGCTGTGCTCGGCATCCGGATACGCGCCGCTACGAACATCGCTTGCCCAGGTCCCGATCGCCGAACGAACCTCCTCCGCCATCTGGGCGTAGAGCTTGAGAAACTTCGGGTGGAACGTGTCGTTCAGGCCGAGGATGTCGGGAAGCACCAGAACCTGCCCGTCGCATTGCGGGCCTGCGCCGATGCCGATCGTAGGAATTCCAACAGCCGCGGTAATGCGCGCAGATACGGCTGCGGGCACCAGCTCGAGCACGATCCCAAATGCCCCCGCTTCCTCGAGTCCCTTCGCCTCGACGATCAATCTCTCGGCGCCTTCCTCTTCGCGACCCTGAACCCGCGCGCCGCCGATCGTGTTGACGGATTGCGGCGTGAAGCCGATGTGAGCCATCACCGGAATCCCGGTGCGAACAAGAGCGTGAACGGTGTCGAGCATCTCGGGGCTGCCACCTTCGACTTTCACGGCGCCGACGCCGGTCTCCTGAATCGCGCGTCCACAGTTCAGCACCGCAGTCTCGATGCTCGCCTGGTACGAGAGAAAAGGCATGTCGATGATGATCAGCGCATGCTTCACTCCGCGCTTCACGGCCGACGCGTGGTAGATCATGTGATCGAGTGTGACCGGCAGGGTAGAGTCGTGGCCCATTACCGCCGTCCCTACCGAATCACCGACGAGAATGGCATCGACCCCCGACTCGTCCACGAGTCGGCCAAACAGCGCGTCGTACGCGGTCATCACGACCAGCTTCTCGCCCTTGCGCTTGCGCTCCGCGAAATCGCGGACGGTGATGGGACGCTCCGACTTGGGCTTATCCAACGCGCGAGCTCCTCAGCGATGCCAGCTCTCTCAGCCAGAAATCGCGATTCGACAGCTCGGGATGGGGAACCGTGAGCCCGGGCTCGCGAACGCTCTGCTTCTCGAACAAGACGATATCGAGGTCAAGCGTGCGCGGTCCCCATCGCTCGCTGCGGACGCGCCCGGCATCTGCCTCGATTTGCTTGAGCTCGGCGAGCAGATCCTGCGGCGACAGGTCGGTTTCGATGGCGATCATCTGATTGAGAAAGGGGCCCTGAGCAACCGGTCCAATCGGAGCGGTCTCTTCGGCGTCGGTATGACCAAGCACCCGCGTCGTCGCGAGCGCCGAGATCGCACGTCTCGCCTCAGCCAAAAATACCTCACGCTGGCCGAGATTGGAGCCGAGCGCTATGTAGGCGACATCTCTCACTCACGCTCTCGTTCAAGGGCGACTTCGGCGTACTCGAGCGGCCCCGGTAGCGCGACGTTGGGTTTCCGCACGGCTATCCGTACTCGCTCCACCAATGGGAGCGCGAGCGCCCGATCCGCGATCCGCTCACCGACTTCTTCGAGAAAGTTGGTATGGCCCTTCGTCACCACGTCCGCGACGAGGTCATAGACACGCCGATAATCGACAATGTCCCTGGCCGTCGGTCGTGATTTGCCGCGGCGAAACCAGAGCGATGCGTCGACCTCGATCGACTGCGCAATTTCGGCTTCGTGCGGGAGCACGCCGATGCGCGCGTGAAATCGCATCCCCTTCAGGGTTACGACGTCCGTAGGCGTGGCGCCGCTTGGCTCGGTCGAGGCCGTCTTCGGCAACACTGCTTTCGACAAGCGGTCGCTACGCATCAAGAGCCTCTCGCAGACTTCGTGTCAGTTTCAGAACATCCTCCGGTCCCTGCTCGGCCGCCTTCACGAGCGCGCTTCCAACCACCACGCCGTCGGCGAGCTTGCCGACGCTCTGAGCCTGCGCCGGCGTGGAGATTCCAAATCCGACGCAAATCGGAAGCTTGGTCGCCGATCGAAGGCGCTGAATCGTATCGGGCAAGGTTGCCGCGGTGGTTTCCTGAACACCGGTGACGCCGAGCCGGCTGATAAGATAAACGAATCCGCTGCCGTGCCGCGCAATCTCGGCCATCCGGTCGCGCGGCGTCGTCGGCGCGACGAGCCTGATGAATGCGAGCGGGCTGTTGCCGAGCCACTCCTCGCGGGCCGAATCCGCGCCGACCGGAATATCGGTGACGAGAATCCCGCTCGCGCCGGCGTCAGCCGCTCTCGTCAGGGCATCGGGGCCCGCGGCAAGAATCGGGTTCAGATAGCTGAAGAGAACGATGGGGACGGCTGGCCGCGCGCGCTCGATGAGGGCGAGGACGCCGTCATACGTCATTCCGTTCTCCAGAGCCTTCTGCGAGCTGGCCTGGATCACCGGCCCGTCCGCGATTGGATCCGAGAACGGAACGCCAAGCTCGATGATGTCCGCGCCGCCTTCTTCCAGCGCGCGCAAGGTTTCCAAAGATCGGCCGACGTCGGGATGGCCTGCCGTTACATAGCAGACCAGGGCGCGGCGGGATTCTTTTTTGAGCGCGTCGAAACGACGCGTTATGGAGCTAGATGAGGTAGTCGCCGGGGATGATGCCATACCGTTCGGGATCCGCCGTCTTGATGATGGTGCGGGCATATTGCCCTCCGGCCTCGGGAACGGCCAGGTCCACTTGCAGCGGCGGGCTGATCGTGTTCCCCTGCGCGTCGCAGATGATCTTGACGATCGGTCGCGACAGCGCCTCGGGATTCGGATTGGCCGCCGAGACCACCGCGAGCTCGAATGTGTCGAGCACTACAATAGTCCCCACCGGGTAGATGCCCAGCAGGTTGATGAATGCTTTCACGAGCACCTGATCCAATCCGCGCCGCGGATTGTCGCGCATCTCCTCGAGAACGGCCGAGGGTGCGATTACTTCCGTCCGGTAAACGCGTCGCGACGTGGCTGCGTCGTAACCGTCGGCGATCGAGACGATCTTGCTGAGAAGACTGACCTGGCGCGGACGAATGGCCTTCGGGTAGCCAGTCAGATCGATCTTCATGTGATGCTCCTGACACACCGTCATGGCGCGGTACGACAGCTCTTCCTGCTGCCGGCGGAACTGGAACAGCACCAGCACGCCGAGCCAGGGGTGCGCCGCCATCCACTTCCACTCTTCGTCGGTCAGCTCCCCGGTCTTCTGAAGGAGATCGATAGGAACGCGCGATTTGCCGATGTCGTGCATGAGCGCGGCAAGACCCAGCTCATAGAGCTGAAGCTTGTTCATGCCAAGTCGGCGCCCGAGCGCGATCGAGAAAATGCACACGTTGACAGAGTGCGTGAACGTGTATTCGTCGTAGTCGCGGATGGCAGTCAGGCCGATGAGCGATGCCTCCTCGTTCAGAACCTGGTCGACGATTCCCTGCACCACGCGCTTGATCTTCCGGATGTTTGGCGTCTTGCCGATCCGGACCGAGTTGATGACGTCCTTGGTGACCGCCACCGACTGCGAGTAAGTGCGATTGGCGGCAGCCTTTGCCTCTTCGTTGAACTCCCTGTCAGTGGCCGTTTCGGTGGGAGCGTCGAGCTGGAACATCTCGATCTTCGCTTCCGCGAGCCGGGATTGAATCTCCTTGAATCTTTCGCGGGGCGAGGTCTTGCTCTCGCCGCCAAGGAGGGAGAGGAGGACCGTCCAGTCCCGAGCCGTTCCCTTGACGCCGACGTGAATCGCTCCAATGCCGGCGAGCTTGCAAAGTGTCAGGATGTGCCCGAATGTGGCGTAGTTGCTGAGATCGAGCCTGAGGCGCGTCGAGTTTATGAAGATGAACTCGCCCGACACTCTGAACTCGAGTTCGCCTTCTTCGGCGCGCAGCTCTTCGGCGATGTGCGCCAGCTCGATCAGGGTCTTCTGTACCGCACTGTGCTCGAGGGGATAAAGCTTGATCGCGCGGAGCGCAGCGTAGAATGCGACCATGAAGTTTCTTCCGCTGCGGCGGACGTTCGCTCCCGATTGCCTGTCTCCGTCACTGACGACTGTCTTCGTGAGCGGCGCTGCCATCAGCCGCCTCCGCGAATCGCGCGGCTGACGGCGTTTCTGACGATCACATCCTTCTCGCCTGCTGCTCGGTTCAGAGACTCCATCGCCTTCGGGCTATTGATCTTGCCAAGCGCCATCGCAGCGCAGGCGCGCATCTCGGGGTCGTCCTTCTTGCCCATGAATCCCTTGGCGTTGAGCAGTGGATCCAAAAGCGCGACACCGGCGTCTCCGCACATGAGCCCATAGGCTTCGAAGAAAGCCATTTTCTCCGTCAGATTGCTCTCGCGGAGCTCCTTCCCCTTGATAGCCGCCTCGATTCTCGGGAGCGCCGCTCTCGAATTGCGAGCGGCCAGCGCGCGGACAGCAACGGTGCGTACTTCGCGGTCCTCGTCGATCAACGCGCGCTCGAGCATTTGCATCGCTCCGGCCGAGCCGATGTCCGTGAGAGCGGTGACGGCGGCCACGCGCATTGGAGATTCCCCGACAGTCAGCATTTTCCCCAGCGCCGGCACTGCCGCAGGCGATTTGAGCGCCGCTGCTCGGCGGATTGCTTGTAGCACGACGGCCTCGTCATCCGAGCCAATGAGACGAATGAGCTCGGCGCTGCTGCTCGTGGCGAGGCGGCCGGCGGCTACCTCGAGCAGCATCTTCAGAGGCAGGTTGTTGCTCCGCCCGATCCAGCTGAGAATCGTCTCGAGCGCCCGGGGTTGCAGGATTCCGAACAGCTCATCGAGCTCGTGCTGCGGGGCGCGAAGGGGAGCGTCCTCGAGCGCCTGAAGCAGCTGCCCGAGTGGCTTGGGATCGCTCATGAGCTCGCCGAGCTGGGTGAGACGCTGCTTCTGCGGCTCCAGAACGTCCACCGCGCGGTTCGCCGTTACCGCGGCTTCTCGCAGCAAGTACGCGGCGTTTCTGTACTGCGCCGACGAGAGAAGGATCAGGAGAAAATAATCGAGGAGCCCGCAGATCTCCTCACGCACGGTCGGGTCCTTCTGGTTCTCGAAAGTGTCGAGAAGCGATGCGATGACGGCGGGTCGCAGATCAGTGGAGAACTCCCGCTTGATCTCGCCCTGAAGGTATTCGACTTCGCGGTCGTCGAGGAAGTAAAGCGTGGAGTCGAACTCATCCATCTTCGCGATCGAGGACTGAGTCGACTCGAGGCCCGCCTCAGCCTGCGCCGGCGAAAGGATTTTTTCCTTTTGCTCCGCGCGCTCCATCGATTCGACGCCGGGCCCGGTCTCCTGCGTGAGATCGACGTACCGGTACTGAAGAGTCACGAATTCCCGCTCCCACATGAGCGTGAGCAGGTCGTCGTCGTCATCCGTTGCCTTCCTGACTCTCTGCAGCAGGTTGAAGAACACTTCGAGCTCGTCCTGCTCGAACCCCTGAAGCATCTTCAGCTCGCGAATGCCGTCCTTGTAGAGGAGCCACGCGATGTTGTCACTGGTGCGGTCCACCTCGTCGAGGACGACGCGGCCCTCCCACTCGAGGCGGGTTTCGACGACCTGAAAGTCGATCTCGTCGGTGTGCTTCCAGAGCGTCGCAAACGCATCCCTGACCGCTTCGAGAGACCGCGCATGCATCGGATTGTTCGGCAGGTAGAGCTGGTGCGCCCGAACAGCCTTCACGAACGCCTTGGTAAGGTCGGTGACGTGAATGATCGGGAACGATGGCTCCTGGAGCCCGCTCTCGGTCTTTGCTGCAACCGGCGTTGTCATGCGGGAAGAAGTCCCATTTCGGTTATTTGCGCGAGATCCTTGTCACCCCTACCGCTGATGCAGATCAGTACCGCGTCGCCCTTGGCCCACCGTTCCTTGTCTTTGACGACCCAGGCGACGGCGTGTGACGTTTCCAGGGCGGGGATGATCCCCTCGAGCCGGCTCAGAATTCCGAGTCCCTCGACCGCTTCGTCATCAGTGACCGAGACATAGAGGGCCCGACCCGTTTCCTTGAGGTACGAGTGCTCCGGTCCAACGCCGGGGTAGTCGAGTCCCGCCGAGATCGAGTGCGCGGGATGGACCTGGCCACTCTCATCCTGAAGCAGATAACTGAGCGAGCCGTGGAGCACGCCGGGAATTCCCCGTTGGAGAGAGGCGGAATGCTCGCCGGTATCGAGACCCCTGCCGGCTGCCTCGACACCTACCAGTTCGACGGCGCGGTCCGGCACGAACGCATGGAAGATTCCCATCGCGTTGGATCCGCCACCGACGCATGCCACGACGCTCGAGGGCGCACGACCGGCGGTTTCGAGCATCTGGGCCTTTGCCTCGCGCCCGATGACCGACTGAAAATCACGAACCATGCGGGGATACGGTGCCGGACCGACCACCGAGCCAATGATATAGTAGCTGTCGTTCACGTTCGTGACCCAGTCGCGAATCGCCTCGCTGGTCGCGTCCTTGAGCGTCCGCGTCCCGGACAGAACCGGGACGACTTTGGCTCCCATGAGCCGCATGCGATAGACATTCAGCTGCTGTCGCCGCATGTCCTCTTCACCCATGTAGACCGTGCAATCGAGACCGAAGCGCGCGCACACCGTCGCCGTCGCCACTCCATGCTGGCCCGCGCCGGTTTCGGCGATGATGCGGCGTTTGCCCATCCTCTGAGCGAGGAGTGCCTGGCCCAACGCGCTGTTGATCTTGTGCGCCCCGGTGTGATTCAAATCCTCGCGCTTCAGATAGACGTCGCAGCCAACGAGCTCGGAGAGGCGCGGAGCGGTGCTGAGCGGAGATGGACGTCCCACGTACTCCTTGAGAAGGCGATCCAGCTCCCGCTGAAATTCCGGGTCGCGGATCGCCTGATCGAACGCGGCGTCAAGCTCGTCGAGCGCCGGGATCAGGGTCTCGGGCACGTAGCGGCCGCCGAACGCGCCGAATCGGTGAGCGGTCTCGGTCGCCACGCTAGCGGGGATGGTTTCCAGTGGCGGCGGTGTAGAACTCCCGCATCAGCCACGGATCCTTGATGCCCGGCGCGCTCTCAATTCCCGAAGAAACATCGACTACGTCGGGAGCGAGCGTCTTGATCGCGCTGACGACATTGTAGGGGCTGAGGCCGCCCGCGAGCACGACCGCGCAGCTCCCCCGGTCGAGGGCGAGATCGACCGCCAGATCGTTCCAGGGGAGCGCGGTTCCGGTGCCGCCAAGGCGCGTCCCACTCCTCGCATCCAGAACGATCGCGTCCGCCTTGTCGAACAACAGCTCGGCGTACGCCGGAATGTGGGTCCCCGCGATTCTGATCGCCGCCCAGACTTCGCCGCGAAATCTGCCTCGAACCGCCGCCACATCCTCGCTGGTCGGATCTGCATGAAGCTGCACGACGTCGAGGCGCGCTTCCGCGGAAGCGCGCTCGATTTCCTCGGGTTCGTTCGTGCCAAACACTCCGACGCGCCTGACCCCAGTGCCCGCGGAATCAAGGATCTTGCGACCCTGGGTCGGCGAGACGCGACGAGGGCCGTCAGCGAAAACGACTCCGACGTAGGTCGCGCCAATCTCGGCGGCGAGCGCGGCGTCTTCAGGGCGCGTCATGCCGCAGAACTTAACCTTTGCGAGCACCGCCAGTCCGCGTAACTCCCGTGAGAGAACGCACCGCCGCTTCCGGATCCGCCGCGCCCGACACTTCCGAGCCGACGAGAACCGCATCCGCACCCGCGGCGGCAACGCGTTGGAGGTCCGCTGCTGACCTGAATCCGCTCTCCGCGATCGCAACGACCCCCCGCGGAATGAGCGGAAGAATCCTGAGTGACGTCCCGGCGTCGATCTCGAGCGTCTCCAGGTTCCTGTTGTTGACCCCGATGAGATCCGCATTCAGGGAAAGCGCGAGATCGAGCTCTCGCTCGTCGCGCACTTCTACCAGAATCTCGAGCGCCACGTCCGCGCCGGCGGTCATGAGATCCTTGAGTCGCGCTGGGGGAACGGCGCGGGCGATTACGAGCGCGGCCGAAGCGCCGAGCACCCGGGCCTCGAGTATCTGCACGACGTCCACGTGAAAGTCTTTCTTGAGCAGCGGAAGCGCTACGGACTTTCGCGCGAGGAGGAGGTCTTCGGTCGAGCCGCCAAATCTGGTTGGCTCGGTAAGCACTGATATCGCCGCGGCGCCCCCTGCTTCATATGCCCTTACCTGCCGAGCGAGATCGAGCCCGGGGTTGATCGAGCCCTTCGACGGCGACGACCGCTTTACCTCTGCGATCACCGCGAGCTGGTTGCGTTGAAGCGCATTCCGAAAGGATGGCACCGTCTCCGCTTTGCGCGCCTGGCGCTCGAGCTCAGCCGCACGCGGAGCCAGAGTTGCGGCGCGAGCGCGCGCTTCATCCGTCAACTCACCGAGGGTACCGACGGGGGGTATCCAGCCAGAATAACCTTGCGCTTCGGTCGATCTTCGGCTAACGTAGGAATTCGGCAAATGTTCGGTGGGATCGGCGGACCGGTCCTTTCTCAAAACCAGGCGCGGAAAAAGGGATATGTCGCTCACAAAACGCCAGCGGGAGATTCTAACCTACCTCGCCACCTACTCTGAGGAGCACGGCTACGCGCCCAGCTTCGAGGAGATCGCGACTCAGTTTAACTATAACTCCCTCGCGACGGTGCACGAACATCTCACGAATCTCGAGCGCAAAGGCTACATCAAGCGCGCCTACAACGAGAGCCGCGGAATCGAGTTGATGCCGTCGGAGATGTTTCCGCGGGCCGCCACCCTGCAGCTACTCGGCACGGTAGCGGCGGGAATGCCGATCGAAGCAATCCAGATGCCTGAAACGATCGGCGTCCCTGAAGACCTCGTCCGCCGCAGCGGCAATCACTACGTGCTCCGGGTTCGTGGCAACTCGATGATCGACGAGCAGATCCGCGACGGCGATTTCGTCATCGTCAATGAGAAGCACTCGGCCGACAATGGAGAGATGGTGATCGCGCTGATCGACGGCACATCAGCTACGGTGAAGAAGTTCTATCGCGAGCGGGACGGACGGATCAGACTGCAGCCGGCGAATGAGACGATGAACCCGATCTACGTTCACGAGAACGATATTTCGATCCAGGGTATCGTCGTGGGGGTATTGAGAAGGTTCTAGAAGTAAATTGTCTAATATGTTGTCGTTTAGGGCTTTGCGTACGCACGCCTCAAGCGCTGTAAAACTGCTTTCGCTTCACCCGAGTCGAGTGCCTTCACCGCCGCGACGACTCCTTCCGCGTAAGACTTGACCCGGCCGCTCACGTAGATCGCCGCGCCCGCATTGAGCACGATTGCCGCGCGGGCCCCCTTGGGTCCACCGCCGTCCAGCACCTTTTCGATGACCCGTGCGTTCTCGCTCGGCTCGCTCCCCGCCAGGTCTTCGCGCGCGATTTTCTTGAATCCATACTCCTCGGGCTCGATGGTCCAGCGGCTCGTCGAGCCGGCCTTGACCTCGATCACGTGGGTCGGCCCAAGCGGTGAAACTTCGTCGAGACCGGGCTCGCCGTGGACGACCAGGGCGTGCGTGGTCCCAAGAGCGGACAGCGCATTTGCCAGAACCGGGGCCCTCTCGAGATCGGCAACTCCGACAACCTGCCGTCCTGCCCGCGCCGGATTCGCCAGCGGACCGACGATGTTCATTACCGTAGGAATCGCGAGCTCCCGCCTGACAGCACCCACGTGGCGCATCGCGGGGTGCATGAGAGGCGCGTACATGAACACGATGCCGGCGTCCCTGAGGGCGCGCTCCATCACGGGGATCGTGACCTCGATCGGCACGCCGAGCGCCTCGAGCACGTCGGCACTGCCACACCGCGAGCTGAACGACCTGTTTCCGTGCTTGGCGATGCGGACGCCGGCACCCGCGGCCACGATCGCGGCCGCGGTCGAGATATTGAAAGTCGAAACGGCGCCGCCGCCGGTGCCACAGGTGTCGACGAGTGCATCGGGATCATCGACTGGCAGAGAGATCATTGCCGCCCTGAGGGCCCTCACGACTCCCGCCACGACTTCCGGGCTCTCCCCCGTGGCCCGAAGCGCCGACAGAAGCGCGGCGACCTGCACGGCCGTCGCCCCGCCCTGCATGACGACGTCGAACGCGCCTTGCGCCTCGTCGGCGGTGAGAGGCTCGTGGAATGCGAGCTTTTGTATAGCGCCCTGGAGCGCGTTCGTAGCTGGGGCGCTCATTTTGTCGGACTTACAGAGATGAGGCTTGTTCTCTCGATGCGACGATCTGGAGCACTTCCTCGATCACCTTGCGCGCGTCCTGGCCTGCCATCGCTTCGCGGAGCGTCTGCTCGACCCTGTAGATGATGGTGCTCTGGGTGTGCAGCGCTTCGCCCTGCGCGTGAAGCTGCACGTGAGCCTTCTCCAGCTTCGTCACCGCGACACGCACCTGCTCCTCGACAGCCGACAATCTCTGCGCCGTTGACCTCGCCTCGACGGAGGCCACTTCGATCGCGCGCTTGAGCTGTGAGACGCGAATCGTGTCGCCGGCTCCCTTCCCGTTCAGCGCGGCGTGGGCCTCGTTGAGCTTGTTCTGGAGCGCTGCTACCGCCCGTGCGTGCTCCTCGTTGAGCGAACGGGTGAGATCCTCCAGCGCGCGAACCGCCTCCTCGCGCGCGCGGCGCTCGGCCAGGCGTGCGAACGCGAGGGCGAACAGGTCCACTGCCGGCGCGACCTTCTCGGACAGCCTGTGACCGAAGCGCGTCTTGGGCTCGGACAGCGCGAGCACTCCCGTAAGCTCTCCATCGACCAGCAATCCGCGAAGCAGCAGCACGCCTGCCTCGGGATTCGCGCCGACGCCGAGCAGCTTCTGGTAGTCACCGGACTCGCCGCCGAGGTCGGCGAACTGCTTCCCCGCCGCGAGCGAGCGGCGTATCGCGGTTGGAAGATGGTCGAGCGCGACCTCTATCTGCGCTGTCCGCATCCCTTCCTGCGCCGGGATGAGTCGCTCCGAGAGGATCTCGCGCTTCGCGTCATAGATGAACAGCGCAACGTGCCCGTTGCGATCGTGCTCGGAGATGTCCTGCGCGAGCGCGCTAAGGGCTTCCGCGACGTTTCCGACGGAAGAAAGTACGGTTGAAAGAGCGGCGAGGGTTCGAGGTGCCATCTTGCGAAATCAGTAGTGGAGCGCGGGTGTGCGCGGGGCCGTTCCACATTGACGAGCCGACAGGCGAAAGTCAATCATCTTCAATGGGTTACGTTCCTTGCCCGCTGAGCCATCGGGGGATAATTTCACTCGATGCTGTCCCGTTCCGTGCAACTCGTGTTGCACTACGATGGCGCGGGCTTCTCCGGCTGGCAGCGACAGCCTAATGAGCGGACGGTTCAGGGTGAACTCGAGGCGGCGGTGTCCAGGCTGTGCGGAACACCCATCGCGGTCGTGGGCGCCGGGCGGACAGATGCGGGAGTACACGCGCGCGGGCAGGCCGCGGGATTGCGCGTGCCTGACAAATGGAGCGCGCTCGCTCTCCGACGATCGATGAACGCCATTCTTCCGGACGATGTATGGATTGCGGCAGCCTTCGAAATGCGTGATGCGTTTCATCCGCGTTACAGCGCGGTGTCGCGCAGCTACAGCTACTACATAGGCACAGACGATCTCGCATCCTCCCCGTTTCGCCGGAAGCGCGAGCTGGTTTGGACGAAACCGCTCGATTTCGGCCGCCTCACCCACGCGGCGCGATCAATCGAAGGAAAACACTGCTTTCGCGCCTTCGCAGTCAAAGGTACGGCGCCGGAAACCGACGACCACAACTGCACCGTGTCGCGCGCGGCCTGGCGGGAGCGTGAGGGCGGACTGGCATTCGACGTCCAGGCGGATCGCTTTCTTCACCATATGGTGCGCTTTCTCGTCGGCACGATGCTCGACATAGGCGAAGGTCGCCGCGATGTGTCGGTGATCGAGGAGCTGCTTGCTCAGGACGACAACAGCCAGGTCTCTCAGCCCGCTCCGCCGCACGCTCTCTTTCTCGAGCGCGTGGATTACCCGAACGACCTTTACCTGGGAACTGCATGAACATCTATCTCGAGAGCGTGAACCTCGACGACATCAGAAATGCCGCGGCGGCGGGGCTCGCGGATGGTGTTGCGTTCTCACACACCGCTTCCGACGCCGACCCGGTCGACGCCAACACGAAGGAGCGACTCGAGGAGATCTCGCGCGAGTTCGCCTTTCCTATCTGCGTTCCGGTCGGAGCAGTGACCTCGGGCGACATCTACACGGAAGCGCGCGACCTGGCCAAGGTCTCCGATCACGTCGTCGTCCAGATTCCACTCGTCGAAGACTCGCTCGTTCCAATGACGCGACTCACGGCTGAGGGCGTGGTGGTTTGTGCGACTTTCGTCTTCACAGCAGCCCAGGCGATCATCGCCGCAAAGGCCGGAGCGGCCGCGGTACGGGTCACGCTCGACGACCTGGAGATCTACGGGCAGGCGGCCACGCGAACCCTGGCGGAGATCAAGAACGTCCTCGAGGCCAGTGAGGAGGAGTGCGACGTCATGGCCGCGTCGCCCCGCTCAGCTGTGCAGTTCGCGGAATGCGCACTTGCGGGCGCGGACATCATTTGCATTACACCGGACTCGCTCCGAAACCTGGTGGTGCATCCGCTCAGCGACCGGGGTATAGACAAGTTCCTGAGCCAGTTGTCGAAGCGCCCCAAATCCCGCATTCCTACATGAAGAGTCATTTCACCCGCTGTCTCGGCGCCCTCGTTCTGGTCGCGTGCCAGGGGGCGTCGAGCACTCCGTCTTCAGCACAGTCATCCCGGACCGAGACAACCACGAGCGCGGTGAACGCATCGCGTCGGACAGCGATCACTGAAGCCGTTGCGAAGGTGGCACCCGCGGTCGTCACCGTGCAGACGGAGGTCGTCGAGCGGGTTCCCGCCGACGTGTTCGAGCAATTTTTCGGCGGCCGCTCTGGTCAGCGCGCCGCCGCCGGACTCGGCTCGGGGTTCATCGTGCGCTCCGACGGAGCAGTCGTCACCAACGCCCACGTCGTGGCCGGCGCAACACGCATTTCCGTCGCGATGAAAGATGGAACCAACTACCCCGCCCGCCTGATCGGAATCGACGAGACGAACGATCTGGCCGTTCTCAAGATCGATGCAAAGAATCTTCCGGTGGCGCCCCTCGGCAGCTCGAGCAACCTGCTCATCGGGGAGTGGGTGATCGCGATCGGTAATCCCTACGGATTCATTCTCGCCAATTCGGAGCCGAGTGTAACTGTCGGCGTCGTCAGCGGGACTGGGAGGAATCTGGCGGCCCAGAGCGAAGGCGCCGGCGTGTACGTGGACATGATCCAGACCGACGCTTCGATCAACCCCGGGAACTCCGGGGGCCCGCTGGTTAACGCGGCGGGCGAAGTGATCGGGGTCAACAGCTCGATCTTCTCGCCGAGCGGTGGATCCGTGGGAATTGGATTCGCGATTCCGATCAATCGCGCGCGGCGGGTGACCGACGATCTTCTTGCCCACGGTGTGGTGCGACGCCCGTGGATCGGGATCCAGCCGCAGCTCACGCGCGGTACCACAGCGGGCGGGCCCAGTGCCGGGGTCGTGGTCGCGTCAGTCGTCCCGGGCTCTCCAGCGGACCGCGCCGGAATTCGTACTGGCGATGTGATCCTTCGGTCGCAGAATCGCACCCTCCACAATCCATACGACTGGTACGCCGAGCTCTTGGAGCTGCGAGTCGGAGAAAGCGATTCGATCGTGGTCAGGCGTGGAACGCGTGAGATCCCCATCAGCGTCGCGGTCGTGGATCTGCCGGATGTCAATGCACCGCGAGTAACGGTTCTCCGCGAGCTCGAGCTGATCACTTTGACCACTGCGATTCGCGCGCAGTATCAGCTTCAGAGCCGACAGGGCGCGCTCGTGACCAGAGCGAGCGATCGCGTGCAGCAGCAGATCGGACTGCAATCGGGCGACGTGATCGTCCAGATCAACCGCACTCCGATTGCCAACGCGCAGGATGTGAACCGGATTCTCACTACCTTTGGACGGGGCGGGATCAGGATGTACTTCGAGAGGGGCGGACAGATCTACGCGACTGAATTCAGCCTGCTATAGTGACCACTAACCGGTATAGCTCGCCGCTCGCCGAGCGGTACGCGTCTCAGGCGATGCTGGAGCTCTGGTCGCCGGCAACACGAAATGGCCTCTGGCGCCGGCTCTGGCTCGCCTTAGCCGAAGCTCAACGCGAGCTCGGCGTCGCAATTCCGGATGAGGCGATCCGCCAAATGCGCGCTAACCTCGACAAGATCGATTTCGACTCGGTCGCCGCCTACGAGAAGCGAATCAGGCACGACGTGATGGCGCACGTCCACGCGTTCGGCGACGTTGCCCCCGCGGCCAAGCCGTTCATTCATCTTGGAGCGACGAGCGCCTACGTCACCGACAACGCGGACCTGATCATGATGCGCCGCGGACTCGAGCTACTCCGTACTCGCGCGCTTGACGTGCTCCGCTCGCTCACCGCCTTCGCCGAGCGTTGGCGCGACCAGCCAACCCTCGGCTACACGCACCTGCAGCCGGCGCAGCTCACCACCGTTGGAAAGCGGGCGACGCTCTGGATGCAGGACCTCGTTCTGGACATCGAGGACATCGACTACCGGCGGCGGACACTTCCCTTCCGCGGCGTGAAAGGAACGACCGGAACCCAGGCCAGTTTCCTCGAGCTGTTCGACGGAGATCACGACAAGGTCCGGCGCCTCGACCATCTCGTGACGGAGAAGATGTCGTTTCCCGGCCCGCTCCCGGTGACCGGCCAGACGTACACGCGGAAGCTCGACGCTTTCGTGCTGTCGGTGGTCGCGGGAATTGCTGCCAGCGCCGCCAAATTCAGCGGCGACATTCGGATGCTCCAGTCCTTCGGTGAGATCGAGGAACCGTTCGAGAGCGAGCAGGTCGGCTCGTCGGCGATGGCATACAAGAGGAATCCGATGCGCGCGGAGCGGATCGCCTCGCTGGCCCGTTTCGTCAACTCGCTCGAGGGAAACGCCAATCAGACGCATTCGGTGCAGTACTTCGAGCGGACGCTCGACGACAGCGCCAACCGTCGCCTCGTGATCCCTGAAATGTTTCTCGCAACCGACGCGATCCTGCTCCTGATGGCGAACATCTCCGGCGGGCTCGAGGTCCATCCAGCCGTAATTGGTCGCCGAGTGGCAGCCGAGCTTCCATTCATGGCGACCGAGCAGCTGCTAGTCCGGGCCGTGCGGGCCGGCGGCGACAGGCAGGTCGCGCACGAGACGATCAGAAAGCACAGCATCGCCGCCGCCGGCGCCATCAAGAACGGGGCGGATTCCAACGACCTGCTGGAGCGGCTGGCCAAAGACAAATCGTTCGGAGTCAAGCTCGAGGACCTTCGCGGCCTGATTGACCCGAAACGCTTTGTGGGACGCGCGCCGGAGCAGGTCGACGAATTTCTCCGTGACGTGATAACGCCGCTCTTTGCCGGCGAGACCGCGAAGTCCGAGCGCGCCGAGGAGCTGAGAGTCTGATGCTGATGCAGGAGAGCGCCCTACCGCTGACTCAGTTCCGCCGCGGCAAGGTGCGAGATGTCTACGAGGTGGATGCGGATCGCCTCCTTCTCGTGGCGACCGACCGCGTCAGCGCATTCGATGTCGTGATGGCCGAGACGATCCCCCACAAGGGTGCCGTCCTCACGCAGATCACTGCCTGGTGGCTCCGACAGCTCGAGGACAAAGTCGAGCACCACATGCTCTCGGCGAACATCTCGGAGATCGTCCGAGAGGTGCCTCGGCTCCGCGATCACGAGCAGGAGCTTGGGGGTCGAGCGATGCTTTGCCGGCGCACAACGGTGTTTCCGATCGAGTGTGTCGTGCGGGGCTACCTGTCGGGCTCCGCGTGGAAGGAGTATCGGGAGCGCGGCACCTTGGCCGGAGAAGCTCTGCGCAAGGGGCTCCGCGAATCCGACCGCCTCGAGCCTCCCATTTTCAGTCCGGCGACAAAAGCCGACGAGGGACACGACGAGAACATCACCGTCGATCGAATGCGGTCATTGATAGGTGATTCCTGGGCGGACGAGCTCGAGCGGCTGTCGCGCGAGATTTACGAGGCCGGCAGGGCGATCGCCGCCAGGCGCGGGATCATCATCGCGGACACAAAATTCGAGTTCGGGCACGCGAAGACCACTGGGGGAGAGGGTGCCGAGAAGGTTATATTGGTGGATGAAGTGCTCACTCCCGACAGCTCGCGCTTTTGGCCGGCGGACAGCTACGAGCCGGGGCACGGGCAGCCCAGTTTCGACAAGCAGCCGCTTCGCGACTATCTGGAAGCGGAGAAACGCGCCGGGCGATGGGACGGGAACTATCCTCCACCGCGGCTTCCGAAAGACGTGATTGAAGCCACGAGCGAGCGCTACCTCGACATCTATCGTCGCTTGACCGGACACTCACTCGACCCCAACGGCTCACATTGAACTTCGCGCGCGAAGGGCTCCTCTTCATTGCGATCGCCGCTGTCATCGCTGCCGGCGCCTTCGGTCTCGCAGTCAATCGGCGCTCCTGGGGACTCTGGCTCGCCGCCGTCGTTCTTCTCCTGGTTGCACTCTGGGTCGCGTACTTCTTCCGTGACCCCGAGCGTGCGGGAGACCGCGGCGCCTCGCTCGTCGTGTCGCCGGCAGACGGCAAGCTGATCATGATCACCGAGGTGGACGAGCCGAGCTTCGTCAAAGGCCGCGCAATCCGCCTCTCGATCTTCATGAACGTCTTCAACGTGCACGTGAACCGTTACCCGGTTGATGGCGTCGTCCGGTACGTCCATTACAACGAAGGGAAGTTCTTCAACGCCGCGGCTGAGAAGTCGAGTCTGGAGAACGAGCAGATGTCGGTCGGGATCGAAACGCCAAGGTACCGGGTGCTCGTGAGGCAGATCGCGGGGCTGATCGCGCGCCGGATTGTCACCTACAGCAAAGTTGGGCAGCCCGTGAAGCAGGGCGACCGAATGGGCATCATCAGGTTCGGATCGAGAGTTGATGTCTTTCTTCCTCCCGGATCCACTGTGCGCTCGAAGCTTGGAGACGCGACTACGGCGGGCGTGACGATCCTGGCGGATCTACCAAAATGATGCTCACCCCCAATCAGGCGAGGCGGCAGCAGCATCCCAGAGGACCCTCCGACCGGCCCCGCAATCGCGGCGTGATCATCCTCCCGAACGGATTCACGCTGATGAGTCTGTTCTTCGGAATGTTCGCAATCGTCGCCGCCTCGCGGAGCGAGTTCGACACGGCGGGCCTCTACATCGTGTTCGGCGGAATCTGCGACGCGCTCGACGGCAGAGTGGCGCGCGCGACTGGAACAGGGTCGCGTTTCGGGGAGGAGCTGGACTCGCTCGTCGACGCGATAACGTTCGGGCTGGCACCCGCGATAATCATGTACTTCGCAGTTCTCAATCGGAACGGCTGGGACTGGATCTTCGCCTTCTTCTTTACCGCGTGCGCCGTGATCAGACTCGCGCGCTTCAATGTGGAGCAGGCGGGTCGCGCGAAGAAATACTTCCACGGGCTGCCGAGCCCGATCGCCGGAATGACGCTCGCGACGTACTACTGGTTCAGCCAGACGTCGCTGTACAACCAGACGGTCGTCGGCGATCTGAACTGGACGACCGGGCTTCGCGGCCTCATGCTGCTGCTGGCGTTCCTCATGATCAGCAACGTGTCCTACCCCGCGGTGCCGACCGTTGGATTCAGAAAGATCAGCGAGATACTCGGCACGCTCGTGGTCATCGCCACTTTCATCGGCGTGTTGTTCCTGCGGAAGGAATTCTACTTTCCGGCGCTCATCTGCTATGTGTTGTACGGAATCGCAAAGACGGTGATCTTCGGGCTGCTGGACAGGGTGCCGCGTGGCGATTCGCCCGTAATCGACGACGATGACGACGAGGAGCCGCTGCTTCTCACGGCCGCTGGTGTCGTGGATAGCGGGACGGAAGCTCGCCAGCGCTCGCACCGAAGGAAAAGAAGACGGCGCCCGCCGGGTCCCGGCGACTCGACGCGTGGCGGCCCCGGCAACTTCTCCCCACCGTCCGGCCCGGTTGGAGGCCAGCCCTGATGGCGAAGTTCCGCATCGCGGTTCACATCACCCCGCGCAAAGGCCTGCTCGATCCGCAGGGAAACGCCGTCAAAGGCGCGCTCCATACGCTCGGATTCAAGGCAGTCAAGGACGTTCACGTCGGCAGGTACATCATCATCGAGTGCGACGCCTATGACGCGCTCACCGCGGAAGACACGGTCACGGAGATGTGCGCCAAACTCCTGGCCAATCCCGTGACGGAAGATTTCGAGATCGAATCGGCGGTGCCCGCATGAAGCTTCGCGCGCAGGTAGCGTTTTATCCGGAGTACGAGTGATGAAGTTCGGCATCGTCACCTTCCCCGGCTCCAACTGCGACTACGACGCATTCCAGGCAGTCACCGACATCCTCGGTGAGGAAGCGACGTATCTCTGGCACAAGGATCACGACCTGCAGGGGTCGGACGTGATCATCCTGCCCGGCGGCTTCAGTTACGGCGACTACCTCCGCGCCGGCGCGATCGCCCGCTTCAGTCCGATCATGCAGGAAGTGGCGGCGCACGCGAAGGCGGGCGGACCCGTGCTGGGAATCTGCAACGGCTTCCAGATCGCATGCGAAGCCGGCTTGCTCCCCGGCGCACTAATGCGGAACTCGCACCTGCAGTTCGTTTCCGCCGAGGTCGGGATTCGTGTCGAGAACAGCGATACGATCTTCACGAATCTCTACGAGCGCGGCGAGGTCCTTCGAATTCCTGTGGCTCATGGCGATGGGCGTTTCGTCGCACCCGCCGGCGTTCTCGACGAGCTCGAGGCGGAAGGGCGCGTCATCTTCAGATACGCGGACGCCACCGGCAGTGTAAGCGCGGAGGCTAACCCGAATGGATCCGAGCGGAACATCGCCGGAATCGTCAACGAGGGCGGAAACGTGCTCGGCATGATGCCGCATCCGGAACGAGCATGCAGTCCGCTACTCGGCTCGAGTGACGGCGTGCGACTGCTCGAGTCGATCCTCGCGCGAGTGGCGGCCTAGAGTGTCCGACGTGAAGCCGAGGCCCGGCGATCCAGTCATCACTCCGGCGCTCGTCGCCGAGCACGGCCTGACGAAGCAGGAATACGAGCGGTTGATCGGAATGCTCGGTCGCACACCTACGTTCACCGAGCTCGGAATCATCAGTGCTCTCTGGAGCGAGCACTGCTCGTACAAGCATTCGCGCCCAACTTTGAAGACGCTTCCGACCACGGCGCCGTACGTCCTCCAGGGCCCGGGTGAAAACGCCGGCGTGATATCCATCGGCGACGGCCTCGCTGTGGCGTTCAAGATCGAGTCGCACAACCACCCTTCTGCGGTCGAGCCCTACCAGGGAGCGGCAACCGGAGTCGGCGGAATTCTGCGCGACGTGTTCACCATGGGAGCGCGTCCGATCGCGATGCTCAATTCACTCCGATTTGGCTCGCTCGACGATTCGCGCGTGCGCTACCTCTTCTCGGGAGTCGTGAGGGGAATCGGCGACTACGGGAATTGCGTCGGAATCCCGACCGTCGCCGGCGAGATCGTCTTCGATCCCGCTTACGCGAACAATCCGCTGGTCAATGCGATGTGCGTCGGCCTGCTGCACGAGAAGGATCTCATTCGCGCAAAAGCCGAAGGGGTGGGCAATCCCATCATGGCGGTAGGTGCGCGCACCGGACGCGATGGAATTCATGGCGCGTCGTTCGCTTCCGAGGACCTCTCCGAAGCCAGCGATGCCAAGAGACCGCGCATCCAGGTGGGCGATCCGTTTACGGAGAAGCTTCTGCTCGAAGCCAGCCTCGAGCTGATCAAGAGCGGACATATTGTCGCGATTCAGGACATGGGCGCCGCCGGCCTGACCTCGTCGTCGGCGGAGATGGCGGAGCGTGGTGATGTCGGCGTGACGATCGATGTCACGCAGGTTCCGACGCGCGAGAGCGGAATGTCGCCTTACGAGATCCTGCTCAGCGAGTCACAGGAGCGGATGCTCGTCGTCGCGAAGAAAGGACGGGAAGATTCCGTTCGTGAAATACTCACCAAATGGGATCTCACCGCCGCAGTCATCGGCGAGGTCATCGCCGAGCCGGTGTATAGGGTGACGGAGGGAGATACGGTTGTCGCCGAATTTCCAGGGTCGAGACTCGTGACGGATTGTCCGAGCTATTCACCCGACGCGGGCGAGTCAGCCGCGATCGCGAAGCTCAGAGCGGCGGATCCGATGGCGATCCCCGAGCGTCCGGAAGAAAAGGACCCTGCCTGGACGCTGGAGCGGCTACTCTCGGCTCCTACCATCGCGAGCAAGGCCTGGGCGTACCGGCAATACGATTCAACCGTGCGAACCAACACGGTCATCGGGCCCGGCGGCGATGCCGCGGTACTTCGCATTCGGGGAACGAACAAGGCGATCGCGGTCAAGACGGATTGCAACGGGCGATACGTCTACCTGGACCCGCGAGTTGGTGGACGCATCGCTGTGGCGGAAGCCGCGCGCAACGTGGCCTGCACCGGCGCTCGTCCGATGGCAATCACCAACTGTCTCAACTTCGGGAACCCGACTCGCCCGGAAGTCTTCTATCAGTTCAAGGAAGCCGTCGCGGGAATGGGGGAAGCGTGTCGTGCACTCGGGACTCCGGTCACCGGAGGAAACGTATCGCTCTATAATGAGAGCCCATCTGGCGCCGTGTACCCGACGCCGGTGATCGGAATGGTCGGATTGATCGACGACCTCTCCCATATCACGCGCGCAACATTCCAACGCGATGGCGACGCGATTCTTCTGTTGGGCGACCTGGGCGGCGAGCTCGGCGGCAGCGAGTACCTCGCGACGATTCACAACGCCGTGATCGGCGCACCCCCGCGGTGTGATGTCCAGCAGGAGAGGAAGCTGATCGACGCGCTGCTCGATGCGATTCGAGCGGGAGTCGTAAGCTCCGCTCACGATTGCAGTGACGGCGGGCTCGCGGTGGCGCTCGCCGAATGCTGCATCGCCAACCCCGAGCGCGAGAGCGGCGCGGAAATCGACCTCTCCAGGTATTCGACTCTCGCCGATCGCGCAATTCTGTTTGGCGAGAGTCAGGGACGCTTTGTGGTCTCGAGCGCCGCACCTGAGCGTGTGCTCGCAATCGCCGCAAAGGCGGGAGTTCCCTGCGCGCAAATAGGGCGGGTGCTCACCGCCTCGGATGCACTCAACATCAAGCTTCCGAAGAAATCGATGCGCAGTCCGTTGGCACGCCTCCGACGCGCTTATCACGACACTATCCCGGACATCATGGCCCGTACGCCCGAACACACGAACGTAGACGAGCTGGCCCCCGTGGCGGCCCACTGATATGTGCGGAATCTTCGGGATCTACGGTGATGAGAATGCGGCAGCGCTGACGCACCTGGGCCTGT
The DNA here is from genome assembly GCA_035317285.1 of Gemmatimonadaceae bacterium. Lineage (GTDB taxonomy): Bacteria > Gemmatimonadota > Gemmatimonadetes > Gemmatimonadales > Gemmatimonadaceae > UBA4720. The sequence goes on along the minus strand of DATHHC010000188.1, from coordinate 9,367 downwards.
ACTCGCTCCAGCATCGCGGCCAGGAATCGTCCGGTATCATAGCCGTCGATCGTGAGAAGGGCGCGAGAGCGATCAAGCGAATGGGCCTCGTATCCGAAGCGTTCGCGGTGCCCGACGTCCAGGCACTGCCCGGAAATATCGCGATCGGGCACACGCGCTACAGCACGGCCGGCTCCTCGACGATCGAGAACGCCCAGCCGATGCTCGCGCGATTTCGCGACGGGCATCTAGGCCTCGCCCACAACGGAAACATCACGAACGCGAGTGAGCTGCGCCGAGAGCTGGAGGACGCGGGCTCGATCTTCACGACGACGATGGATTCCGAAGTCCTCGTCCACAGAATGGCACGATCATCTTCAGTCAAGCCGGAGCATCGGCTGGCAGATGCGCTCAAGGGTGTAGAGGGCGCCTACTGTCTCACCGTCGTCGTCGGGAACACGCTGCTGGCGGCGCGTGACCCGCGCGGGTGGCGGCCACTGGTGATCGGCAAGCTTGGTGACGCCACTGTCTTCGCGTCGGAAAGCTGCGCGCTCGATCTACTCGGCGCGACACTCGAACGGGAAGTGGAACGCGGTGAAATAATTGCCATCGATGAGAGCGGGATGCGCTCCATATTTCCTCTCGAGAAACAGGATTCCAGGAAGTGTGTCTTCGAGTACGTCTATTTCTCGCGACCCGACAGCCAGGTATTCGGCGGCTCCGTTGATCGCGCGCGCCGGGAGCTCGGCCGCCGCCTCGCGCGCGACTTCCCCGCCCCGACCGCGGATCTCGTATTCAGCGTTCCAGACTCGTCAAATTCGGCAGCGCTCGGCTTCGCCGAGGAATCGGGCTTACCGCTCGAGCTGGCGCTGATCCGCAACCACTACGTTGGCCGCACATTTCTCCAGCCAACGCAGGCCGGGCGCGACGCGAAGGTCAAGGTGAAGTACAACGCAGTGCGCGAAGTGCTTCGCGACAAGAGCGTAGTGATGGTGGACGACTCCATCGTGCGCGGCACGACTACGCGCGGGCTCGTGAGCATGGTACGCGCTGCCGGAGCGCGCGAAGTGCATCTGCGCGTCAGCTCGTCGCCGGTCACGGGACCGTGCTACTATGGCATCGATACACCCACGCGCGAGGAGCTCATCGCCGCCAACATGAGCATCGACGAGATCACGACGGCCGTTGGGGCCGATACACTCGGATACCTCACGCTCGACGGGATGCTCGAGTCGGTGCCCGGTGGGCCATCCGGGTTCTGCCACGCCTGCTTCTCCGGCGACTATCCCACGCCGCCACCTGCCGACCCGGAGAAGCTCCGCTTCGGCTGTGGCTGCTGACGTCGATGCCGCAGTCGGTCTTCTTCTTCGGCAACGGAACCGCCGAGGGGACGCGCGATATGACGAGCGTCCTTGGCGGCAAGGGCGCGAACCTCGCCGAGATGACGAATCTCGGCGTTCCCGTTCCTGCCGGATTCACGATCGCGTGCAGCGAATGCATCGAGTACCTCGGTAGCGGAAAGTATTCCGACAGGCTCCGCGCCGAAGTCGAAGGCAACGTCGCGCGTCTCGAAAAAGCGACCGGAAAGAAGCTCGGTGATGCGAAAAACCCGCTGCTCGTGTCCGTGAGGTCGGGCGCCCCGATCTCGATGCCGGGAATGATGGAAACGATCCTCAACCTTGGCCTCAACGACCGCGCCGTCGCGGGGCTCGCTGAGCAGAGCCAGAACGCGCGCTTCGCCTACGACTCATTCCGCCGTTTCATCCAGATGTACTCCGACGTCGTACTCGGAGTCTCCATCCACGACTTCGAGCACTTGTTGAAGGCGAAGCGGATGACGGGAGGCGCGTCCTCCGACGCGGAGCTCGGCGAGGACGTCCTGAAAACCCTCGTCGAGGAGTACAGGGCGCTCGTCCGGAATCGCACTGGCGCCGACTTTCCGCGCGATCCTGTCGTGCAGCTCTGGGGCGCCATCGAAGCAGTCTGGAAATCGTGGACGCTCAAGAAGGCAAAAGACTACAGAAAGGTCAATGGGATCCAGGAAGATCTTGGCACGGCAGTCAGCGTCGTCGCAATGGTCTTTGGGAACCTGGGAGACGATTCAGGAACTGGCGTGGCGTTCACGCGTAATCCGTCGACCGGCGAGAGGAAATTCTACGGCGAGTTTCTGATCAACGCGCAGGGCGAGGATGTCGTAGCCGGAATCCGGGATCCGCTCGACATCGATGACATGGCAAAGGCGCTTCCAGATGCCTATACGGAATTGCTGACTACGCAGGACAAGCTCGAGCGGCACTACCACGACATGCAGGATCTCGAGTTTACGGTCGAGCGCGGCAAGCTCTATCTCCTCCAGACTCGCAGCGGCAAGCGGACCGCTGCCGCCGCCGTGCGCATCGCGCGCGACATGGTGAACGAAGGATTGATCGACAAGCTCGAAGCCGTGCGACGTGTCCCGGCCGCGCACCTCGATCAGCTGCTGCATCCGATCATCGATCCATCCATCCGCGCCACGCCGCTGTGCGTTGGCCTGCCCGCGAGCCCCGGTGCCGCGAGCGGCCGAGCCGTATTCGATCCGGATACCGCGCAGCAGCGCGCGGACAAGGGCGAGAGCGTAATTCTCGTTCGAGATGAAACGACGCCGGAGGATTTCCACGGCATTGTTGCGGCGCGCGCCGTTCTCACCGCGCGTGGTGGGATGACGAGCCACGCCGCGGTTGTGGCGCGCGGGATGGGAAAATGTGCCATCGTCGGCTGCAAGGACATTCACGTCGATCTCGAGCAGCGATCATTCAGCGTCGATGGAACCAAAGTGGGTGAGGGAGACTGGCTCACGCTCGACGGTGCGACAGGGCGCGTCTTCCTCGGCGATCTGTCGACGATCCCGAGCGAGGTCGTGCGCGTGACGAACGGGACTCTCCCCCGCGCATCGGCACCACTCTATCAGGCGTACGCCGAGCTGCTCGGCTGGGCGGACGAAGTCCGGACGCTACGCGTGCGCGCGAACGCCGACACTCCGCGCGACGCGCGCATCGCGCGCAGCTTCGGCGCTGAGGGCATCGGGTTGTGCCGAACCGAGCACATGTTCTTCGAGGGCGACAGGATCACGGCGATGCGCGAGATGATCGTCGCACGCGAAGAGGGCGGGCGCAGGCGTGCGCTCAACAAGCTGCTGCCGATGCAGCGCGCGGATTTCGAGGGGATTTTCGAGGCCATGGATGGGCTTCCGGTCACGATCCGCTTGCTGGACCCACCCTTGCACGAGTTCCTTCCGCACGGGGGAGAGGAGTCCAAGCTCCTTGCTCGCACTCTCGACATCCCCCGCGCCGACCTGAATCGCATCATCGAGTCACTTCGTGAGACCAATCCCATGCTGGGGCACCGCGGGTGCCGGCTGGGGATTACTTACCCGGAGATTACAGAGATGCAGGGTCGTGCGATTCTCGAGGCGGCGGTACGCACAATGCGGCGTGGGATCGTCGTAAAGCCGGAAATCATGATCCCGCTCGTGGCCACGGTGAAGGAGTTCGAGAATCAGCGCGCGATCATCGAGGACGTTGCCGAGCGTGTGCTCGGCGCCATGGGTGAGAAGATCCCGTATCTCATCGGGACAATGATCGAGTTGCCGCGTGCGGCGCTCACAGCTGGACAGATCGCACAGTCGGCCGAATTCTTCTCATTTGGAACAAATGACCTGACACAGACTACACTGGGGCTTAGCCGCGACGACGCGGGGCGGTTCCTTCCCTCTTACATAGATCGGGGTATTTTTGCAGACGACCCCTTTCAGACGATTGACACCGAAGGGGTGGGTCGACTCGTAGGGATGGCTGTTGAGGAAGGGCGACGAGTTCGTCCTAAGATAAAGCTGGGGATCTGCGGGGAGCACGGCGGGGAGCCGCGCTCCATTTCGTTTTTTCATTCGCTCGGACTCGATTATGTATCGTGCTCACCATTCAGAGTTCCAATCGCGCGCTTAGCCGCCGCCCATGCCGCTCTTGACGCGTAAGCTGGCGCACTCGCGCCGACTCGAGCTGATGCCGGCGGGTTCGCTCCCGATGGCCCGCAATCAGCACGCGCGTCCGCTTCGGATCGCACTGGTTACGGAGTACTACTATCCGCACCTGGGCGGCATCTGCGAGCACGTACATTTCTTCGCCCGCGAAGCGCGCCGCTACGGACACCACGTCGACATCATCACGTCGAACATCCCAGGCGCCCGGGATGAGCCGCATGTCATTCGCATCGGCAAGAGCCAGCCGATCTACGCCAATGGATCGCAGGCGCGATTTACCTGGGGGCTCGAGCTGAGGAAGAACCTGCGCCGCGTCTTCAGTCTCGGCCAGTACGACATCATTCACGTCCACTCCCCGCTCAGCCCGGTCCTTCCGGTCATGGCGATCGAAGAAGCGAACTGTCCCGTCGTCGGGACGTTTCACACTTACTTCGATCGCTCCTTCGGCTACGCCATTGGCAACCGTTACTTTCAGAAGCGACTCGACCAGCTCGATGCCGCAATCGCGGTGTCGCACTCGACGACGATAGCTCTCAATCGATACTTCGAGGCGAACTGGACGATAGTCCCGAATGGAATCGACACCGACGTCTTCAATCCGCATGCTCCCCGCCCCGCCGCTCTGCGCACCGATGTTCCAGTAATTCTCTTCCTCGGAAGATTCGACCCCCGCAACGGCCTCACGACTCTCATAGAATCGTTCAAGAAAGTCCGCGGCAGAAATCGCGAGGCTCAGCTGGTGGTCGTCGGCGACGGCCCGCTCCGCAAGCATTACTACAGGGCTGCGGGGGGCGACCCGGACATTACCTTCGTTGGCTCCGTGCTCGGCGAACGGCCCGGCTACTACGCGCACAGCGCGATGTACGCCTGCCCCACTACAAAGGCATCATTCGGAATCACCCTTCTCGAATCGATGGCGTGCGAGACGCCGGTCGTCTGCTCCGACATCTACGGCTTCCGCGACGTCGTGAAACACGAGCGCGAGGCATTAATGGTGCACTGTGGAGACACGGAGGCTCTCGCGGATGCCTTGGTGAGGCTGCTGGACGACGAGACCTTGAGGGCGAGACTCGGAAAGCGCGGACGTCAGGAGGCGGAGCAATACTCCTGGGCGAAAGTGACCGAGGCAGTGCTGGACATCTACTCAGCCGTACTGGGGCGGTCTTCGCGCGAATGATCGGGTATGCGGCGTTGGGAATGTCGGTGATAGGCGGAGCGGTTCACGGTGCGTTCCACCGGAACAGTCCGCTGTTCGGACCGACGCTGGGCAGAATCGCCGGCGATCGGAAAGTTGTCGCGCTGACGTTCGATGACGGCCCGAATCCCGAGGCGACGCCGCTCATCCTCGACACGCTCGCTGAGAAGGGAGTGCGGGCGACGTTCTTCGTTCTCGGAAGCCACGTCCAGCGCTGGCCGGAACTCGTTCGGCGCATGGTGCAGGATGGCCACCAGCTCGGCAATCATGGGTACTTCCACCGGAAGCTCCAGTTCAAGAGCCCGTTCTACGTGAGCCGTGACATCCGTCTTGGCATCCGAGCGATCAAGCGCGCGGGCGGACCCGCGCCCCGCCACTTCCGCGCACCTCACGGCTTTCGGAGTCCGTGGACGACGCCGATCGCGCTCCTGTACGGCGAGCGCACCGTCGGCTGGTCACTCGGCGTTTGGGACAGCGATCGTCCGGGAGTCGAGGAGATCGTTAAGCGCACGCTCGAGGGAGTCTCGCCCGGATCGATCGTGCTGCTGCACGATGGCGATGGCTACAACCCGGATGGCGACCGGCTTCAGACCGCGGCGGCACTTCCCTACATCATCGATCGCCTGAAAGAACAGGGCTACGAGTTCGCGACTCTGCCGACTGAATGAGTCCTGGTCTGAAGAAAGGGATTCGCTGGGCGATTTCAGCCGCGATTCTCGTCTTCCTCGTTTACTTCGCGACAAAAATCAACTGGCACCAGGCGTGGAACTCGATGCGCCACGCATCGCTTCCGCTCCTCGCCGCGGCAATCGGAGTCAACTTTCTCTCGGTGCTGCTCAAGGGCGTACGGTGGTGGCTCTTTCTTCGCCCGGCCGGTATCACCTCTCTCCCGCTGGCTCTCCGCGCGACGGTGGCCGGAGCGGGGCTCAATAACGTTCTCGTCGCGAGCGGCGGAGACGCCGCCCGCGTGGTGTTCGTCTCTCGCGCGACGGGTGTCCCGAGCTCAACGGTGCTCGCAACGATGGCGCTCGAGAAGCTGTTCGATCCGATTGGATTCGTGATTCTCCTCGTGGGAGGCGTGCTGGTGTTCCAGCTGCCGCCGCAGTTCGAGCGGTGGAAGGTGCCGGCCGAGATCCTATTGGTGGTCATCGTGCTCGCGCTCACGTTTTTCGTCTACGCGACGAGGCACATCAAGCCGGAGCACGTGCCTGAGCGCCGCGCCAAGCCGCGCACCACGTGGGGAAAAGTCCGCGCGTATTTCGTGAGCTTCGGAAACACCGCGGGACGGCTGGCAACGGGGCCGCGCTTCATCGCCGCGATTCTCATATCGCTGGCGTCATGGGCGTTGCAGCTTTGGACCTTCGAGCTCGCCGCCGCGGCTGCGCATGTCAACATGCCGCTCGCCGGCAGTCTCGCCTGCCTGCTCGGCATCAACGTCGGATTGATCCTCCGGGCGACGCCGGGCAACGTCGGTTTTTTTCAATTCGTGTACGCGTTGATGGCCGAGCAGTTCGGCGTGTCGCGCAATGACGCGATCGCGGTCTCTCTACTTATTCAATCGATCCAGATTCTTCCCTTGACTCTGCTCGGGATCGTTCTCGCTCCCGAGTTCATATTCCGGCGCGGAACGAAGGACAAGGAAACGGAGGCGGTCGCGAAGAAAATCGAGAAGGTAAAGCTCGAGCATCACGGCCCGCTCTCTACCGCCGAAGAAGTTCTCCATCGTGCGACGAAGGCCGGCGTTGCGCCGCCCCCAAAAAAGCCACCGACACCTCCGCGCTAGTCCGGGCGCGCTGCAGAAACTCGATGAATTCGGCTGGGCTCCGGGTCAGGCCACTGAATGTCGCGCGCACCTTGCCGTCTGCATCCATGACCGCGTAGAGAGGAAGAGCAACCGTCCCGAAGGTTTGCTCCTGAAAAGCCTGCTGCTTCTCGTAGATCGCGCCTTCCCCGTCCGTGTACAGCCGAGCGAGAACGAATTGCCCCAGTTCGGCGCCGACGTCGGGACGACTGAAGATGTTGGCTTCCATCCAACGGCAGTTGGTGCACGTGTACCCTGTGAAATCGACGAAAACCAGCTTGCCCGATCCACGCGCCGATTTCAGAGCACCGTCGTAGTCGTTGAGGAGCCACGTTGGCACTGTGCCGGCGCCAGCGGCGAGTGACGCGACCGGAGTCGACGGTGGGAGAAACGCTTCGATCTGGCGCAAGGGCCGTCCGCCCAGCCCCGACCCGAGCCAGAACGCGAGAAGGAGCGCGACGACGATCGGGATGATTCCGGCTGGGCGCAATTCCCGCCGCACGATCTTCGCTCGCAGATCTCGCGAGAGATACGCGGCGGCCGCGATCGCGAGCATCATCCAGACAAACAGAACGACCGGGCGGGTGAACACCCCCCACCCCAGAACGAGATCAGCATTCGACACGAACTTTATCGCGGCGCCGACTTCGAGGATTCCAATCAGCACGCGAAGCGTCCGGATCCACTGCCCCGCCTTCGGCAAGCTCGTGACCAGGCGCGGGGCAAGCGCCAGTGCGACGAATGGCAGGGCGAACGCGGTTGAATACACGATCATTCCAACCACGGGCATCGCCCACGTCCCCTGCGACGCCAGGACCAACAAGGTCCCTACGAACGGCGCAGTACACGTGACCGACGTCAGGGTGAACGTTGCTCCCATGAGGAGCGCACCGAGGGAGCTGCCCTCGGGCGCCTCCCGCGCTGCGTGATCGACGGCGTTTACGACGCGCCCTGGAAGCCGCAGCTCGAGCCACCCAAAGAGATTCGCCGCGAAGAGAAGGAAGAGAGCCGCGAGCGTCAGATTCACCCAGGGATTCGCGGCGAACCGGTTAAGACCCGCAGCGCCGAAGACCGCCGCGAGTGCGAGTCCAAGCACGGTGAACGTGCCGACTATCCCGAGCCCGAACAGAAGCGCTCTTCGAATTCCCGACGACTGCCGCTCGCGCGGATTCGAGAAATAAGCGATGGTGACGGGCACCATCGGAAAGACGCAGGGAGTGAGTAGTGACAGCAGGCCGGTGCTCGCCGCCAGCCAGAGGAATCCCGAGCTCATCTCCTTCCCGCGATCCGAACCGCTGCGTCGACTTTGTCCACACGCGGCGGCAGGCAGAGCTTGTCACTGCAGACCTGATAGCGCGCCGATATTTGAAATTTGCGAACGCCGGTCGCTGAACGCCCCGTCACACCCACAGGTATCGTGAACCTCGGACTGCCCGAGTAAAGCTCCGTTTCGATTCCAAAATTCTTGTCGAACGTCCGATCGGGTTTGGGAGCTTTGATTATTCCGCGCACGACCACATCAGCATTGCCGAGCAGCTCCAGTCGCAGAGGAATGGGACCGCCCGGCTTCTGCGTCAGCGAGTAGATATGCCAGCCCTTGGCGATCTCGGCCTGGACCGTGACGGGAACGGTGCGCCCCGAAACAACGTTGCGCGGAGAGCTGCCACCGACGACGGTCCATTTCACGGTCCGCAGCGACAGACTGTCGGCGTTGGCCGGAGGGACTTCATCTCGATGGATGCCGAGCGGCAGCAGAAGAAGAAGATATGCGAGTTTGTTCATTCGTCTCAAATATACACATCAGGCGGCGCGATCCCTGCTACAAAGTACCCGCTGGCGGCGCCGGTGTTCGGCTCGAATTCTCCGCCGCATTCACAGGCGAGGATGATGGGGCACACACCGTTTTACTTCGAGAGCTGGTACAACGTCGAGCGTACCGTCACGCTCTCCGTGGTCGGGTTCGCCGCGCTGTTCATCATGTTGCGGGTTTCAGGCAAGCGAACTCTGTCCAAGCTCAACGTGTTCGACTTCGTTTTCGTGGTTGCCGTTGGCTCTGTCTTCGCATCGATGATCATCTCGAAGGACGTGACTCTGATCGAAGGCATTGCAGCGCTCGCAACGCTGATCGGAATCCAGATGCTGCTCTCCCAACTTGCGGCCAGGTTCCCCAAAGCAGAGAGATGGATCAACGGCGAGCCGACCGTCCTGCTGTCGCGTGGCCAGTTCATAGCAGCCGCGTTAAGGAAAGAGCGCGTAACCGAGGAGGAGGTTCGGGGCGCCATTCGCTCGGAGGGAGTCACGCGCGTGGAGGACGTGGACGCCGTCACCATGGAAAACGACGGGTCGCTCACTGTCGCCTGGATGTCGCAGAAGCCTG
>DATHHC010000187.1:0-7971 GCA_035317285.1 Gemmatimonadaceae bacterium | reverse complement strand
GCGAACTCACTCGAATGGCTGTCCTCCAGGCCGATCACGTTGCGGGCGAACTCGATGATCGCCGTCTGCATTCCGAGACAGATTCCGAAGAACGGCAGCCCGGACTCGCGCGCGTATCGAATCGCTTCAAGCATCCCTTCGACGCCACGCACCCCGAATCCGCCGGGAACCAGCACGCCGTGGAAATCAGCGAGCAGCTCACGCGTCTTCTCCCGGTTGGCGAACAGGTCGCTGGCGAGCCATGAGACTTCCACTCCGACATCGTTGGCGATTCCACCGTGGATGAGCGCCTCCTGGACGCTCTTGTAGCTGTCGATGAGACCGGTGTATTTCCCGATCACGGCGATCTTCACGCGGCCGTGGGGATGAAGAACCCGCTCCACCATGGCGCGCCACTTCGAAAGATCTGGAGCACGACGGCCGAGCAGACCGAGCTTGTGCATCACCCGCTCGTCGAGTCCCTGCTCGTGAAACAGAAGCGGAATCTGATAGATCGTCGGAACATCGCGGCTCTCGATCACCGCGCCGAACTCGACGTTGCAGAAGAGCGCGATTTTACGCTTCACTTCCTCGGAGAGGGCCCGCTCCGTTCTGCAGATCAGAATGTCAGGCTGGATTCCGATCTCCATCAACTCTCTCACCGAGTGCTGCGTCGGTTTGGTCTTCACTTCGCCGGCGGCGGCGATGTACGGCACAAGCGTCAGATGGATGAAGATCGCGTTCTCGCGCCCGATCTCGTGTCGGAACTGGCGGATTGCCTCGAGAAACGGCAGCGACTCGATGTCGCCGACCGTGCCGCCGATCTCGACGATCACAACGTCACTCTCGGGCCCGAGTCTCTTCATCGCGCCCTTGATCTCGTCGGTGACGTGCGGAATCACCTGCACCGTCGATCCGAGGTACTCTCCGCGCCGCTCCTTGGTGATCACATTGAGGTAAATGCGGCCCGTCGTGATGTTGTTCGCTTGCGCGAGCGACCGGTCGATGAACCTCTCGTAATGACCGAGATCGAGATCGGTCTCGGCGCCATCGTCGGTGACGAAAACCTCGCCGTGCTGGAACGGCGACATCGTCCCCGGATCAACGTTCAGGTAGGGGTCGAACTTCATGATGGTCACGCGCATTCCGCGCTCGACGAGAAGGCGCCCAAGCGATGCTGCGGCGATCCCCTTCCCGAGTGAGGAAACCACCCCGCCCGTGATGAAGATGTAGCGCGTCTGCTGGCTGGAATTACCCTGCATTGGTTGCTGCTCCCGTCATAAAGGCATCCCAGCGCTCGTTGGCGTGCGCGAGGTCTTCCTCAGTGTCAATCCCGCTCGCCGGCGCTTCATTGGTGATTGCCACACCAATGGGCAAGCCCGCCGCCAGCGGCCGAAGCTGTTCGAGACGCTCGATCTCTTCCAGCGGATGGGGAGGCAACGAGACCCATTCTCGAAGAGCCTCCCGCGAATAAGCGTACACTCCGATGTGCTGCAACGTCCGCTCGACCAGCGTAGCCCTGTCGGCCTGATCGCGGAGATAAGGGATATGGGCGCGTGAGAAGTACATGGCGCGCCCGTCGTCTGCTACTACAACCTTAACCAGACTTGGCGTATCGAGTATCTCCTTGCTGGCGCGGGAAGCCGCCGTGCCCAATGGAAACCTTCCGGACGAGACGATCTGCGCCGCTCCACGCACTGCTTCGGGCCCGATGAATGGTTCATCCCCCTGAACATTCACGATCGTGGAATAGCCCTGGAATCGCGGCTGAGCTGCGACTTCTGCTACCCGCTCGGTTCCAGACGTGTGTTTGTCGCTGGTCATCACGTATTCAGCCCCTGCCTGACTAACAGCGGACGCGACGGATTCGTCGTCAGTAGCCACGACGACGGCATCAGCGACGTTCATTTGAGAGATTCTTTGCCAGACCCGGACGATGAGGGGGAGTCCGGAAAGGAGGCGGAGTGGCTTGCGGGGAAGGCGCATGGCGCCGAGACGCGCCGGTATGACTACTAGCGTCCCCATTACCCGCCCGTTTTCGCGCGACACGATGCAAAAGTCACGCTCAGTAATATACCAACGAGCGACTACCGGGGCAAACTGATTTTTCGCTCAGAGCGAGAGCGAAAAACCGAGCGTGAATGCCGATTTCCGCGAGAATGGCGAGCGATTTTGAGCCGGATCGATGGTGTATTCGGCCTTTACGAAGCTCGCGCCGAGTCCAACACCAAGGTTCTGGATAAGCGAAGGAAGCGCTCCAACCCCGGCGTTCCCGGCCGCGTACTTGAGCGCGATGTACGGGCTGCCCACGAACGGGAGCACGATCCGGTCGATGGGAATCTTGTAGTCCCCCTGCACATACAGGAGGCGATCACCGCCGAGCGCGAGGAGATCGACGGTCGCGAGCGTGGCGGCGCCGCCCAGATAGGCGAACCGCTGAGCTGGGGCGTCGCCAGCTCCTCCGGTCCCGACGGCGTGGGCCCTGAACGCAAATGTCTGGGTGCCAAAGGTCGGGAAAGTCACGCTTCCATCGAGCGTAGCCTGGGTAAAGGTGCCTCCAGGCACTGGCTGCGTGCAGATTCCTCCGACCGGAACCCCCGCGCAATCGGCCACCAGGTTCGTACGAAAGGACCGCTCCAGGTTCGCGTCAAGCTTTCCCTCCAGGCCTCCTCTCACTATTTCAAAGGTGGCTCCGCCGAGGCCCGACGTGATGGTTCCCTTGGCCACGCGTGGATTCGGTCTCCGCATTCTCAGGTCGCCCTTGCGCCCGTAAACGCTCCATGGGGTTTTGGTTGGTGCAAGGGACCCGGTCGACCAATCCCTCTCGTTATTCCCGCCGATGAAAGGCGTGAGAGTAACGCCGTTGCCCGTGAACGTGTGAGCAAACCGACCGGCCACGCGGTCGCCTCGATAATGGTTGCGTGAATCACTGCCGGCGAAGAACGCCGCGGCGGAGTTCGTGAGGTCGCCCCGAATCCAGGCGTCGTTGGTGAATGTCCCCCGTCCAACGTAGAGCTTGATCTCATTGTCACCGGGACGAAGGCTTCCCTCGAGCGAGGGGTCCCATTTCCCAAGGTTCGAGCGGTACGTGACGAGCACATCGACGTCCAGCCGGGCGTCGTTCAGCTCGAGCTTCGGACCCCATGGCAATGCAAGGCCGTTCACGCGATCGTAGGTCGGAATCCGAAGGCCGACCCCCATAGGGAGGAATATTGGCGACTCGTGATAGTCCGCGTACCCCGTGTCGGCCGCTGTGGTAGTGGTGGTATCCTGGGCCTGCAGCACGGACGCAGAAATCGCAAATGCCAGGGCAACGGGGGCAACGGTCAGTGCCTTCATCGTCCGATTGTTAGAAAGTTTCGAAGGATCTCCTTACCGCTCTCGGTAAGAATGGATTCGGGGTGAAATTGCACACCCCATACCGGGTGCTCGCGGTGCCGAATAGCGTGGATCTCGCTCGCATCGTCCTTCGCTCGCGCCACGATCTCAAGCTCTGCCGGCAGCGAGTCGGTTTGAACGACCAGTGAATGGTACCTCATCACCTGGAGCGGGCTCGGAATGCTTTTGAATATTCCCTTCCCGTCGTGCGTTATGCTCGAGGTCTTGCCGTGCATCAACGTTCGCGCTCGCACCACTTTCCCGCCATACGCTTCTCCAATCGCCTGGTGGCCGAGGCATACGCCAAGGGTCGGAATTGACTTTCCCCAGCGCCGGATCGCGGCGACGCTTATTCCCGCCTCTGACGGCGTGCACGGGCCCGGGGAGATCACCATGCGCGTCACTCCCATCTTGCCGATGTCATCGACGCTGATCTCGTCGTTACGCCTGACGACGGGATTCTCCCCCAGCTCGCCCAGATACTGAACGAGGTTGTAGGTGAAGGAGTCGTAGTTATCGAGGACGAGGAGCATCGATAATTCTAGCGACCCCAGTCACGCGCGGGGATGGAATTGTTTGTGAACCGAGCGGAGGTATTCGCGGTCGACGTGGGTATAGATCTGCGTGGTCGAGATGTCCACGTGGCCGAGCATCTCCTGCACCGCTCTCAAGTCGGCGCCTCCCTCGAGCAAATGCGTCGCAAACGAATGACGCAGTGTGTGCGGGGAAACCGGCTTGGTGATTCCGGCCTGGTCAACGTACTTGCGGAGGATCTTCCACGCGCCCATGCGGGAGAGCGGGCGTCCGCGAGCGTTCAGAAAGAGGATTCCCTTGCCTTCGCCCTTCTCCAGCTTCGGGCGCAGCTCGCGCAGGTAGATCGCGATCGCTCCGATCGCTCGGCGGCCGATGGGGACGAGCCGCTCCTTGGCGCCTTTGCCAAAGACGCGCACCACGTGATCCTGGAGCAAGACGTCGCGAACGCTGAGGGATATCCATTCCGAAACGCGCAGACCGGCGCCGTACGCCAACTCCAGCATCGCCCTGTCGCGAAAGGCCAGCGGCTCGTCGAGCGACGGAGCAGCGAGGAGCTTTTCGATCTCTTCGACACCGAGCACTTCGGGAAGCGTGCGCCAGCGCTTGGGCGTTTCCAGCCGCTCGCTTGGGTCGCGCACCACGTGTCCCTCGCCGAGCATGAACTTGAAATAGGTCCGAATGGCGGAGACGTTCCTTCTTATAGATGCTGGGGAGAGCCCGAGGTCCTTGAGGTGGTATACGAATTCCCGGAGCATCCGGGCGCTGATCTCGGTCGGTGCTGACGCGCCCTTGATACTGGCGTAGGTGACGAACCGGGCGATGTCGAGCTTGTAGGCGCGGCTGGTTTGTACCGAGGCACCCTGTTCCAGAGCGAGAAAATCGTCGAACCGCTCGGTGTGGAACGCACGGGCCACGGCGTCATCCAGCTTACGCTTACTCACGCTTTTTTCCCTGACGCTTCCATAGCCAGATCCCTATTGCGAGAACGACGATCCCGATTGCAATCAGGCCCGCCACCTTCCCCGATCGTACCAGATAGCGCTCGACGACGTCCCAGTTTTCGCCCGCGCGGAACGCCAGAAACGTAATGAAGGCAAACCACACTCCGGACGCGGCGGCGACGGAGAGCATCACCCCGAAGGCAGGGAGCCTCATTGCTCCGGCGAACGGCGGGACGATGGCTCGCACGCCGGGCAGGAAACGACTCACGAACAGACCCATGAATCCGTACTTCTTGTGGAGCTTCTTGATCCTGTCTTCGGCGTCGGGGCCGGCGTATTTCTCGATTCTCCGCAGAAACACCTTCGCGCCGAATCTCCGCCCGAGTGTGTAAGTGATGCCGGCTCCCGCGACGTTGCCAATCCAACCACACAGAAAAACCGTGATCGCGGACCCGTGCGCCCTGTCCGCGAGGAAGCTTCCGAATGCGATCACGGCGTCGGAAGGAAATGGCGGAAAGAAATTTTCAAACGCCGAGAGCGCGGCAATCGCAACGTAGAGAGATCCGAGCGGCAGGTCGCCCAGCCATCCGGTCAGTGTATGCAGCATTCGCTAGCGATTCCCCGTCAAGGTGGCGACCGCAATGCAGGCAATCCCTTCCTTTCGCCCGATCCAGCCCATGCCTTCGTTGGTCTTTCCTTTGACGCTCACGCTCGCCGATTCGATACCGAGGGCGGAGGCCAGGCGCGCCCGAATTTTCTCCCGGTGTGGCGCGAGGCGCGGCGATTCGGCGATCACGCTCACATCGACCTGATGCACGCTGTATCCGGCGGTTGCTATTCGCTTGATCGCAGCCTCGAGCATCTCGATTGAATCGCGCCCCTTGTTGGCGGGATCGGTGTCCGGGAACATCTCGCCAATGTCGCCGAGGCCGGCGGCTCCAAGAATGGCGTCCGTGACCGCGTGGCAGATCGCATCTGCATCGGAATGACCCAGCAGGCCGACTTCCGATGGTATTAGAACGCCGCCGAGCTTTAGGGGGCGGCCCGGTGCGAACCGGTGGGAGTCGTAGCCGATGCCGACGCGGACGCTCGCGTCGGTTTCACGCGGCATCCGCGTGGATCGCCGGTGCGGGTGCGGGATCGATCAGCGAGTAATCCTGCTTTCTCCGCGCGGGTGTGAATCCGGCGTCGCGGATCAATCGTTCCATTTCGTTGGTCGACGTGCGGTTCGTGGTGTTTGCGGCCGAGACCACGTTCTCTTCCATCATCAGCGACCCGAAGTCATTGCACCCGAAACGAAGAGCGATCTGGCCGACCTTCATTCCCATTGTCACCCAGCTTGACTGGAGGTTCGGGACGTTGTCGAGAACGACGCGCGCGAAAGCGACAGTGCGCAGGTAGTCGGTCGCACCCGTTTTCGGCTGGTGTGACATGGTCGGCGTGTTCTCGGGCTGGAGCGGCCAGCAGATGAACGCCGTGAATCCACCCGTGCGCGACTGAACGTCTCTCACTCTCTGGAGATGCTCGAGGCGCTCGGCCAGGGTTTCGCCGAGTCCGTACATCATGGTGACGGACGTCTTCATGCCCTCGTTGTGCGCAAGCTCCATGATCTCGAGCCAGCGGTCGGCGCCCGCTTTCTTGGGTGCGACGATGTCCCGCACACGCTGCACAAGGATCTCTCCCCCGCCACCAGGAATCGAATCGAGTCCCGCCTTTCGCAGCTCACGTATCACTTCAACTGCTTCCATCCGGAACAGCTTGGCGAAAAAGTCGATCTCGCTCGGGCTGAAGCCGTGAATGTGGATCGGGTGGTTGCGCTTGATGTACCGCATCAAGTCGAGGTACCACTCGAACGGGATGTACGGATTGTGTCCGCCCTGGATCAGGATCTGGACGCCGCCCAGCGCCTTGAGCTCCTCGATCTTGGTACCGATCTGCTCGAAGGAGAGCGTGTACCCTTCTCCATGCTTTGGCCGGCGCGCGAACGCGCAGAAACCGCAATCCGCTACGCAGACGTTCGTGTAGTTGATATTGCGGTCGATGATGTAGGTGACCGTGTTGCCCGGATGTTTTTCCTGGCGAACGCGATCAGCCTCCGAGCCCAGCTCGAGCAGCGGAGCGTTCGTGTAGAAATCGAGAAGATCGCGCGTCTCGCTCATGCGGCGGGAAGAAAGGTCAGTGTTCCGTTCGGGATCCGTCCGCGCTCGACGAGTCGGCGGTAAAACTCGGTCAGCCCGGCAAGGTGTGAGTACGACAGTCCGTAGTCCAGGCCCGAAAGGTACTCCACGCAGACTTCGGTTTTCACACCCGTAGCATCGTGCGCCTGCCTGGCGAGTTCGTTGAGATGGCGAAGGCCCCAGTTGCGAGACGCGATAAGGCCGGCGTGGGCAAGCAGAGCTTCCTTGACGTCGGTCGATCGCTGCGCGACCCAGACCGCGAAGACGAAGGGCTGCCCCGTCCAGTCTTTCCACGCCTGGCCCAGATCGTATACGTGGGGATAGCGCTCGCGGTGATTAGACGAGAGTACGAGCGCGGCGTCGCCGATCACGAGCCGTGCGTCAGCGCCTCCGTCGTTCGACTCGACCACGTCGCTGACCTCGGCATCGCCCGGTACGAAATGCGGCTTCGCATGCCAGACATTTTCGAACAGGAGCTCGAGGAGCGCGACACTGGTCATCGAGCTTCTGCTGACGACGACATTTCTTGAACTCAGTTCGGACGCAGGGCGGCGCGAGAAGAGCATCACGCTGCGGACGGGTCCATCGCACGAGATGGCCAGGTCAGGTAGAAGCAGGTAGCGGTCGGAATCACGGGCGTACTCAACCGCCGACACGACGCTTATGTCCAGCTGGCCAGCGCCCATGCGGCGGTTCAAATCGGTCGGAACGCCATCGACGAGCTCAGCGTCGAGTGGCACGATGCCCCGGTCAATCGCGCCGTAGACCGGGTAGCAGTTGATGTACGGGATGCGACCAATCCTCATCACGCGGCCACCGCGTCCGGCTTGCGATCAAACACGCGCAGGATGTTGTAGAACGAGTCTCGCTCGGCCGGAGTCTTCCCCGCTGTCCTGATGAGATCGAGGATCTCGTCGAGACTCAGGCCCTGCGCGGTGTGCGCGCCTGCCTCGTGGTAGATC
>DATHHC010000186.1:0-3173 GCA_035317285.1 Gemmatimonadaceae bacterium | reverse complement strand
CCTCAGCCCCGACTCGTTGCGCGACATTCCGCAGTACTCCCACAGGATTCTCCCGAGCTCACGGTGGAACGACGATACGGTCCGCTTTCCCTTGATCGAGAGGAACCGCTTCGTTCGCTCCGCCACCTCGCCTTCGGCCGCTTTGAAGGCCGGATGCGATGCGTCGACCTTTTCCGGCTTGCTCCTCGCCAGATAGTCACCGATGGTATTCGGGATGATGAAATACCCGTCGGCGAGGCCCTGCATCAACGCGCTCGCGCCGAGCCGATTCGCTCCGTGATCGGAGAAATTGGCCTCGCCCGTGACGTGAAGGCCCTCGACATTGCTCATGAGATTGTAGTCGACCCAGAGCCCGCCCATCGTGTAGTGGACCGCCGGGTAGATCCGCATCGGCACCTCGTACGGGTTCTCATCGGTGATCCGCTCGTACATCTCGAACAGGTTCCCGTACCGTTCCTCGATTACCGGTCGTCCGAGCCGCTTGATGGCATCGGCGAAATCGAGATAGACGCCGAGTCCTGATTCTCCGACTCCCCTTCCTTCGTCGCAGACTTCCTTTGCCGCCCGCGATGCAATGTCGCGCGGCGCGAGGTTGCCGAAGCTCGGATACTTTCTCTCGAGGAAGTAGTCCCGCTCGTTCTCGGGAATCTGTCGCGGGTCGCGCTTGTCGCCCTTCTTGGCTGGAACCCAGACCCGACCATCATTTCTAAGCGACTCGCTCATGAGCGTCAGCTTCGACTGGTGTTCGCCGCTGACCGGGATACAGGTCGGATGAATCTGGGTGAAGCAGGGATTCGCAAACGCTGCCCCACGCTTGTACGCGCGCCAGATCGCCGTTGCGTTGCATCCCTGCGCGTTGGTCGAGAGATAGAACACGTTGCCGTACCCGCCCGTCGCGAGAACGACTGCCTCGGCTGCGTGAGACTCGATCGCGCCCGTCACCAGGTCGCGCGTGACGATGCCGCGCGCTTTGCCATCGATGACGACGAGATCGAGCATCTCCGTGCGCGGATACATCTTCACTCCACCGCCCGCGATCTGGCGCTCGAGCGCCTGATACGCGCCGAGTAGGAGCTGCTGCCCTGTTTGTCCGCGCGCATAGAACGTGCGCGACACCTGTGCGCCGCCGAACGACCGGTTGGACAGCAGGCCGCCGTATTCGCGAGCGAACGGAACGCCCTGCGCCACACACTGGTCGATGATGTTGACGCTGAGTTCCGCCAACCTATAAACGTTGCCTTCACGGGAGCGGAAGTCGCCGCCCTTGATCGTGTCGTAAAAGAGACGGTAGATGCTGTCGCCGTCGTTCTGATAGTTCTTGGCGGCATTTATTCCGCCCTGCGCCGCGATGCTGTGCGCCCGCCGTGGAGAGTCCTGGAAGCAGAAGCACTTCACGTTGTAACCAAGCTCGCTCATCGTCGCGGCGGCGGCACCACCGGCCAATCCCGAGCCGACGACGATTATCGTGTGCTTCCGCTTGTTCGCGGGGTTCACGAGCTTCATCTCGAATCGATGCCTGTCCCACTTCTGCGCAAGCGGACCGCTCGGCATGTGCGCGTCGAGACGAATGCTCATCGAACCAGTCCGGCGAACACCGCGACTGGCACGGCGGTGAAGGCTGCCCACACCAGAATCGCAAATACCAGGGAGATCCGGTGGTGCAAGGGCTCGGGCGACGCCGGGCTCACGCCAATGCTCCTCACGGAGCTCCACGCGCCGTGAAAGAGGTGTAGCCCCAACGCGACCATCGCGACCACGTAGAAGAGCACGACCCACCAAATGCGGAAGCTGGTCACGACGTTGACGTACACGTCTCCCTGGCTGAAAATGCCGGCGGGCCTGATGGTCCCGGTCGTGAAGTGCAGAATGTGCAGCACGATGAACACGAACAGCAGCGCTCCGCCCCACCTCATGGTGCGGGACCCGACCGTGGCGACCTGATGCTCCTGTTTGATGTAACCGATCGGGCGCGCGGCCCGGCTCTGACGCGTCAGCTGAATGGCGGCGATGACGTGAAGAATGACGGCCACGATCAAGACAATTCTGACACCCCAGAGCAGCTCGCCAGTGCTGTGGAGGAAATGCGAGTAGCCGTTGATGGCCTCCGGCCCGCGGAAGATGAGCAGGTTGCCGAGCACGTGGAGGATGACATACCCGATTCCGATGAGCCCGGTGACTCCCATGACGACTTTCTTGCCGACCATGGAGCCATAGAAGCCGCGAAGCCCGCCCATCGCCGCGCTTACAGCTTTACCGCGCCCATTGGCTCGCGGACGGCGTCCGCGCTCTTCGCCAGGGCGTCACGCTCTCCCGAAGTCAGCTCGACCTCGATGATCTTCTCGAGCCCGCTCCGACCGAGCTTGCAGGGAACGCCGAGGAAGAGGCCCGACATTCCGTATTCGCCTTCGAGCCAGGCGGCGCAGGGGAGAATCCGCTTCTGGTCAAACACAATCGACTCGCACATCTGCACGGCCGCCGCTGACGGCGCATAGTAAGCGGACCCGGTCTTGAGGTGCTTCACGATCTCCGCGCCGCCCCCCCGCGTGCGCTCGACGATCGCATCGAGCTTGGCCTGCGGCATGAGCTGCGTGACTGGAATCCCGCTCACCGAAGTGTAGGAGATCAGAGGGACCATCGTGTCACCGTGTCCGCCCAGCACCATCGCCTGGATGTCGCGGACGGAGACGTCGAGAGCCTCGGCGATGAAGGCGCGGTAGCGCGCGGTATCCAGAACGCCGGCCATGCCGAGTACTCGCTGCCGCGGAAAGCCGGTCACCTTCATCGCGACGTAGGACATCACGTCGAGTGGATTGGAGACGACGATCAGGATTGCGTTCGGAGAAGTCGCCTTGATCTGCTCGGAGACCTGCTTGACGATTCCGGCGTTGGTGTTGAGGAGATCATCGCGCGACATGCCCGGCTTGCGCGCGATCCCGGCGGTGATGACGACGATTTCCGAATCGCGGGTTTCTTCGTAGCCGTTTGTACCGATTACACGGGAGTCGAAGCCTTCAATTGGAGCGGATTGCCATTGGTCGAGCGCCTTGCCCTGTGGGATCCCTTCCATCACGTCGACCATCACGACGGTGCGGGCCAGCTCTTTCTCGGCTATGCGCTGCGCGGTGGTCGCACCGACGTTGCCAGCGCCGACCACCGTAATCTTGTTGACCATT
>DATHHC010000185.1:0-5870 GCA_035317285.1 Gemmatimonadaceae bacterium | reverse complement strand
TTGCAGGTTCGACTCCTGCCGCCCCAGCTTCGATGAGGGCCGCTCAGGTTTTCTGGGCGGCCCTTTGTTGTCGTACCGCAATTGAACTGGCGAGACGCGTCAGTTAGTCCGCAGTCCGCAGTGAGTCCGCAGTCCGCAGTGAGTCCGCAGTCCGCAGTATCAGTTAGAGTATCTTCCGTCATGCCCAAGTCCGGAATCGTAACTGTCGTCGGAAAACCGAACGTCGGAAAATCGACGCTCCTCAATCGCATCGTCGGCCAGAAGCTGAGCATCACCAGCCCCAAGCCGCAGTCAACTCGCGATCGCGTCGTCGGGATCTACACGTCCGACGACTCGCAGATGGTGATACTCGACACCCCCGGCCTTCTGACCCCGGGTTACCTGCTCCAGCAGGCGATGCGCTCAACGGCGCTCAGCGCCCTCGACGAGGCCGACGTCATCGTGTATCTCGCCGATGCGACAGAAGGAAAGCCGCCATCACTTGTCGAGGCGGCCAAGCTCACCTCGCCGCCGCGCGCTCCGGTGATAACCGTTCTCAACAAGTCGGACGCAGTCCCTGCAAGCCGTCGCGACGAGGCAGGCGCGGGCGAGGACGTCGTTCACATCTCGGCCCTCACCGGCGACGGCATTCCGGAATTGATGGCGCGCATCGCGCGGCATCTTCCCGAGAGTCCCTTCCTCTACCCGGAGGATGACATCAGCACGCAACCGGTTCGGTTCTTCGTCGCGGAGCTGGTGAGGGAGTCGGTGCTCGAGCAGCTGCACGACGAGGTGCCGTACGCCGTCGCCGTCCAGGTCGAAGAATTTCGGGAAGAGCGCTCGCCTCTCTACATCCGCGCAGTAATTTACGTGGAGCGGGACAGCCAGAAGGCGATCATCATCGGCAGCGGGGGCGCGCAGATCAAGAGCATCGGCGAGTCGGCGCGCAAGAAAGTCGAAGCTTTCCTGGGCACCAAGGTGTATCTCGATCTGTGGGTGAAGGTCCTCGCCAACTGGCGCAAGAACCCCGGCAGTCTTTCACGATTCGGCTATCAACTAGCTACAGGAAAAGGCAAATGAGCTTGTCACCGCGTCTCCTCGAAATCCTCGTCTGCCCCAAGTGCAAGAGCGAGCTCGAGTACCGCGAATCGGAGCAGGCGCTTTTTTGTCACAAGTGCCGTCTGCGTTACGCTGTGCGCGACGACATCCCAATCATGCTGATCGATGAGGCGACTCCTTTTTAGCGCTGCGCTCTCGGCCCTTCTCGCCGCAGGCGCGCTCGCCCAGGAGCCGACCGGGAGCGAAGGCTCTCTCTTTCTGCTTCTGCCAACAGGTGCTCAGGCAGTCGGACTCGGTCAGGCGATGGTCGCCGCGAAGCCCGGAAGTGAAGGGATCTGGTGGAACCCCGCATCGCTCGCCGAGCAGGACAAGCGCGAACTCGCGATCCACCACTCGCAGACAGTCGCCGGGACAGGTGACGCTCTGACGTATGTGCTGCCTACGAGGTCGTTTGGGACCGCGGCGCTCTCGGTCAACCTCCTCAACCTCGGCGATCAAGATGTGACCGACGTGAACGGGGACGTCGTGGGCCGCATTATCCCACGAGACGTTGTGCTCGCGGGAACCTACGCGGCGAACGTGACCAAGCGGCTGACCGCCGGACTCAACTACAAGGTCGTGCAGATCCGCGTTGACTGTTCCGGAGAATGCAGCAGCGTCGGTGCCGAAGTGAGGAGCTCGCGGGCGATGGATTTCGGCGCGCAGTACGACATGCACGCCGGAGCGCCGCTTACGCTCGGTATCGCGATTCGCAATCTGGGAGGCAAGATCAACTCCAGAGACACCAACCAGCGGGACCCGCTGCCGACACAGGTCGAAGTCGGCGCGATGTACCGACTCAGGTTCATCGATCATTACGTGAAAGACACCGAACTTCGCGCGCTGGGAAGTTTCATCAACACGCGAACATTCGGAGGGAAGTCAGTCCGGTTCGGAACGGACGTGATGTATCAGGGCAAGGTGCACCTCCGCGCGGGCTACGTCGGCCACGACCGACGTGGAAGCACGAGTGCTGCTCTCGGATTTGGATTGCAGAACGGCGGCTTTGCGTTCGACATCGCCCGGACGTTCGGCGGACTGCCGGCGGAATCCGGACAGTCGCCGGTGTACGTCTCGCTGCGCTACCTGTTTTGATCCGGGAAAGGCGACCCGCCGCCAGGCGGGATCGCGGAGCGCCGGTGCGACGATGAGAATCCTCTACGCTCTGCTAGTGTTCGTTCCAGTCTCGATCATCGCGAGATTCCTGGGCGCGCCTCCCATCGCCGTCTTCATTCTGAGCGCGCTGGCGATCATTCCGCTTTCAGGTGTGCTCGGTGCCGCAACCGAAGCGGTTGCCGAGCACACCAGCCCGGCGATCGGCGGCGTCATCAGCGCGACAATGGGCAATCTGGCGGAGCTGATCATCGCCACCATAGCGCTTCGGGCCGGGCTGATTGACCTGGTCAAGGCGTCGATCACGGGCTCCATTCTGGGCAATCTGCTCCTCGTTCTGGGGATCGCCCTGTTTGCCGGTGGACTCAAGTACAAGGTGCAGAAGTTCAACCCCCACCTGGCGGGGACGAGCTCGACGGTGCTGCTCATCGCCGTGTTCGGCTTGGTGGTCCCGGCGCTATTCCATCAGCTGCACCCCGATCCGGCGAGGGTGGCTACAGTGCGCATGTCGCACTACGTGGCAGGCCTGCTTATCGCGGGCTACGTGGCCTGGCTGGTGTTTTCGCTCTGGACGCACTCCTCCTCCTTCGGGACGGAGCATGCTCCGGGCGTGACTGTAGCACCAAAATGGTCGTCAAAGAAGGCAATGGGGATCCTGCTCGCCGCTGCCGTCGCAATCGGAGTGGTCGCGGAGGTCCTCGTTTCGGCTACTGAGGAGGCGGTGAAGGTGATGGGCCTGTCCGAGTTTTTCGTCGGACTGATCCTCATCCCGATCATCGGCAATGCGGCCGAAAACAGCTCGGCAATCATCATGGCGATGCGGAACCGCATGGATCTCGCGCTCAACATCGCCATTGGGTCCAGTATTCAGGTGGCGCTCCTGATCGCGCCGCTGCTGGTTCTTCTCGGGATGGTGTTCCACCAGCCGATGGATCTCGCCTTCACCACGATGGAGGTGGCGAGCATTGGATTGGCTGTTTTAGTTACGTCATCAGTCATCAGGGACGCGGAAACGAACTGGCTGGAGGGAGCGTTGCTTCTTCTCGCGTACGCTGTGCTCGGAGTGGCGTTCTTCTTTTTCTGACAGACCAGAATCACCGACCCGGAAAACCAACGATTTGCAGCAGCCAAACGCGATTTGCTTCTCACCTGACGGTGCTTCTCTCCCGGCGCACATAAGCGACTGGATCGAAGCGCAGCAGGCCGCGGTCGTCACTCTCAGCTCGGCTGACGAGCTGATGTCGATCGGCCTGCGCGCGCGACCGCGCTTCGTCGTGTTCGATGCTCGCGAGAAGCCGGCGGAGGCGCTGGCAGCCGTTCACAGGTTGAAGAAGGACTCGTACACCGCGGTGGTCCCCTGCGCTGTGCTCTCGGGCAAGAAGACCGAGGCGCTCTCGGAAGCATTTGATGCCGGCGCCGACGAGGTCATTCGCGACGGCATGCAGGTGGCCGAAGCAATTCGCCGACTGACGGCGATGCTGATCCGGTCGGAGCGCGACCTGATCGTGCACCCGTCGACACGCCTCGCCGGAACGTCCGCAATCGAGACGGAAATCGGCCGGCGACTGGCGCTGGGCGATGCGTTCGCCGTGTGTTACGCCGACCTCGATCACTTCAAGGAATTCAACGATCGCTACAGCTACAACGAGGGCGACCGCGTGATCAGGATCCTCGCCAAGCTCCTTCACGACGTGGTGAAGGGAACGTGCGGCGAAGACGGATTCATCGGGCATATTGGCGGCGACGACTTTATCTTCATCATACCATACAACGCGATTCCATCGGTGTGCGGTGAGATCGTCGCTACTTTCGATTTGCTGGCGCCGTACCAGTATTCGGAGCAGGACCGTCGGGCCGGCTACTTTTTCGGCAAGGACCGGCGGGGGCACCTCGATCGCGTTCCGTTGATGACGCTGTCAATCGGAGTAGTAACGAATCTTCGGCGTACGTTGACCTCGGCCCGCCAGGCGAGTCTGCTTGCGACTGAGATGAAGACATACGCCAAGAGCCTTCCTGGCTCGGTTTATACTGTTGATAGACGCAGCGATGAGCGGGTAACGCCGCAGGAGCCACTGCCGGCGATTCGGGATATACGCCAGATCGGAGAGAATGAATGAACGTCAGCTGCCCGGATTGCCGCTCAATCTTTCGAGTGGATCCCGCGAAGGTCCCCCCGTCTGGGGTACGCGCCCGGTGTTCGGTGTGCAGCGGTGTCATCTCCATCCCGGCGCCAACCGGTCAGACGACACCGGCGGGTGGGGGCGGGCAGTCCGCTAATCCACCCTCAGAGTCAGATCGCCCCCGCTCGGCGCCTCCAGGACAAGCCGGCTGGGATCCGCCTCCATTCGGCGCTACCTCCGCATCGGCACCCGCTGCCCCGCCAATGCAGCGCCAGCAGGCCCCGCCGACACCGCCTCCAATGCAGCGGCAGCAACAGCCCCCGGCACCGCCTCCGATGCAGCGCCAACAGCAACCGGCGCCGCCTCCGCAACGGACGGTGGAGTCTCCAGGAGCCCCGCGGCCGAGGCCGGAGTCGGTTGAACGCTCGACGGTGACCGCTACGGCGACGCCCGAGTCCCCATCATCGCCGTTGCCGAATTTCACCCCACCCACTCCGGCTCCGCCCGTCCGTCCGCCGGCGATGCCGGGGGCTTCAGGGCCGTCGGCGCCCCCCTTCGTGCCCTCGGCGCTACCATCCAGGCCTCCCGCGGCTCCACCACCGCGGGCGCCTGCTATGCCGCCCGCCCCGTCCCCTGCAGCGAGCGACGGCGGGCCACGACGCCCGTTAAACCCGTTTCTCTCCAAAGATCCGAACCAGCGGGCGAAGAGGCTCGCCCGTGCCCTCGTATCGGACATCATCACCTACCATCCCGCCAAGCACGCGGAAGGACTTCGCGACGGGACGCTCAAGCAGCTCTTTAGAGAGGAGATCAAAAAGAGCTTCGAAGAGTATATTGCGCAGGTGGGTCAGCAGCTGGCGGAGAGCACCACCTACTTTCAGGAAGCACTGAACGAAGTGCTGGCGGCCGGCAAAAAAATCTTCTAGGCCTTGGGGGCCCGGGTAAATGGCGGAAAGCGAACGCGGTCGCGGTCTGAAGCAGAGCAGAGAGCGACTGGCGGAGCTGCGGAGGTATCTTTGACATCGACGGCAAGCGCGCTCGCCTGAGCGCACTCGACGCCGAGATGGCCGATCCCGGCTTCTGGAGCAACCAGGAGAAGGCGCAGGCGACGCTTCAGGAAGTCAAATCGCTGCGCAATTGGCTCGACCCCTATGATAAGTTGGCTGGCCGCGTGGACAGCGCCCTCGAGCTCGACGAGCTCCTCCTGGACAGCTCTGAACCGGAGATGGAGCGAGAGCTCGACGCCGAGATCTCGCGCGTCCAGGACGACGTCGAATCGTTCCAGGTGAGATCGCTGCTGCGCGGTCCCGATGATTTTCGCTTCGCTCAGCTCGAGATCAGCGCCGGCGCCGGAGGAACGGAAGCCCAGGACTGGGCGCAGATGCTCATGCGGATGTACATCCGCTGGGCAGAGCGGCGCGGCTTCGAAGTAAGCGTTCTCGACGAGAGCGAGGGGGAAGAAGCAGGCATCAAGGGCGCGGTGCTCGAGATCCGTGGGCCGTACGCGTACGGCTTCCTGCGGCCGGAGACGGGAGTTCACCGCCTCGTTCGAATCTCTCC
>DATHHC010000184.1:0-5042 GCA_035317285.1 Gemmatimonadaceae bacterium | reverse complement strand
CTGGTCTGAGGACTTGGCGCACACGTATTACGAGAATACCAAAGCAGGGGGCTGTTAGCTGACAACGCTGCATAGCTTGCAAGCCTCCATACTGGCGCACCAGCTCGCGGCCAACGGGACGGGGGCGCGACAGTTTTTGTGTGCGTGTGTGCGCGTCCCCAAGCGCAGGCGCGAGACGTCCGCGGCAGAGTGAATGAAGCGCCCTCGAATCCGATAGTGGTGTATGCCCCACGCGCCCAGAGGCGCCACAGCAGTGCCTAGCCCCACGCTGGACCAAGAGGAAAGGCGGCGGGGGTTCCCGTAGGCGGCTTTCCAAAGCGAGCGCGGGGAGGAGACCCGCGACCGAGCGGAGCGAGGGAGCGCAGTTAGGGGCTCCGACCAAGCGAGCGCGGGTGCCCGCTTGCGGGCGCGTGCCGAAGGGAATCCCCGCCGACTGACCGGCTACGATCCAGCTCGTGGCTCAAGCCATTCACGATAGCGCCTCGACGCGCGCGAAAAAAAACCCCCTCCGGAAACCAGAGGGCGCTTTATGAAGCTCGAAGCTGAGAACTACCGCGCCGGCGCTGTTCTTCCCGCGGGCTTGGCCGGCGGCGCTTCCTTCTCCGCGCCCTTGGCATCCTCCACATCGGCAAAGCTGGTATCCTTGCCACGCTGCTTCAGCATGTGCAGGATGCCGACCTTGTCGGTCGCCTTGAGATATGCTTCCTGCGGCTCGACCTGCTTGGAATCGACGAGCTCGATCAGGGCATCGTTCATCGTCACCATTCCCATCTTGCGCGAGGTCTGAAGAACCGACGGCAGCTGGAACGTCTTGCCTTCGCGAATCAGGTTGGAGACCGAGGGCGTCGAAAGCAGAATTTCGCGGGCCGCGACGCGGCCACCGCCGATCTTCTTGCAGAGCACCTGTGAGATTACTCCCTTCAGCGACTCGGAAAGCATCACGCGAATCTGGGGCTGGCGGTCGGGCGGGAACTGATCGATGACGCGATCGATCGTGCTGACCGCGGTCGACGTGTGAACCGTGCCGAAGACGAGGTGACCCGTCTCGGCCGTTTCGATCGCCATCGAAACCGTCTCGAGGTCGCGGAGCTCACCCACGAGCACGATATCGGGGTCCTCTCGAAGCGCGGCGCGGAGAGCGTGCTTGAACGACGACGTGTGCACTCCCACGTGACGCTGCGTGATGAGGCACTTCTTGCTTTCGTGGACGAACTCGATCGGATCCTCGATCGTGATGACGTGATCCGAGCGCGTGCGGTTGATCAGGTCGATGAGCGCGCAGAGCGTCGTCGACTTGCCCGAACCCGTTGGGCCCGTGACGAGGACGAGGCCCTTGGTCAGGTGGCAAAGACGCTGCACTTCCGGTGTGATGCCCATCTGCTCGACAGTCACGACCGACGCCGGGACGGCGCGGAACACTGCGCCCGTTCCCTTGCGCTCCCGCAGCGCGTTGCCGCGGAATCTGGCGACGCCCGGGATTTCGTGCGCAAAGTCCGTGTCGTTGATCTCCGCGAATTCTACGCGATTCTGCTCGAGCATCAGCGTGGCCAGCATTGCATCGATTTCCTCCGAGCTCAGCGCCGGCTCATTGGGAATCGGAGCGATCTCACCGCTCGCTCTCAAGAGCGGCGGCGATCCGGCCCGCAGGTGCAGGTCTGATGCGTTGTTGCCCACCAGTACACGCAGCAGGGCTTCGATTTTGTCGAATGCAGGATTGCCGCTCGAGGCGATACGTCGCGCCTGCGTCATCGGCGTTCCCACGTTGGTCGCGCCACCAGGCGCCGCGACCGCTTGCGTTGCAGGTGCCGGAGCGGCAGCGGCCTTCGCGGGCGCTGCACCTGGCTTGGTACCGTTCGTGGCAACCGGCTTCGGCTCGATTCGCACCAGCATTTTGCCCGACTGCGTGAGCGATACGTCGAACGTGCCGTCCGCACACGTATAATCGAAACGCACTGCGCCCGCCGCATCCAGGGCGTGCGGCTTGTCGGCCGGCGCAATTTCGCGCACCAGCGCGAGAATCTGCACGCTCGTGAGCACCTGCTTCATCACCGGGCGGGCGGAATCCTTGATTGTAACCTTTGCGACGTCGCCCTCGGCGAGAATCAGCGAGGAGCCGTTGTTGGTTACGAGGAGGTTGAGAAAGCGATCTAGCTGGGCCATGTCAGTCCAGTGGACGAACGCGATCGATCAGAGAACGATTGATCAGGCGCGCTTCGTTTGAGGTATACAGAGTGAGGAACCGCGATGTCAGCGCGTTGAGATAGTCGAGCACCCGCGCCCGGGCCGGCGGCGCATCGAGTCGAATGGAGCCGAGGCGTACCTCGCCTCCAATGAGCACGATCTGGAGAAGCGCAGTGGGGCTTGGCGCTTCGCGCGGAGGCTGGTCGGACTCGTCGCCGCGGTTGGCTGCGGCTTCGGCGACGCGCTCCTTCGAGACCAGGATGACTTCGCGGTTATCGAGCTCCAGCGGAAAAAACGGCGTGTCGGCGTTTAACAGCTCGGACACGTCTTCCAGCTCGAATGGGCGGTAGGAGGAGAAATGGATGAACACGTTTCCCCGTAGCTCTTCGCCGCTCAGCATCGTGAGAATAACCGCCTTTCGAGTGGTCTCGATGCGGTACTGGTTCGC
This sequence comes from Gemmatimonadaceae bacterium, assembly GCA_035317285.1. Classification (GTDB taxonomy): domain Bacteria; phylum Gemmatimonadota; class Gemmatimonadetes; order Gemmatimonadales; family Gemmatimonadaceae; genus UBA4720. Next base: position 2,413 of record DATHHC010000184.1, on the reverse strand, counting down.
GCTTTCATTTGCAAAAGGCTGGGGCACGCGCGAACGGGGTTGGCGTGAGTACTTCGCTCAGTAGAAAGACTGCTCCCGCCCTCTTAAGTCACGTTTCTGACGGGGAAATGGGGCTTGATTTCAGCGGGGAAAACCCTCCCATCGCCATCACAAACATGACATCTGCCGGGCCTAGTGCATGGCTAAATGGGGTCGTAGTTTCCCGTGTCCTCAACTGCGGATTTTCGATGACTCTGGGCTCCTCCTCTCTCCCATTGCCACAGCGGAAGACTTACGACGTCTGTATCGTGGGCTCCGGCGCTGGCGGTGGGATGGCTGCTTACGTGCTCACCCGCGCCGGCGCCAACGTGCTCCTGCTCGAAGCTGGTGGCCCCTGGGACAACATGAAGGACTCGGTCATGCTCAAATGGCCGTACGAGTCCCCCCGTAGAGGTGCGTCAACGCCGGATCATCCGTTCGGTGAGTTCGACGGCTGCATCGGCGGGTGGGATCTCGCGGGAGAGCCCTTCACGAACGCCGAAGGCACCGACTTCAAGTGGTGGCGCGCGCGAATGGTCGGTGGCCGCACCAATCACTGGGGACGCATCTCGCTTCGATTCGGCCCCGAGGATTTCAAGGCGAAGAGCCGCGATGGCCTGGGCGACGACTGGCCGATCGCGTACTCCGATCTCGCTCCGTACTACGACCGCATCGACAAGCTGATCGGAATCTTCGGCAACAACGACAATCTCCCAAATCATCCGGGCGGCTATTTTCTGCCGCCGCCTCCGCCGCGTTGCTACGAGCTGATGATAAAGGACGCGGCCGACCGGCTCAACATCTGGTGCACTGCCGCGCGCCTGTCCGTGATCACGAAGTCGCACAACGGGCGGATGGCGTGTCACTACTGCGGGCAGTGCGGCCGCGGGTGCAGGACGAATTCGAATTTCTCGTCGACCAACGTGTTGATCGCTCCTGCGCTCAAGACCGGACGACTGACGCTCGTCACGCATGCGATGGCGCGCGAAGTCACGCTGAACAATCGCGGGCTCGCGAGCGGTGTGACTTACATCGATACGAAGACTGGCGCCGAGAGACACGCGGACGCGCGCGTGGTGGTGCTTGCCGCGAGCGCGTGTGAGACCGCGCGGCTGATGCTCAACTCCAAGTCTACGCAGTTTCCGAACGGACTCGCCAACTCGAGCGGAGTGGTCGGTAAGTATCTCACCGACACTACCGGCACCGACGTCGGGGGCTTCATTCCCAAAATGGTGGATCACGTTCCTCATAACGAGGACGGAGTCGGCGGCAACCACATTTACATGCCGTGGTGGATCGACAACAAGAAGCTCGATTTTCCCCGTGGCTACCACATCGAAGTCGGCGGCGGATTGAATCCCCCAAGCTACGGATTCATGGGTGGAATCCACCGTTATCCCGGTGGCGGCGGATATGGCAAGTCTCTAAAGGAAGACTACCGCCGCTACTACGGCGCCCAGGTCTATTTCGCCGGCCGCGGTGAGATGATTCCGAACGACAAGAGCTACTGCGAGATCGATCCGGTCGTGAAGGACAAGTACGGAATTCCTGTCCTGCGCTTCCACTGGCAGTGGACCGACTACGAGTACAACCAGGTTCGGCACATGCAACAGACCTTCCGCGCGTTGATCGCCGAGATGGGCGGTCAGGTGTTCGACAAGATGCCGGAGCAGTCGAGGGGGTACGGGATCGCGCGCGGCGGCGAGATCATCCACGAGCTGGGAACGGTTCGCATGGGCAACGATCCGTCGAAGTCGGCGCTCGATGCGAATTGCAGAGCGCACGATGTCAAGAATCTATTCGTGACCGACGGCGGCCCGTTCGTCTCGCAGGCCGACAAGAATCCTACGTGGACCATACTCGCGCTCGCGATGCGGACGAGCGAATTCATCGCGCAAGAGCGTAAGCGGGGGGCAGTCTGATGTCGACGGACAACGAGAATAAGGATATGACCCGGCGCGACGCCGTTCAGATGCTGGCGGCGCTTCCCGTCGCTGCGTTTCTGAGCTGGCCGACCGCGGATCAGGAGAAAGTGCGGCGGTTCGTGGACAACGCAATGCGCGCCGCCGCGGAAGGGACTGCTTTTGCGCCGAAGTTCTTCACTGCCGCGGAGCTCAAGACGGTGGGCGTGCTCGCCGACATGATCATCCCGCGCGACGAACGATCGGGGAGCGCCACCGACGCGGGCGTGCCGGAGTTCATGGACTTCATGATGATCGACCGGCCCGCCGGCCAGCAGTGGATGCGGCCGGGTCTTGTCTGGATCAACGCACAATCGAATGCAAGGTTCGGAAAGCAATTCGCCGACGCGACACAGTCCGAGCGCGAAGCCATCCTCAACGACATCGCGTGGCCGGCGCGCGCGAGTGCGGCGATGGCCGACGGCGTCAACTTC
>DATHHC010000183.1:0-10388 GCA_035317285.1 Gemmatimonadaceae bacterium | reverse complement strand
CGGGAGAAGCGTAGCTGCTGCGTCATTCAACAATCACGAACAGCATTTCGGCAGAGCGTTCTCGATTCTTTTGCCATCAGGAGATTTCGCCCACAGCGGATGCGTCGCGTTTGGTTGGGAGCGATGGGTCATCGCGTTCGTGGGTCAACATGGGGCCGACGAGAATAGTTGGCCCGACATCGTGAGGTACCGAAATGTCACAGTCAATGCTTGACCAGACTCTACAGCTGCCGAATCGCACTCGGCGCTCTGAATCGATACCGCGGCGCCTGGTCGCGGAGGGGAAGTACCATCTCCTCCCCGTGTACGCGCTTCTCACGACCAGCGATCTCGCGCGTGAAGGAATCCGGAACTCGGGAAGCTTCCGCTTCGCCGACCACATCTACCGAAACGAGCCGAGCGGGCGGTTCGGCGTGGGACGGGTGCTGGATAGCGTGCTGCTGAAGTTGAGAGGAGCGCGATCGATGCGCAGCCGATTCTTTCATTCGCGGCGCGAGGTGCTTCGCTCGATTCGGGAGATCGGACTTTCGGATGGGATGAACCTGCGGTTCGGGCAGGCGACAGCTGCCCACGAGGGGATGGCGCGCTTGCGTCAGGCATCCACAGAACTGAAGCAGGGCGCTGATAGCCTTGCAGCAGCTACGCTGGGGGCCCTTCTGGCGGAGTCTGGGGATTCGCATCCGGGCATTTGGGACGCGGAGAACAGCGCCGATCAAATCACCGTCGTTTCGGTGCCGTGTGGGATTGCACGGGATCTTCTGGAAGTTGCCGAGACGTTGGAGTTGGCTGAGCCTTCGCTTTGGGAGCGCGTCGGGTTCGTGGGTATCGATCTCGATCCGGAGGCGCTCGAGTTGTCGCGTGAGCTTGCTGGGGGGCAATTGGGCTTCGAGTTTCGGTGCGCCGATGCGCTCGAACCCGGGTCGATTCCAGTTGGCGTGGACGTCATCGTCTCGCTCGGCTTCGGCGAATTCCTGTCCGACGACGTGCTGCTCGGTTTCTATCGTCGGTGCCGAGCCTCACTCAATGACGGCGGCCAGTTCATTACTTCGGCCATGAGTCGCGACAGGCTCTCGGACTACCTCGCTCGCGAGTTGGCCGAGCTTCACACGCATTACCGCTCGAGGGAGCAGCTGATCGAGCTGCTGGAATCGGCAGGATTTGGGAGAGTTCGGACGACCCGAGACAAGGTCGGACTACAGACACTTGCCGTCGCGGAGAGAGTAGCGTGATCTACGAAGAACATCTCCGCGCGGCGGAGTCCGCTGCCTGGTCGATCGCGACGATTCCATGGTCGAAGATCGATCGCAACATCGCGCTGGGCGAGCTCGAGATTCTCGCGCAATTGCGCGATGCTGCCTTGATCGAGGGGTATCTGCCGACTTTTGCGCCGCGGCTGATGCTGCTGCTCTGGGACGACGTCGATGCAACCGCGATTCTGAGTCTCGAGCTGTACGAGGGTCTCAAGCACTACACCGCGCTCAGGGGTTACCTCGATTCTGTTGGAGTGGAAGCGACGCGAGTGTCCGAGCAGTCGCTCGTCGCGGCGCGGGAGAGAACCGGCGGAATTACTTATCGCCGCGACAAGATCATCACGTACCTCACGCACTTCATGTGCTCCGAGCTTTTTGCCGCTCACTTCTTTCGGCGGCTGGCCGAGCGTACGCGGGAACCGGTTCTCGCGGAGCTGCTTGACTACATGAGCAGAGACGAGCTTCGGCATAGCGCGGGTGCAGGTGCGCTGCTGAAGAAAAGAATCGCCGCGAACCCCGGAGTTGCCGACGAGATTCTCGCCGCCGCGGAGAATTTCCGGCACTACGGAAGTGATGTCGTCGACATTCCGCTCGCCGAGGAGAACGACTTCGAGGCGATCATGGCGATGAACAGGAAGATCAGACAGCTCTGCGGCCTCGCGCCCACGGAACATCTAAAGGAGGAACTCGCCAATGGTTGACGTAATGGCTGGCACCGTGCTTCATCGAATCCCGGCATCGAACGGACACTACGGTCCTGGAGCAAGTCAGTCCGCTGGTGACGCGCACCCGACGGAGCTCCAGATCACGGAGAACGAGCTGTGGCTGCTCAGCTACTATCGGGAATGCGAGCTGGCGGGCGCGCTGCTCATGGGTCGGCTCGCGCGTGAGACCGATGACGACGACCTGCGCGTGCGTCTCACCGAGCACTGCGCGGAAGAGGCGCGTCACGCGTGGGCGTGGACGGAAACGATTCTGAAGGTCGGCGGAACTCCGCGGCGCGTGAGCGAGACGTACCAATCGCGCTACCACGCCGCGGTCGGGAATCCGTCCAATCTCCTCGAGGTGCTGGCACTGACGCAGATCTTCGAGCGGCGCGTCGTGCGGCACTTCAAGGCGCACCTCCGCTGGCCGGGGACTCATCCCGAGGTTGCGAAGACGCTGCAGCAGCTCGTCGACGACGAAGTGGGCCACATCCGGTGGGTGAAGGATCGCCTCGACGACTATGCCGCGGTCAACGGTGAGACGGTCGTGAAGGAGATGCTGGACCGGTTTCAGCGGGTCGACGAACAGGTGTATAGCGAGCTCGGGCAGTACGCCGATTGCGTGGAGAAGCTCGTCGGGCCAAAACGCGGCTCGTCCGACTCGATCGGCGAGCGACTGCGCCGCGTGGCCGCGGATTCTCTCGGCCGCGAGCCGTCGGAGATCCGCCTCGATGCGTCACTCGTCGAGATGGGAGTGGATTCGCTCGATCTCGTCGTCTTCATGATGGCGGTCGAGGACGAATTCGAGGTCGAATTCACGCGCGAGGATCAGAAAAAGATGCGGACCCTGGGCGATGTCGCGGCGAACATCGCCAAGTCGGAGGTCGGGGGCTGATCCGAGGCGCATCGAATACCAAAGCAGGGGGCTGTTAGCTAACAACGCTGGATCGCTAGGGGCTTTCATACTGGCGTACGTGGAAGGAGGGGTTGGCCCCGTCCTCGTTTCGACACAGGACGCCGGGTTTTCACGTACAGGTGTCTAATAAAGAGGCGTGCACCAGGGACGCAGACGGAATAGCTTCCCAGCGATCAGCTGCGAGGCTATCAGCCCCCTGCTTCAGTTTTGTGGACGTCCGACGCCAGCCCAACCAAATCCCTCTAGCCCCGCAACCGCCACCATGAACGTTACTTGGAAGGATACCTGGAAGGTCCTCTGCCTTTCCGCGATGCTTACGGCCTGCACTCCATCAGCAACGACCGTGAATCCACCAGCCAAGACCGATTTCCTCCAGGCCAATCTCGATCCGTCAACGAACCCCGGCCAGGATTTCTTCCAGTACGCCAACGGCGGCTGGTTGAAGCGTAATCCCATTCCCAACACGGAATCGGCGTGGGGAATCGGCAACGTCGTGCGCGAACAGTTGTACGTCAATCTTCGCAGCATCAACGAGCAGTCGGCGGCAGCTTCCGCGACGCCCGGGAGCGACCAACAGAAGATCGGGGATTTCTGGGCGACAGCGATGGACACCGTCAAAGCAGAACGGCTCGGGATTCACCCGCTCGACGGCGAGTTGGCGAAGATCGACGCCATCAAGAATGCGAATGACGCGCTCGACGTCGCGTTTGCGCAGAACCCGATTCAGGTGGGGCCGTTCTTCAGCTTTTATGTCTATCAGGACGAGAAGAAGAGCGACATGATGTCGGTGCATCTGTCGCAGGGAGGACTGGGGCTTCCCGATCGCGACTTCTACGTCAATCCGGACACCGGCGTCGCGCGCATCCGCGAAGAGTATGTCGCGCACATGGCGCGCACTCTCAAGATGCTTGGCCGCGACGACGCGGGCGCGAAAACGGCGGCCGCGAACATCATGGCGTTCGAGACAGCGCTCGCCAAGGCATCGCGCAAGCTCGAGGATCTTCGCGATCCCGTGGCCAACTACAACAAGATGACGCCGACGCAGCTGACGTCGAAGTACACGCCGTCGATTGCGTGGGCGGACCGCCTCGCAGTGTGGAACCTGCGGCCCGACTCAGTTGTTGTCGGTCAGCCGGAATTCTTCACCGCGCTGCAGGCGCTGATGCAGTCGACACCGGTGCCTGTCCTTCAGGACTATCTGCGTTACCAGCTCGTGACCGCGTATGCGCCGTACCTGAGCGACGCGGTTTACGCCGAGCGGTTCAGCTTTTACAACAAGGTGCTCAACGGACAGAAGGAGCCGCGGCTCCGCTGGAAGCGCGTACTCGACGCCGAAGGCGATGCGATGGGCATGGTGCTTGGTCGCATCTTCGTGAAAGAATATTTTCCGCCCGTCGCCAAGAAGCGTTACGCCGACCTGGTCGAGGCGATTCGCACGGCGTACCGAGACCGCATCACCGCGCTCGACTGGATGAGTGACTCCACCAAGGCGCGCGCGCTTCAAAAACTTGCGACCGTCTATCCCAAAGTCGGGTACCCCGACAAGTGGAAGGATTTCTCCGCGCTCGTCGTCGCCCGGAATTCGTATGCGGAGAACATGATGAACGCCGCGCGGTGGGGATTCAACGACATGATCTCCAAGTTCGGAAAGCCGGTCGACCGAACCGAATGGGGCATGACGCCGCAGACGTACAACGCGTACTACAATCCGTCGAACAACGAGATCGTGCTGCCCGCGGCGATCTTCACGGTTCCCGGAGTGCCCGATGCGCAGGTGGACGACGCGGTCGCCTACGGTTACGCGGCGGCCGGAACCATTGGGCATGAGATCACGCACGGTTTCGACGACGAAGGCCGTCAGTTCGACGCGGCCGGAAATCTCACCGATTGGTGGACGAGCGCCGACGCCGGACAATTCCAGGCGCGCGCTGACGTGATGGCGAAGCAGTTCGACGCCTACGAGCCGATGCCCGGGCTTCACATCAACGGCAAGGCAAGCCTCGGCGAAAACATCGCCGACTACGGTGGCGTTCTGCTCGGCCTCGATGCGTTCAAGAAGACGGCCCAATACAAGGAAGGGAAACCGATCGGCGGGCTGACCCCGGTCCAGCGCTACTTCCTCGGTTACGCTCTTGGCTGGATGAGTCAGCAGCGTGACGAATCACTACGGCGCGGGCTGTTGAGCGATGTGCACGCGCCGGCGAAATGGCGGGTGCTCGGGCCGCTCGCGAACATCCCGGAGTTTTACGCGGCGTTCGGGGTGAAAGAGGGTCAGCCGATGTGGCGCCCTGATAGTCTCCGAGTCCGGATCTGGTAGTGCTTCGGAGGCGCATCGAATACTGAAGCAGGGGGCTGTTAGCGAACTACGCGGCTTTGCTCGGAGCTTTCATACTGGCGCAAGGCCCGACGCCGCAACGTTGTTACCGCCAGGCCAGCCCGAGGTCGAGAAGTGAAACGTCGAGTCCCGGATTGACCTCGCTGGTTCCAGCGTTTGAAAGATGTAGATGGCGGTAGCCGAGTTGGATCCAGGAGTGCGTAGCGACCCGTAGGCTCAGATCGACACCCGCCTGCGCGAGAAAATTGAAGTGCATGCCGCCATCCGCGGGAATCCGTCGGTCGAACCAGACGCCGCCGCCGTCCAGTCGCGCGGCGAGGCTGATCCTCCCCAATGGCAAACTCTCGAATCGAAAACCCAACGGGATCACGCCAACTCCAAACGCGGCGTACTTCGCCCCGACTGGACAGACTTCGAAAAAACCGCAAGGCACCGAGACGGTCCTTCGGTTTCCCGTGGTGTACACGCCTGGAAGGAAGGATGGCGTCACGGAAACCGTTCCCCACCTACCCCTCGCCCACTCGAAGCGACGCTCGAGTCCCAGGACAAGGAGCATCCGATCGGCGGGCACCCCTGGCTGGTTGGAGACCGGCTCCCGGGCCGCACCGGCAATCCATACCGCGGACGTGGGGCTCGTTGTGGTGGATTCCACGGAGTCCCGAGCACTGACGGCCGACGAGTGAACCGGTAGCGTTCCCTGGGCGGCGGATACTCGGCACGGCAAGAGACCGAGTCCGGCTATGACAAAGATGGCTAGTCTTTTTCGCATATCGTTGAGGTCAACGCAGAATCTACAACTGGGGCACGACGATGTGACACGCCCGCAGAAAATGTGCAGCTTTATCCGCATGAATCCAAAGCGCTTGTATGCGATCGCGCTTCCCTTCGTCCTCGCTGGCGCGGTTCCCGGGCTCGGCGTCGCACAAGGACGCCGGCCGATCGCCGAGACGGATCTGTTCAAGTTCGTGTGGGCTGCGGATCCGCAGATGTCGCCCAACGGATCGCAGGTGGCGTACGTACTCGTGACGGTGAACGAGGACAAGGATCGCTACGAGACGCAGGTCTACATCGTTCCGTCGGATGGAAGCGCGCCTCCACGTCCGTTGACGTCGGGGCGCAACGACAGATCTCCGCGTTGGTCGCCCAGCGGTCGGGAGATCGCTTTCGTTCGCACTCCCGAACCCGTGGACGGAAAATCGAAACCGTCGCAGATCTATCTCATCTCGATGGACGGCGGGGAAGCCCGCGCGCTCACTGACGCTCCCAAGGGCGCGTCTTCGCCCGTGTGGTCGTCGGATGGACGCACTATCGCGTTCAACTCCACCCCGGATACGTCGAAGGCCGACTCGTCGAAAAAAGCCGGCGCGGATTCGGCGGCGAAAAAACACGTAAGCGATGTGCGCGTCATCACGCGCGCTCAATATCGATGGAACGGCGGTGGCTACACAGATCCGACGGCGCACAGTCATATCTGGACGGTGCCCGCGTCCATTGGCGTGACGGGTGCGCTCCCGACTCTCAAGCAGATCACCTTCGGGGATTTCGACGAAGGCGAGCCGGTGTGGTCGCCCGACGGGTCGCGTCTCTACTACACATCCAACCGGCGTGTCGAGCCCTACTACGACCCGAGGAGCGATGAGCTGTACTCGGTTCCGGCGAATGGTGGGACGAGCGTGAAGGTCACGAGCATCGACGGTGGGATCGGCAGCATCGCCCTTTCGCCCGACGGAAAGCGTATCGCATTCACCGGTGCGGTGAATGGCAAGCCACTGCGTTTTTACAACCAGGCCGATCTCTTCATTGTCGACGCGGCGCCCGGTTCTCAGGCGCGCAATCTCACGACAGGGTACGACTTCGATGTTGAAGGCGGACTCAGTGGGGATCAGCATCCGCCGCGCGCAGGGGCAGGCGGTGGTGTTCTATGGAGTCGGGACGGCAAAACTGTCGTGGTGGTGGCGGCGGAGAATGGTCGCGCGAATCTGAAGCGTTTCTCCACCAGCGACGGGAAAGTCGACTCGGTCACGACCGGCGACCGCGACGTGATCGCCTACAGCGCCAGCGCGGATGGATCGAAGGTCGTAGCACTCGTCTCTAACGCCATCAACATCGGCGACTTGTTCGTCCTCGATGCCAATGGCGCTCGTCCCGCACTCAAGCAAATCACTCGCGTCAACGACGCGCTGTTCAGCAGGCTCGATCTCAGCACGCCGGAGGAATTCTGGTACAAGAGCTTCGACGGTAAATCGATTCAGGGATGGATTCTGAAGCCGCCGCGCTTCGACGCATCGAAGAAGTATCCGTTGATTCTCGAAATCCACGGCGGCCCGAACGCCGCTTATGGCAACACGTTCACGCAGGAATTTTCCTGGATGGCGGCGAAGGGTTACGTCGTTCTCTACACCAACCCGCGCGGCAGCACGTCGTACGGTCAGGACTTCGGCAACATCATCCAGTTCCACTATCCGGGAGATGACTACAAGGATCTGATGGCCGGCGTCGATGCAGTTGTAAAACGCGGCTACGTGGATTCGACCCGCATGGGAGTGACGGGTGGAAGCGGCGGCGGAGTCCTGACGAACTGGACTGTCACGCAGACACACCGCTTTGCCGCGGCGGTGTCGCAGCGATCGATCGCCGACTGGTCGGGCTTCTGGTACACGGCGGACTTCACCCTCTTCAATCCAACCTGGTTCCGCTCCGCCCCGTTTGAGGATTCAAAGGGATTCGCCGACGTCTCACCGATCACGTACGTCGCGAATGTGACGACGCCGCTGATGCTGATCGAGGGCGAGGCGGACATGCGGACGCCGCCGGTCATGGGAGGCGAGCAGATGTTCCGCGCCCTCAAGTATCTGCACAAGCCGACGGTGATGGTGCGGTTCCCGGACGAGACGCACGAGCTCTCGCGCTCGGGGAAACCGTGGCACCGCGTCGAGCGGATGCGGCACATTGTCGGTTGGTTCGACAAATATCTGCAGCACATGCCCAAGCCCGAGTATGAAGTGCGCTGATCGGCGCTGGTGTGGGCTTTCTTTGCCGCTTAGTTTTTCGGAACTCACTCGGAACAGAAAGGGGATTACATGAACGTCCAGCAGTCGATGATGACGGAAGCGCTCAGGCGCTGGCGCATCATTCCAGTGATCGTAATCGAAGACGCGAAGAACGCGGGGCCGCTCGCCGCGGCACTCCTGGGCGGCGGACTGCCGATCGCCGAGATCACGCTTCGCACGCCCGTGGCTCTCGAAGCACTGCGTCGCATAACGGCGGAGCAGCCCGAGATGTTCGCGGGCGCGGGTACTGTGCTCAATGTCAGACAGGCAGAGCAGGCTCGGAAAGCCGGAGCGCACTTCGTCATATCGCCGGGGCTCAATCGCGCCGTCGTCGACTACTGTCTCGAGCATGACGTCCCGGTTTATCCGGGTGTCGCGACGGCAAGCGAGATCGAAGCCTCGATGGAGATGGGCCTCGATCTCCTCAAGCTCTGGCCGATCGAGACGCTGGGCGGCACCACGTATCTGAATTTCCTCGCGGGCCCGTTCGGCGGAGTCGAGTTCAATCCCAGCGGCGGCGTCACCGGCGCGAATTTCGAGAGCTACCTCGCGCTCAAGAACGTCGTGGCATGCGGCGGCTCGTGGATGGCGCCGGCCGACTGGATCTCGGGGAAACAGTTTGACCGCATCGGCGGGGCAGTCCGGGAGATCGTCACGAGAACCGGGAAGCTTTCTGCGCCGCGGCGAACGCCCGAGCGAAACCCCATTGTTCGCGAGGCGACGGCCCGGTAAAGAACTAACTGCAACGTATGACTACCGGCTGGTGGCTGCGGCCGGTAGTCATACGTTGTAGTTCGTTATTCCCCGGGTGCCGACGGCGCCCCCGCCGGCCTTGGCCCGGGCGGCTGCTCGATGGGGTGTGCATTCCCCCGGTGGCAAGTGAAACAGTTAACGACCGGCGGCGCGCCGCGATCATTAGGCACCTTCGCCATGTAGTCGCGATTGATCGTCTGAACCATCGTGAACATCAGCCGAGCCGTGTTCTTCTCTTCCTTGTCGTCGAGGTCCCATTTGCCCGGCACGTGGCAGAACCCGCAGCTCACGCCGAGTGAGCGGCCGAAGCCCATATTCATGATGGCCGGCACGCGACCCGCCGGAATTCCCTTGAGGATCTTGATGTTCTTGAACACGCTCTCGGCCGGCTGATTCTCGCGGCCCGCGATCGAGCGGAGGATCGCCGCCGACGCGCTGTCTCGTCTCACGGCGTTCACGCTATCTCGCACTCTGCGCGCTGAATCAGTGAGCGGCACCCTCTGACCGCCGGGTCCGCCGGGTTGCCCACCTGGCATCTGCTGGCCGGCGACGGGCTGCTGCGCTGGTGAGGGATTCGTCGTCGTGGTCGGCGCCGTCGCACAGGCGTATGCGACGATGATGATCGACGAGGCAATGGCTAACGCAGCAGGAACGCGCTCTTTCATTGATTCCCCCGGTGTCCGATAATCCTACGAATGTGACTGCGATCGAACAAGCTTCGAACGGTCAGCGCTCAAGTGCTATTTCTATACCTGCACTTGCGACTCGGTCGAAGTCGTACGCGCCACGGTCGGCGGTCGCGTCGGTCCCGACCCAACACCCAGTCCCTCGATCGCCGAGGCTATCTCCTCGAGATCTTCAACCGTCAGCGTGAGCGTTGCCGCGTCGATCCAGCCGTCGACCTGTGCCGGCGCCCTCGCACCGACGATCGCGCCCGTGACTGCCGGCCAGGCCAGAGTCCACGCGAGGGCGACCGCCGCCACGGTCGTCTGGTGGCGCACCGCGATCGGTTTCAGCGAGTCGCGCAACGCGATGTTCTTCTCCAGCCTCGGCGTCTGGAAGTTCTCCGAGTTCTTCCGCCAGTCGTCGTCGGCCATCTTCTTCACGCGTTCCACCGAGAAAGTGTCGGTGAGGATGCCCGCCTGCATGGGACTGTAGACGATCACGCCCGTGCGATGCGCGTTGCACCAGGGAATCTCCGCCGCGGCCGCGTCGCGCCTTATCAGCGAAAGCGGCGGCTGAAGCGAGTCGACGTGGCGGATCGCTTCGCACTTCCGGAGGAGCGAGCTGTCGAAGTTGGAGACGCCGATCGCGCGAGCCTTGCCCTCCTCGACCAGCTGCTCCATGGTCCGCCACGATTCCTCGACGGGAACGCCGAAG
>DATHHC010000182.1:0-11974 GCA_035317285.1 Gemmatimonadaceae bacterium | reverse complement strand
GCTTCGCTCTTCGTCCGGAATGACCACATGTCCTGCTCATTGAGCCGGTCCGTGTAGCGCCAGATCTGCATTCCCCACGTTTGCAGACTGTCGCGCGAGAAGCGAAGCTGCGAGTAGGGAATTCGGAGCTCGGCCGACCATCCGAGCGAATCGACCTGCGTCGCGGCTTGCCAGATTGGATCCCACGACGGATCACCGTTGAATTGATCGCCGCGAACTCCGGCCGGGTTGATCTCGAACCACGCCTGGTCGATGTGGTTGTGGTAAGGGTCGAGGATGACGATGAGCTTGTCGGTTGTCAGCGAGTTGAACGCCCCGTTGTTGCCGTTCGAATCGAGGAGCTGATCGCGTCTCGCCAACGGAGCCCGGATTCCGCGGCCACCCAGCGAGTCGTACATGCGCGCTCCGATGTAGAGAGCGCGCGGACCGTAAAGCACTCGCACTTCTGTGCGTTGACTCGCCGTTGCGCCTTCCTGCGGCTGCTGCTGCCGAAAGTCTGTAATCGGAGTCGCCTTCGCCCACGCGCTCTCGTCGAGCTTACCGTCGATGGTGATCGATCCTGTCGCCGGTGCCGCAGCCGCATTGGGCAGGGGTGCGGAGCTGGCTTGACCGGCCGGTGGGGACTGCGCTCCAAGCCCGGCGCTGCCGCTACCTAGCACAATGGAAGCCGCAACGAGGAGATAGCGGATTTTTAGGGGCTTAACTGGCGCCAGGCCAGTCTCACGATTGGAGTCGGCCCGGCTGAAGCAGGTTTTTGACATTCGGGGCAGCTGAGGACGGTGGTGCAAGATTAGATAGCAGTCCCTACGGGTTGGTTTGAATTCTGTTTCGTGTGGCAGGTGACTATCACGGGCGTCCGTCGCATCTTAATAAGTCGTAACGACACGATGCAGACATCCGGTAGCTCAGAATGACGCTCGCCCTCGAGATCAAAGACACCGTACCCGACTATCAACCCTCGCTGGAGTCTCTCGAGGCTGCCGCGGCACTCATCTACCAATCGATGCCGCCGACTCCGCAGTACCGATGGCCGCTCGTGGAAACGAGGATCGGGACGACCGTCTGGGTGAAACACGAAAACCACACGCCAACCGGCGCGTTCAAAGTGCGCGGTGGACTCGTATACATGGACGAGCTGTCACGTACGGGTGCTAAACCCGCCGGCGTGATCTCCGCGACGCGTGGCAACCACGGACAGTCGGTAGGATTTGCCGCTCGCAGATACAACATCCCGGCGGCCGTTGTCGTTCCGTTTGGCAACAGCGTCGAGAAGAACGCCGCCATGCGATCCCTTGGCGTAGAAGTCATCGAGCGAGGACACGACTTTCAGGCCGCTGGCGAAGCAGCAGACGAGATCGCGACTGACCGTGGGTGGCACCGGTTTCCATCTTTTCATCCTCTGCTTGTGCGCGGTGTCGGTACCTACGCGCTCGAGCTGTTCCGTGCCGCTCCTGATCTCGACACGGTCTACGTCCCGGTCGGATTGGGAAGCGGCTTATGCGGAGTGATTGCAGCGCGAGATGCCCTTGGACTCCGCACCAGGGTCGTAGCAGTCGTCTCGGAGCAAGCTCCTGCATTCGCGTTGTCGTACGAGCAGGGCCGCATTGTTTCCCACGAGGCGGATACGCGAATTGCCGACGGCATGGCGTGCAGAACTCCGGTGGACGAGGCGCTCACCATCGTGCGTCGCGGTGCGGAGCGCGTGGTGTTGGTGAGCGATGACGAAGTCGAATCGGCAATGCGGGCGTTGTTCGCTGACACGCACAACACGGCTGAGGGCGGCGGGGCAGCCGCGCTCGCCGCACTGATTCAGGAGAAGGAGAAAATGCGCGGCCGTAAAGTGGCGGTCGTGATATCTGGCGGAAACGTCGACTCCAGTGTTTTCGCAGCCGTGTTGAAGGGCAGCCCGAAGCCTTAAGGGAGAGCTCGCTGCGACTGGCATCTCTGTACGTGGTCGGCGAGGGTGTCCTCTCCGGCGCTACGCTGAAGGGAATCCCCGCCGACTGACCGGCAACGAATCAAAGAGCCGCTCATTCCCCGACTGAAAACAGCCCGTTCGTCGCGTCGATCCTGATTTTCCCAAATCGGGCGATGTCGCTGCCCAGTATGCCGTCGGAGTTTACGAGGCCCGAAAGACTCGGACCGTAGACGATCACGCTCTCCAGCCGCAGTGATTTTCCTCCTATATCCAGTGCCAGAACGGGAACGATGCGATCGGTGCGTCGACCAGTCTCGGCGAATCCGAACACCTGGCCACCGTAAGACCGCGTGGCCACTCCCGCCTTCTCCATTATCGCGGCGTTGAGGAAGCTGGCTTGTGCGCCCGTGTCGAGTCTGAAGTGGAACGTGCCGCCGGGCTGCCTCGCGACCTGGACCAGAGGCTTGCCCATCCACGTCAGGTTCTGCAGCGCTGTTCCATTCGTATTGAGCTGCTCGGGCCGATTGAACGTAATCTTTCCGGCCTGATAGTCCATCACGATGTCGAGCTGTCGGATAATGTCCCAGCCGATGATGCCATCGACTCGCAAGCCTGCGCCGGTCACGCCTTCGGCGGTGGATTTGATTCGCATGAAAGCGGCGTCCATCACTATTGCGGGGCTGTTTGAAAAGACAATCGGCCCGATTTCCATTCGCTTCACAACCGCGGGCCTGACCGCAACAACGCCCGCGAACGTTCCAACGGCGAGCGTGTCTGGTGAAATCATCGGAACCTTGGCCTCCGCTGCGACTCTGGAGCTCACCACCGTCATGCTCGACCCGGTATCAATCCAGAAGTCGTACTCCTTTTCGTTTATTCGCACTCGAATGGTCGGAGTACCGACGGCAGTTATCCTGAGCCGAAGTGAAACGGGCTCCTGCGGCAAGCTTGTTGTTTGCTCGTCTACGTTCGCGAACGCGTGCCCCCACTTCTCGAGGTCCGCTGTGTTCTCCCGATCGGCGGGTGCGAGGCTCGATGTGATGGCGAGGTCCCTGAGTGTCGTCCACTTTCGCTCGTACAGCAGTGTCCGCGCGAGCATGATCTGCGCTGCGACTGCGAGACTGACATCGGTGGCTTGCCGGCTCACTGCCGCGAAAGCGATCTCTGCTTCCTGCTGATTTCCTCCCGCCAACAGCGTAATGCCTTTGGCGAAGTCGATCTCCGGATCGGTCCGGGCAGCATTGCGCAATGCTGTCAGGTCGAGATCAGAGAGTGCCGTCCAGTAGTCGTCTGAATAACTCGAGAGCGGCGGAAGGGGCTTTTCGGCTGAGAAGAATGACGGGCCGGGTGACGCCGGATCCTGCGACAGAGCCGAATAGTTCTCCTGATGTTCACGATCCCGAGCGGCGGGTTTCGCATCCCTCGGGGTCTCGGTCAAGACATTCGCAGTAGCGAGACAGCCTGTCAGCAGTACGGCCAAGCCAGCGCCAGTCCATGCGCGCTGCGTGCGGTGGCACCGAATCCAGAACGCAGATCCGACAGCGCCAAAGGAATCCTGATTCATAGACGGCCCTCTCCGGAAGGAGTCGGAGTCCGTGCTGGTGGGCCGTAGCTACTATCTCCGCTAGCAGGGTTAGACGCTCGTTCGACGAAAAAGGTTTCGACTACAGCGCTCGTTTACAATTCGTAGACAATCGCTATTGAAAAATCCGGAAGAGGTCACAGATTCTGGCCAGCTTCCAGCGGAGAGATCGGCACATCCAGACCGACCGACGCATTCTCAGCATCGACGTCACGCGCGGCGTGGCGATGGTCCTCATGGCCATTGATCACGTGCGGGTTTACGCCGGTGTGCCCGCGGGCGGTCCAAACCCTGCCGTCTTTTTCACCCGCTGGATCACCAACTTCGTCGCACCGGCATTCGCATTTCTCGCCGGCACCTCTGCCTATCTCTACGGCCGCCGACTAGGCGATCGTAAAGCGCTCTCCCGGTTCCTCGTCTCTCGCGGACTGATACTGGTTTTGCTCGAGCTCACGTTCATTCGTGTGGCGTGGACCTTTAACTTCGATTTCGGCGAATACCTCCTGGCCGGCGTCATCTGGATGCTCGGCTGGTGCATGGTACTGCTCGCCGCGCTCGTCTGGCTGCCGACGGCGGCGATCGGCGCATTCGGCGTAGCGGTGATCTTCCTGCACAACCTGATGGATTTTCTGCCGCCCGCGACTGGCGAGGCGCTCCAGCAAAGCCCGCTGAGCTGGGTCTGGCAGATTCTCTACTTCGGTGGACCGATACAGCTCGGACACAGCGGCCCCACACTCATGGTGCTGTACTCGATCGTGCCGTGGATCGGCGTGATGGCGGCTGGCTATGCGTTTGGCGCGGTGATGGTCATGGAGCCCGAGCGGCGCAACAGGATTTGTATTGCGCTCGGCGCTGGAGCAATCGTGCTCTTTCTCTTACTCCGGACGGTCGACGTCTATGGCGATCCACGTCACTGGCGCGCACCCGGACCAGCTCCGACTCCCCTGCGGTTCATCAATACGAGCAAGTATCCGGCGTCTCTACAATTTCTGCTGATGACGCTCGGGCCGACGATTCTCCTACTGCCGTTCGCCGAGCGTGCGCGCGGACAAATCGGAGAATTCCTCGCGACCTTCGGCAAAGTGCCGATGTTCTACTATCTGATCCACATTCCGACCATCCACTTTGCGGCGGTGATCGTTTCGCTCGTGCGTGAAGGAAGGATCAACCCGTGGCTGTACGCGAATCACCCGATGATGGTTCCGCCTGTGCCCGAGGGCTACATGTGGAGTCTAGCGCTCCTCTATACGGTGTTCTTCGTCGTGGTCGCGGTGCTCTATGTACCGTGTCGCTGGTACGCGCGCAGAAAGGCGACCAACCCCGCGCCTTGGATGCGCTACATCTGATGGGCATGATGGCGAGTACGGCGGGTGCTGTCACTATTCAGCGATGGCTAACCCTCGCGGGACGCGAGCTCGACACGCACATCCTGAAGTGAAACTCCTACGCCGCGAAGAGCCACCAGCAAATGATAGATGAGATCGGCGCCTTCGCCGGTCGCGCGCGCTGGATCGCCATCGGCACACGCCGTGACCAGCTCGGCGCATTCCTCGCCGAGCTTCTTAAGCCGAAGGTTGCGATCTCCGAGCAGGCGACGTGTGTAACTAGTACCACCATCCCCTGATGCAGCCGCGCGCTCGGCGATCACCGCATCGAGCCGATCGAGCACGTCGTGGGTCGGATCGGGCGAATCACCGGTGCCGAAGCATGTGAGCGCTCCGGTATGACACGCAGGACCCGCGGGGATTACACGCGCGAGCACAGTATCACGATCGCAGTCGGGCGTGAGCGAGACGAGCCGCTGCACGTTGCCGCTTGTCGCCCCCTTATGCCAGAGTCCGCGCGTGCGCGAGTGATAGTGCATCTCGCCAGTTGCGACCGTTCGCTCGAGTGCTTCACGGTCTGCGCGGGCAACCATGAGCACTGCTCCGGTGCGCGCGTCCTGCGTCACGACAGTGACAAACCCATCCAGCTTGCTGAAGTCGATGTCTGTTAGCATGAGAGCTCTATTGGTTCGAAGAGCGGATTATCGCCCGCGTTTCGGCCGCGAGCGCCGCGTTAGTCGCAATTGCGTTCCCGCCGAATGCGGTCCGCGTTCCCGACCAGTCGGTAAAGACGCCGCCCGCTTCCTCGATGATCGGCAGGAATGCTGCGGCATCCCATGGCGCCATTACCGGATCGACCATCACTTCGGCTCGCCCCGTGGCCACGAGTAGATAACCGTAGCAGTCGCCCCATGACCGACTGACTTCGGCGCGTGCGACCAGACGACGCCAATCGGCGCGCTTTGCGTCATCCTCGCGGAATGTCTCATCCGTTGTGAGAACCGTCGCGCGCTCGAGGCGATCGACGCGGGACACACTGCAGCGCGAGCCGTTCCACCAGGCTCCTTCCCCCGGCGCTGCGGCAATCGCCTCCCCAACTGCAGGGAAGAACGCCGCACCGGCGAGCACCTGGGTCCCCTCTACAACGGCGACAAGTGATCCCCAGAGTGGCACGCCGCGAACGAAGGTTTTCGTTCCATCAATCGGATCGACCACCCAACGGCGCGGAGCTTCGGGACGTAGTACGCCGAGCTCTTCGCCCTCGATCCCGTCTTCGGGGAAGTTCCGCGTGATCCACGCACGGCTCGCGGATTCCGCCTCGCGATCGGCGATGGTGACCGGAGAGCCGTCGGCCTTGGCGTTCACCTCCAGCGTCGTGCGATAGTGGCGCATTGCAACGGCCCCGGCGATTTGCGCCGCTTCCTGCGCGGCCTTTAGGAGCTGCATTGAACTGACACTGTTCGGCATCAGGCCACTCGGCGCACTGAAATACGCTCGCGCTCCAGCATGTCTTTGATCTCGCGCACACTCGTCACGCCATCGTGAACGATGCCGGCGACGAGCGCCGCATCCGCACCGCCCGCGACGAGAACGTCGCGCACATCACGCGCTGACCCGGCGCCGCCGGATGCGATCACCGGCACCGACACTGCGTCGGAAACGGCGCGAGTAAGCTCGAGATCGTAGCCGGTTCGCGCACCATCGCGATCGATGCTCGTCAGAAGGATCTCCCCCGCGCCTCGATCGACACACTCGCGTGCCCAGTCGATCGCGTTCAGCTCGGTGCGTATCGTGCCCCCGTGCGTCCATACGAGCCACCCGCCTTTCTCAGGCGCGAACCGGGCATCGATGCTGGCGACGACGCATTGCGACCCGAAACGCTCCGCGCACTCACCCAGGAGCGTGGGACGCACGACTGCAGCAGTATTGATGCTCACCTTGTCTGCGCCGGCGCGAAGAGCGCGCGCGGCATCGTCGGCGGAGCGCACGCCTCCGCCCACAGTAAGCGGGATGAAGAGTCGCTCCGCCGACCGGCGCACAGTGTCGAGCAGGGTTGCGCGCTCTTCGATCGTTGCCGAGATGTCGAGGAAGGTAATCTCGTCGGCGCCTTCGCTCTCGTAGCGTTGGGCAAGCTCCACCGGATCTCCAACGTCGCGCAACATCTCGAATTGAGTGCCCTTCACCACTCGCCCCGCACGTACGTCAAGGCAGACGATGATGCGCGTCAGCATTCCGACCAGCTCACATCGCCCTTCGTGCTGAATGTTGCATCGGTCTCGACGAGCGCATCACGCACGGCAAGCCCCAGTGCCTTGAAGGCGGCTTCGACCACGTGATGACGATCGCGCCCATCCAGAACGCGAACGTGCAGAGTCGCACCCGCGTGCTCCGCGAAGGATCGCATCCAGTGATCGTACATCGTACTCGGCAACGAGCCACTGTAGTAGGGTCGGCCACCGAGATCGAGCGAGACGTGCACGAGCGCGTCGTCCATGGGAATCGTACGGTCGCCAAATCGGGTGATCCTGGCGGGCAGATATTTTCGGAGCGCGGCACCGAGGGCGATGGCGGCGTCCTCGATCACGTGGTGACGGAGATCCCCCCGCGCGGTGACGGAGACATCTACTCCAGCGTATCGTGCAAAAGTTACGAGCATGTGATCGAGGAATGGAACGCTGGTGTCGATCGTTCCTCCCCCTGACGCCGGCTGGATTTCGGCACGGACGGTCGTCTCGCGCGTTTCTCTCTTGATGGCGGTCACGTTTTGATCTCCTCAGTGAATTCTTCGGCGATAGTGCGTGCGTCCAGAACGCCTGTATAGAGCGCCATGCCGATTATGGCACTAGCGACGCCTCGCTCCTCGAGTGCACGAAGATCATCGATAGTGGTGATGCCTCCTGACGCGAGAACGGGGTGATTGCTTGCCTCGACTACGTCTTCCATCAGCTCGAGGTCGGTGCCACCGAGCTTGCCCTCGCGGTGCACGGCCGTGACGAGCAGGCCGGCGAGCGCAAGCGCGTTCAGCTGCGCGATGACATCAACCACATCGCGCGACAGAGTTCTCTCCCAACCGTGAGTCACCACGCGGCGATCACGCACGTCGGCGGCGACAATGATCTGGCCGGGAAAGCGCGATGCCGCTCTGGCCATCCAGCTTTCGTCTTCGATCGCCCGTGTGCCAACGACCACCCGATCGGCGCCCTGACTCAGCAAACGCTCGATCGCGTCGGCGTCACGTACGCCGCCGCCGACTTGTACGCTCGCTTCCCGCTCGCGCAGCAGCTCGATGACCAGTTGTTCGTTGGAGCCGCGTCCCGTCGCGGCATCAAGATCGACGAGGTGCAGACGCTGGAATCCGAGGCTGGCCCAGTTGCGCGCCACCTCACGCGGGTCCTCGAGGCGCAGGCGCTCTTGATCGTACGAGCCGCCCACGAGCTGCACGCAAGCGCCGTCTCGCAGATCCAGCGCCGGAATCGCAATCATGCCTCCTCCACCAGCGTGCGCAGGAACGCCACGCCCGCGCGTGAGCTCTTTTCTGGGTGAAACTGCACCCCGACAGCGCGACCTTCGCGCACCATGGCGGGGAATCGGTCGCCATCAGCATTGGTCCACGCGCGTACGACCTCGGCACGCGACGGCCGGCACGCAAAACCGTTCGCGTAGTACGCGATGTCTATTGGAGCGCGCTCGAAGGCGCCGTCATTCATATCCTCGATCGCGGACCAGCCGATGTGCGGAACTCGACGCGCGCGTACTCTTGTGACACGCCCCTCGATCACGCCAAGCCCTGCACCCGGGCCTTCATCGCTTCCGTCGAAGAGGAGCTGCATGCCCAGGCAGATGCCGACGCACGGCAGTCCTCCGCGAATTGCGTCCCGCAGCACATCACGTCCCGGTGCGAGGCTCGCGGCGGCGTGGCCAAACGCACCGACGCCAGGAAGGACCAGCATATCGCAGTTGATAGCTGCAATCGGATCGGTCTCCACGCGCACGCACGAAGATCCATCGTCGAGTGCCTTGGCGAGCGAGTGCAGATTGCCCGCGCCGTAGTCGAGGATTGTCACGCGCATGCAAGCGCTCTCTCGAGCGCATCGACTGCGCTCTCCATCATCGGTGCCGGGCCGGCTGTGATGCGGAGCGCATCTCCAATCGACGGTAGCCCTTCGAATACTCGAACTGCGACGCCGCGCTCGCGCATCCGCGTCGCCACTCGGCTGGCATTCTGTACAGGCACCAGGACGAAGTTGGCCTGAGAGGGAAGCGGGGCGAGTCCCAGCTTGCGCAATGACTCCGCCAACCGGTCACGACTGACCCGCGCATCGGCGACCCGTGCTGCGACCCACGCGCGATCCTTCGCCAGCACCGCCAGGGCAGCGCGTTCGGCGGCTATGCTCACCTTGTACGGCCCGCGCGATTTCTCCACCTCGGCGACGATTGCAGGTGCGCCGATCGCATAGCCGATGCGCAGCCCCGCCAGCCCGAACGCCTTCGACATCGTTCGCACGACCAGCGCACGGTCGCTCGCTGCGGCCAGCTCAAGACAGGATTCGTCAGCAAACTCGGCGTACGCCTGGTCGAGGATTACCGCACCGGGAGCGCTTGCAATGAGCCGCTCGAGTGCCGCTCGCGAGACACAGGTCCCGGTAGGATTGTTCGGGGAACAGACATAGATGATGCGAGCTCCGGTCGCAACGAGTGCCTCGGGATCGATGTCCCACGACGGTGTCATCGGGACGGACACGGGAATCACTCCGTTGATCTGCGCAAATACCGGAATCATCGTGAACGTGGGTGCGCTGAACGCGAGTGATTCCCCGGGCTCCGCGAGCGCGCGAATGGCCGAGGCGAGGACGTCGTCGGAGCCGCATCCGGTCACGATCCGGGAGCGATCCACACCCGCGTAGGCGGCCAACGCCTCCTTCAGCTCCAATGCATAAGCCGACGGATAGCGAGTGAAGGCGCCATCGGCGACATCACGTATTGCTTCCTGTGCCGAAGGCGGCGCTCCCCACAGGTTAGTGTTGTCGCTCAAATCGACATTGCAACGGTTCGGTTCGGCGGCGTAAAGCGGCACGTCACGGTACGCGGCACGTCCAGGCAAGGATGATTCGATCACGTCGTCACCTCAGTCGGTCTCGGAGCAGCTCGCCACGCCCGTGCGGCATCCGCGTGTGCCGTCAGACCTTCAGCCTCGGCGAACACCGCGACACCTTCGGCGAGTCTTTCCGCCGCGGCGGGCGAGACGCGTTGATAGGTGGTCCAGCGAATGAAATCCTGCGTGGAAAGCCCCGAGTACGAGCGCGCCAAGGCACCGGTGGGAAGCACGTGATTCGCACCAGTCATGTAGTCGCCAAAGCTCACCGAAGCGGCGGGGCCGAGGAAAATGGATCCGGCGTTCCGCACGCGCGGCAGGACCGCCTCGGGATCACCAACAGCGAGCAGCAGGTGTTCCGGCGCATAGGCTTCGGCAAAGCGAAGCGCCGCGTCGACGGAGCTGGCCTCGAGGAGAGCGCCTCGCGTGGCAAGTGCTGCCTCGATGATACTCGCGCGTGGTTGACGCTTCAGCAGCAAATGAAGTTCTTGCTCCACCCGACGCGCAATCTCGCTTCCGACAGTCACACAAACGACACACGCGTCGTCGTCGTGCTCGGCTTGCGCCAGCATCTCGCGCGCTACGAATTCAGGATCGCCGCCCTCATCGACAATCACGAGCAGCTCGCTCGGCCCCGCTGGAGCATCGGTGCCGACGACTCTCGCTACCTGGAGCTTCGCCTCGGCTACATAGGCATTGCCGGGTCCGACGATCCGGTCTACTCGCGGAATGGTGTCCGTACCATATGCCATCGCAGCGATCGCTCCTGCGCCCCCGACGGCGAACACTCGATCGACGCCGGCGATCGCCGCTGCGGCCAGCACCACGCTGGAGGGATTACCGGACCCGCTCGTCGGTGGCGAGCAAAGGACGATTTCGCGAACGCCGGCGATCCGCGCTGGAATCACCCCCATCAGCACGGAGCTCGGATACGCGGCGCGGCCGCCGGGCGCATACACTCCCGCGCGCATCAGAGGATCCGGTCGGCGCCCGACAACGACGCCCCGTTCCGCTTCGATCTCGTACGCACTCGCTGGATTCGCGGCGTGAACCCGGGCAATGTTGTCACCTGCGCGCTCCATGGCGCGACGCACGACAGGGTCGAGCATCTCGAGGGCACGCGTACACGCTTCGCGCGACACCTCGAGCTCGTCGAGATCGACTCTATCCAGCTCACGTGCGAGCGCTCGTAGCGCGGAATCGCCGTCACGTCTTACGCGGAGGAGAATCTCGGTGACCCGATCCTGTACGAGCGGATCGGCGCTGAAGCCGCGGTCGAAGAGAATCGCACGCGCGCGCGCATCGAGCTCCGACGCTGTGCCGCGCACCGCGAACAACATGTCGCGCGCGGCCGAGGTAACTGGCAGTGATGCGGTCACGGCATCAGCCTCTCGATCCGCGTCACGAGGATGCCTTCACCGCCGAGAGTTTTGAGATCGGCGATCGTGCGATAGATCGCATCCTGCCGGACAACCGCGTGAACGGCCACGAGGTGGCCACCGTTCAGAACGTCGATCACGGTCGGTCCATTGAGACCGGGAAGCACACGCCGAACCTGATCGAGCGCCGCACGGGGAATGTTGGCCATGATGTAGCGCATTCCCCGGGCGCGGAGGACTGATTCGAGCGCCGCCACAAGCTCGTCCATCGCGCGCTTCCGCCCTGGCAATCTTTCAGGCGCGATGATGAGTCGGGCAGTCGACTCGAGGATCGTCGCGATTTCACGGAGCTGGTTGACGCGAAGCGTCGACCCCGTGGAAACGAGGTCGGTCACGATGTCCGCAATGCCGAGGTGCGGAGCGATCTCCGCCGCGCCGCTGACGGGAACGATGGTAATAGTGCAATGCGCATCAGCGAAGTAGTGCTTGGTGATTCGCGGGAAGGCGGTGGCGACACGAGGTCCGCCGTTCCCGTCACTGACGATGTCGGTTAGAGACGCTATCCCGCTCTCCTCGCGCGCGGCGACGACAAGCCGGCAGCGGCCGAACTCGAGATCGAGCAGCGACTCGAGAGCGCGTTCCGACTCGCAAACCAGGTCCCATCCCGTGACCCCGGCG
>DATHHC010000181.1:0-5125 GCA_035317285.1 Gemmatimonadaceae bacterium | reverse complement strand
CGCTATCCACGCCTCCGCCAGGTCGTCGATGTATTGGGACAGGATCTCGCGTGCGTTTCGTTGCGCTTCGAGTACGGCTGGAAGCCCCTGCGCGCCTTCACGGTACGCTGTGAGTGACATCGCGGCAATGCGGGTCGCGCTTTCCACCAGAAGTCGATCCCGCCGAATCTTGTCGAGCGCGAGCGTGCGCGACCGCAGCGCGCGACCGATCGCGGTCTTCGTCTCGAGCCGCGCGAGCGCCAGCTCGGCCCGGGCGCGCGCGCGCTCCGCTTCGGCCTGCGCGATCGGTCCGCGATTGCGATTCAGAATCGGAAGTGGAATCGAGAGTCCAAATGTCGGAAGAATTCCCGGCTCCGATGGATCTCCATGCTCGATTCCAGCCTGTATGCTCAGCGGAGTGAAGATGCTTCGCCGCTGCGCGCGCACCGACAGGTCGGCCGCGGTAAGTGCCTGCTCGGCGGCGGCGATTGGAAGAGGACTGGTCGGAGCGGTGTCTGCGCCGGTAGCCGGCGGCAGCGTGAGAGAATCGACGGGCGTTACGGCAATTCGACCAGTGTCCAGTCCCATTGCCGCTTGCAGGTCGAACAGAGTGGAAATGTATGTGAGCGAGTCGGAGGCAGCCTGGTTCGCCGCCTGCCCGGAGTTGACCGACGCGAGCAGCACGTCGAGCTCACTGGCGTCGCCGGCGTCGCGCCTCACGATCGACATGCGACGCAGGCTGTCCGCGTCCTTCGCATTTCGCCGGGCGAGACGGAGATGCTCCGCGGACGCGAGCGCCCGCGTGTAGGTCGTGTCGGCGTCGAGAGCCGCGGCCGCACGCTCAAAGTGAAACCGATACTGACTTGCGAGTCTAGTCGCTTTGGCTGACTGAACGCGCGCGGAGCGAACCCCGGTCAAGTCGAGCGGGAGGTCGACGATCTCATGCCAACGCGGTACCGACTTGGACCAGCTCGCGGCGAGGCTCGGGTTCTCCCACTGGCGTGCGGTGAGAAGCTGCGCCGATCCAACGAGAGTGTCCGCGCGCGCGACGGCTGCGCGGGCACTCCGCGCAATGGCTGATTCCACGGCTTGTTGCCTGGTGACGGGCTCCTGGCTTCCAGCAACCGCCGAGAAGACGACCGCCAGGAAAGCAGTCGCTCGGGGGAGAAATCGCATCAGGAAATTTACGCCGCAGCGTCTCAAGACGAGTCGGGTGGGCGCAAGGCCCATTCCATGGCCCCGCACCCACCCGTTTGTAAGTCTCAATCCGCTGCAGTGGAGGCCGAGCCTCCGTACGCTGCTACTTCTTTGCTGCCGCTTTCTTTTCCTTCGCTTCCTTTGCCGCTTCGGCCTTCTCGGTCTTCGTGGTCTCGTGCTGCCTGGCAACGACGGAGCCGTCAATCGCGTTGACGTTCACTTCTTCGATCCCGGTCTTGCCCGGGACGGTGATGTCATATGAATAGATCAACTTTCCCTTCTCGCGTTCCAGCTCGCTCGACTTCACGCTGCCGTTCGGGACTTCCTTGAGCGCAGTCTCACGCGCGGTCGCCTCGGGAATCTTTGCTTCCTTCTGGAGCGCAGCCTGGGACTCCGCTTTCCGGGCTTTAGTGCTGTGCTTGGCAGTCGTCATGCTCTGCTTCGCGGGCTTGACCGAGCTCTTGTAGGTGCTCGTCGCCTGCGCACCAGCCACCGTGGTGCTTGCGGCGAGAGCAACTGCTACGGCGATTGCTTTCAACATTCTTCCTCCTCATGTGTTTGATCTGCAGCCCGCGTGAGTCGCAGGCAGCAGCCCCCCTCATCCAGATCAATCATACGCAGCCAAGCTGTCACGCCGATTACAGAGTGTGCGCCCTGCGCTCGTTGCTGTAGATTGGCGCTAATGCGAGTTCTTCTTGTCGAGGACGACCCTGGCCTGGCGGCAATCATCAAGACCGGATTCGCCGAACACGGCGTCCAGGTCGTCACGGTTGCGAGCTACGCCGACGGAAGCATGAAGGCTCTTCTCGGAACCTTTGACGTTCTCATCCTCGACGTCATGCTGCCGGGCGGAAACGGCTTCGATCTCTGCCGCGAGCTGAGGGCACGCGAGGTCGCGACGCCGATTCTGATGCTCACTGCGCGTGATACGGTCGACGATCGGGTCGCAGGGCTCGAGGTAGGCGCCGACGACTACCTCACCAAGCCGTTCGCGTTCCGGGAGCTGCTGGCCCGCGTCAGAGCGCTGGCGAGGCGACGGGGAGCGCCGCTCCCCGAGACGCTGAAGGTTTCGGATCTTGAAGTCGATGTCGGGTCGCACCGGGTGCGGCGCGCCGGAAAACCCATCGAGCTGACGGCGAAGGAGTTTTCGTTGCTGGAGTTTTTCGTGCTCCACAACGGGCAGGTCGTGGATCGCGCGGCGATCACCGCGCACGTCTGGGATGAGAACCACGACCCGTTCACCAACGTGCTCGAGGTGCTGGTTCGGAGGCTGCGCCGGAAGATCGACGACGACTTTCCGGTCAAGTTGATCCAGACAGTGCGCGGCGCCGGATATCGTTTTGGCGACTGAAGCGACCTCGTCGCGCGGGGGGATTCAGCGCCTCGTTCGCCTGCGGCTTCGACTCACAATCTGGTACGTCGCAACCTTCGGGCTCATCATCGTGCTGCTTGGTGCGGGGCTGTTTGCGGTGATCAGCTACCAGCTCTCCAAACAACTCGATGACTCGCTCAAGAGCGCCACGATGGAGCTGGTGCGGGCTGCGCGCATCACGGAGCAGGAGCCAGGTGGGCCCGCACGCGTCAGCGAGGTCGTCGACGAGCTCAACGTCCCCGGCCGCGTCCTCTATCTCCTCGACACCAGGGGGAACCCGATTGACTCCGGAAGCGTCGACAGCTGGATTCAGAGTGCGGCGAAGGAGGCGGGCAGAATCGGCCAGGTCACGATGCAGCACGACGTGCCAAACGACACCACGCTTCGACTTCACGCGATGCGGTTCAAGGCCTCAACGGGCCATCAACTGATAGCAGTTGCGGTAGCGGACCAGGTCGAGCTGGAGGACAGGTACGCCGACCTCATCACCGCGTTCGCTGGTATCGCTTTCGCCGCACTAATCCTCGTGGCCGGCGGGGGATTCGTTCTCGTTCGAAAGTCGACAGCGCCGATCGAGCGCTCGATTGAATTCACCCGGCGATTCATGGCCGACGCCGCGCACGAGCTGAGGACGCCCATCACGATCCTGCGAACACGCGCCGAGGTCGCACTCCAACAACCGCGCGAGGCACCGGATTACGTTTCGGCGCTTCGTGGTGTCGAAGCCGAAGCACGCCGTCTGGGAGGTATCGTGGACAGCCTTCTCGTTCTCGCCCGCGCGGATGCGGGTGAGCGACAAATCGACAAGGAACGAATCTTCCTCGACGACGTCGCCGTCGACGTCGCCGGTGCCGCGGAGATCGTGGCCCGCCAAAAAAACGTCAAGGTCTCAGTCGACGAGTTCGAGGAAGCACCGGTCGTCGGCGACTCGACGCTCATTCGCCAGCTGATCATGATCGTGCTCGACAACGCGGTGAAGTTCACCGATGCAGGGGGACAGGTGCACGTTCGGGTGTCGATGCACGAGGGGGCGCCCACGTTTTCCGTCGAGGACACCGGGATGGGTATCAAGCAAGAGGAGCTGTCGCGCGTTTTTCAGCGATTCTTTCGCGGGGAGGCGGCTCGCAGCAGGACGGACGGTGCGGGACTTGGCCTCTCGATTGCAAGTTGGATCGCACGGGAACACGGGGCCGAGATTTCATTGAGCTCGGAGCCGGGCAAGGGCACGAAGGTCGTCATCAGATTTCCTCGCGCGATCGGGACGCAAGTGTCATCGTAGCGACAGCTTGGGCATCTAGTCTGGACCGCAGTTAACGGCAGGGCACTTCTAAGACGAGGGTCGTGCAAACACTGAAAGGCTGGCGAATCTCGCGTTACCGGTGGCCGCTCGTGATTACCGCAGCACTCGTAATTACGGCGGTTTTTTCGTTGCCACCGCTGGTGAATTTCGCGCCGCGCGACGCCGCCGGGATACTCCCCGTTGGCGTCCTCGGATTGGATGCCGAGGCGTCTCACGCCGCAACGCTCCGAGCGCCGCTCGAGTACGAGCTGATCGCGCCAGTTTCCAATGTCCTCGACGCGCTGACGCTTCTCTCCCCCGCGCAGTACGCGGCGACGTTTGCGCTCTGCGCCGTCACGTTCGTCGGCTTGCGGACACGCCGCCGTCAGGGCTTGAGAGCCGGCATCGCCGCCAGGATGTTCGTGAGAGCAGCGCTGGTCTTCATGGGTGGAACGGTGGCCGTAGCCGGCATAATGCTCGTTGCACGCAGACCGATGGCGTCGCTTGCTCTCACCGATCGCGATCTCATCGCGATCGACTTTCACAGCCACACAGAGGCATCACACGATGGGCGCCCTGGATTCAGCGCGGAGCGAAACCGCGAGTGGCACACGAGCTCGGGGTTCGACGCCGCGTATGTGACAGACCACCGCACATTCGATGGCGCCCTTGCCGGCGCGGCGCGCAATCCCGCGCGGTCGGGCGACGGCACTGTGCTCCTTGCCGGAGTGGAGTTGCGGGACGGCGACGAGCATCCGATTCTCATCGGCGTGGATCCGAAGCGCATGCGAATCACCTCTCCGGACTGGAAAGCCGCCGCGGTGGAAGCCGATGGTGGTCCGGCGCCGCCAATGCTGCTGCTGTCGCTGCCCGGTGATATTCTCCGCATTCCTATTGATGAGACCGGCGGCACCGTGCGTGTCGCCGGCATCGAGGTGGCAGACGGATCGCCGCGGGGCATGGCACAGGCCGCACGTGACCGTGACGCCATCATCGGGCTCGCCGGAACGCTCCATCTCGCATTGATCTCGGCGTCCGACAATCATGGCTGGGGCCGAACCGCGCCGGCGTGGAGCATCATGAGGATTCCCGGCTGGCGCGACATGAGGCCAGCGGAGCTCGACATCGCCATCCGCCGCACGATCATCGCCGAGGGTTCGCACGCGATCGACGTGATCGCACGAAGGACAGTGTCACCACCGGGAAACATGGTGGAGACCGCCGCTGGTGGAATCATGGTCGCGGCTGTGATGATGCGCACGATGAGCCCGCTCGATCGCCTGTCCTGGCTTGCATGG
>DATHHC010000180.1:0-8149 GCA_035317285.1 Gemmatimonadaceae bacterium | reverse complement strand
GAAGGAGCCGTCGTCGGCCCGAACGGAAGCCTGGATACGAGCGCGGTCAACGGCTCCGCATCGAAGTTGAAGAGCGCGCTCACACCGGCAATCAGCGAGGCGGACGGCTCGAACCCCAGCGGCGGGCGCGTGAAGTTGGTGTGCTGACTCTGAGATATGGCGGTGAAGTTTATCTGCCCGTTCGCCATCGGAAACTCCGCGGTGGCTCCCATGATCGACGTCGGCGTCTCCTCGAAGACCGGATTCTCCTCGTATTGAACCGTGACCTGCCGCGGACGTGGGAAAAGAGTGTCGGGCCTGTTGAACGAGACGCGGCCGAGATCGTAATCGACGGAGTAGTCGGTGCCGCGCGTGAGCGGGATTCCATCGACGAGCAGTCGCTCCGAATTCGGCCTGACCTGCACCGTTCCAAGCATCAACGCGCCGCCATCTCCGCTTCCCTCCGCCTGCGCCCGCATCCGGATGTGATAGATCGCCTCGGGTCGCTGCGACGAGCGCGCGTATTCCGGCGGCGTCGTGTAGATGGTGTCGTTCGTGGGATTGCCACCGATAGCAAGGCCGTTCGCCGCGAAAGGCTTGGCCGAGGGAAAGATGAGGAACTGATCGCGTATCGTGTGGGCGCCCGGAGAGCCGAGACTGAGCTCGAAATTTGGATCGCTCGGGCGGGGCCAGATTCTATTCTCCAGGTCGAAGCTCGAGCTGTTCGTCGATTGCGCGAGGCCGAACAGCTTGAGATACGTATCGGAGTTGCCAGCGACGGGTTTCTCCTGATCTTCGGCGCTGCCCGTGACGACTTTCAGTGTCACACTCTGCCGTCGAAGGTCCGCCCCACCGAGGCGGTAGATGCTTCGGATCTCGCGATCGAAAACGGGATCGCCGGGTTGCACATTCGGATCCCAGATGAGATTCGCGAACTGCTCTCTCGTCGAGGTGAATGTCAGGTCGGGGGTGCCTCCTGTGGCGACGTAGGTCGTGTCGCGACCGTTGATGCGGACGCGATACGCCACGACCAGCCGCTCATTATTGAGAGCGAGCGGACGCACCAAGGCGATCCAGAGGAGAGATGGGTCGGCGTAATAGTCCACGCCTTCGCGCAAGTACTCGTAGACCTGCCCCCGCCGCGAGCGTGGATCGCCGATCAAGCGGAACTGCGGCCCCGCCGGATTCGGCGGCTGTCCGCCGATCAACAGGCGGTAGAGAAAGATCTTGGTCGGCCGCAACGTGTCCGGCAGGGACGCCGACAGCGTCGCCATTTTTCGCGTATCGAGGATGTCGACGTTCGGATACGCGGCGCCAAAGAGCCGCGGATCGACCGTGAAGAAAAACCGGCGCGATTCGAACTGGTAGTCTTCGATCTTTCGATCGATTGCCTGGAGCGTCCGGTCGCCGATCGTGAACACGCGGTCGCGGACGATATTTCCTTTTTGTTGCGCGAAGATCGTCTTCAGCCGCATCGAGCCGATCTTGGTAACCGCCTGGATTCCGTAGTTGCCGCTTGCAATTCCCGCCGTGATGTAGCGGGAGGCAGGCGGCTGGAAGGTCACGTTGCCGACCTCGAGCCTTTGCACGAACTCACTCGGCTTGCCCTCGTAGTAGATCGAGATGTTGTTCGAAGCGTCGAACTCGCGCTGCGTGTCGTAGTCGAGATTGACGTGTACCCGGTCGGCGACGATGCCGCCGGACTTGGCCGCGAACTGAAAATCGACCTGCGGCAGCGGGTCGAACGTGCTTCGACAGTTCGCGACGGGGTCGAAGAAGAAAGCCGCCTGGCAGAGTGCGCTCTCGTTTTTCTCGTCGCGAAACTCCAGGCGCCCGTCGATCTGAAGTCCGAGGTCCGCGTACTCTCCGAGTATCGGCACACGCTTCGGCGTGACGCTGGGCTTCGGGTTGGGCGGCAGATCTCCCGGGTACGCTGGCGCGGCGACGGATGTGGCGAGGTTGGTCGTTGCCACCTGACCCCAAACCGCCTGCATAATCGTGCGCATGTTCTGTTGGAACGCCGTCGCGCGAGCCGCCTCGATCTGTGCCTGCGCCTGACGGAACGACTCGCGATCGCCGCGCGAAGTGACAGATGGAAGAACCAGCGGAAGTGTGTCGCGTCCGAGTCGCAACCGGATTCCGGGAGTACCAGGCGTGCCCGTGGGCGGAGTGACGGGCGGCGCCGGTGTAACCTTGCGCGTCGTGTCGCTCGGATCCTGCGCGCGCGCTGTTCGGCCAGCCGCGCACAGCATCGCAATGGCGGCGAGCGCGAGCGCGGCGCGACGTGATCCGCGCTCGATCGAACGCGCGGAACTCGTTGTCTGCGTGTCGCTTACCCATGAGCGCAGGGTATATTTCACTCTGTGAAGATACTGCACCGCTACGTTCTAAAGGAACATGTGGGTCCGCTGACTTTCGCCCTTACAGCGCTCACTTCGATCCTGCTGTTGCAGTACATCGGCAAGCATTTTGGCGAGCTGGTCGGCAAGGGGCTGCCGACTTTGGTGATCGCCGAGTTCTTCGGGTTGTCCATTCCGCTAACGGTCGCGCTGACTTTGCCGATGGCCGTTCTCGTCGCGACGCTGTACGCGTTCAGCCGGCTGGCCGCCGAGAACGAGATCACGGCGCTCAAGGCCAGCGGGGTGAGTCTCGTGAGCGTACTCAAGCCCGTGCTGTGGGCGGCGCTGGGTGTGACGGTCGTAATGATCGGGTTCAACGATCAGGTGCTCCCGAGATCCAATCACCGGCTGGCAGTTCTGCAGCGTGACATCGCGCAGAAGAAGCCGACGTTCGGACTGCGCGAGCAGGTCATCAACGAAGTGAGTCCCGGAAAGTTCTACCTTCGCGCGGGGCATCTGGACGAGTCATCGAACATGATGCGCGAGGTGACCATCTACGACATGGCTGATCCGACGCGGCGCCGCACGATCTACGCCGACAGCGGCAACATGAGAATGAGCAAAGGGCTGACCGACCTCGAGATGACTCTCTACAACGGAAACATGCAGGACGTTCCGACCGCGAGTCCCAGCGAGCTGCAGCGCCTGTACTTCAACGTCGATCAGATTCGCGTGCGCGGCGTCGGAAACCAGTTTCAGAAGACCACCGCCGACGCCTACAAAAGCGATCGCGAAATGACGGTGTGCGAGATGCAAGCCGCGCAGGACAAGGCGCGGCGCGAGCACGAGCAGGCGCGCAAGGAGTTCTTGAGGACGCGCGCGGCGCTGCTCAAATCGAAGGCGACGCTGAGCAAGGAGGTCCTCGATGCCAACACCAGCGCGCCCTGGGACATCGGTCTCGGCAGGTTGTACTGCAACGCAATGGCTCTGTTGCTGCCGAAGCAGGCAAAGGCCCAGGGTGTATCGACGAGGCCGCGACCGGTATTGCGTCCGGGCGCATCATCGACACCGCTGACCGCATCGTCCACACTGCAGACCGCATCGTCGACGCCACTGAGCGCGTCGTCGACCGCGGCGACGCTTCCCCAGCCGGGGATGAGACAGGGACCGCCGACGCCCGTGCCCAATGTCAGCAGGTCGCCCAGCTTGACGGATCTCGCAGCCATCGAATCGTTGAGGATCCGGCTTCAGGACACCGCGCAGCTCATGAACTCGTACGGCGTCGAGATCCACAAGAAGTTTGCGCTCGCAGTCGCGTGTTTCGTATTCGTCCTCCTCGGCGCGCCGATCGCGCTGAGATTCCCGCGCGGCGGCGTGGGCCTCACGATCGGCGTCAGCCTGTTCGTGTTCGCGCTCTACTACGTGTGCCTGATCGCCGGCGAATCGATCGCCAAGCGCGGGCTCATGCCCGCGGTGGTCTCGATGTGGATGGCGAACGTCATCTTCAGTCTGGTTGCCTTGTGGCTCCTGGCCAGCATGGGCCAGGAGGGTTCGACTGCGCGCGGCGGTGACATGAAGGACATGCTCGGCGCGATCAAGGGATCGATCCGCTCGAAGTTCGGGTGGAAGGACCGGCGGGTTCACCGAGCCGCCGCTTGAAGAGAATGGTGCGGGCACTCGACCGCTACGTATTCGTCGAATTCTGGAAGATCTTCGTCACGACGGCGCTTGGCTTTCCGGTCCTCATCATCATCATCGATCTGACCGACAACCTCGACAAGTACCTCGGCCAGCACCTGTCGGTGGGGCGCATCGCGCTCAGCTACCTGTACTGGATTCCAGACTCGATGTTCATGGTGCTTCCGGCGGCGGTGCTGTTCGCGACCGTGTTCGCAATCGGAACGCTGACACGCCATTCGGAGATCACCGCCGCCAAGGCGTCCGGCATCAGCTTCTACCGGTTTATCGCGCCGATCTTCGCGGGCGCTGTCATCGCGACATTCCTCGGTCTCGTACTCGGCGAGCTCGCACCGATCACGAACAAGAAGCGACTCGAGATACTCGATGCAACGCGGGCGAACGTCGGCAACGATCGGTACAATTTCGCGTACGCCGCCGATGGCGGGCGCGTCTACAAGATCGGCGCACTGCATTTGATGCAGCCGTCCCTCGAGGGAATGGTGATCGAGCGGAAGGGCAACGGTCCCGAGTATCCGTCGTACGTCATCACTGCCAGCACTGCGCGGTACAAATCGGGGAAGGGCTGGGTGCTTCAGAAGGGAGCCATGCACGTGATCCCCGATTCGCTGCACAACATGACATTCAGCTTCGACTCGCTGGTCGACCGACACTTCACCGAGGCGCCCAAGCAGCTCACACTGGCTCAGAAGGCGCCGGCTGACATGGGATTTCGTGAGCTTGGGCGTTTCATTACGTCGATGGAGCGGTCGGGAGCGGAAGTGAATGAGCTGCGGGTCGAGAGGATGCTCAAGATCGCGATTCCAGTAACCTGCATCGTAATTCTGTTATTTGGCGCGCCGCTGGCGACGAGCACGCAACGCGGCGGCGCGGCGTACGGCATCGGGCTCAGCCTGGCGACGACCGTGATTTTCCTGATGCTGATCCAGCTTACCAAAGGCATCGGCGGCAAGGGAATAATCCCCGCGGACCTGGCAGCGTGGCTGCCAAGCATCATATTCGGCGTAGTGGGAGCCATCCTCTTCGCGCGCGTCAGAACTTGATCAAGGATCCGCTCCGCCCTTTTCGGAAGGTCGGGAAGTGGGGTTACTTCCTGCGCGACATCTTTCGCGCCTTGAGGGATCCGGCGACCTACGGGCGGGAGACGATCCGACAGATGCGGAACATGGGCGTCGATTCCGTACCGCTTGCGGCGATCGTCGCGGCGTTCATCGGCGCAGTCACCGCGTTTCAGACGAGATATCAGCTGTTCGGCGGCGTGCAGCTCTCGGTCGTGGGGCTGATCTCTCGGCAATCGATAGTCCTCGAGCTCGGCCCGCTTCTGACGGGCCTCGTGCTGACGGGACGTGTTGGAGCGCGTATCACCGCGGAGGTCGGCACGATGCGCGTGACCGAGCAGATCGATGCGCTGGAAACGCTGGCGTACGATCCGATCGCGTACCTGGTGGTGCCGCGACTGATCGCGGCGCTCATCATGCTGCCGGTACTCACAATCCTGGCGGACGCCATCGGAATTGGGACAGCGATGTTCACAGCTGTCACCGCAACTGATGTGACCTCCGCGGCTTTCGCGGAAGGCTTAAGGCTGTCGTTCACGCCGTTCCAGATAGTGTACAGCATCATCAAGGCGACTATATTCGGGGGCGCGATAGCCTTCTTCTGCTCCTACGAGGGCTACACCGCGAACGTCGGCGCCGAAGGTGTCGGCCGGAGCACCGCGCAGGCAGTCGTCGTGACGTCGGTCGCCATTCTGGTACTGGATGCGCTCACCGCGCTCCTGCTCGCCCCTTACCTCCAGGCATGAAGAAGAAGAGAGACGAAGTACTGGTTGGCCTCGTGATCGCGGTTGCCGTTATCGTGGTGGTCCTCGGCTCGCTTTGGCTCGCGCGCGGGGGACTCTCGAAGGGTTATCCGCTGTTCGCCAAGTTTCCGTGGGGCGCCGGACTCAAGCAGGGCCAACCGGTGTGGCTCGTCGGCGTGACCGTCGGCTATGTGGACGAGGTAGATCTGCATCAGGATGGGATCCTCGTCACCACGCTAAGGATCCAAAAGAGCTACAAGGTGCCGGTGACCAGCAAGGCGGCGGTCGTTCCGAACGGCATCTTCGGCGATCAGGCTGTCTCGCTGACTCCCTCGAAGCCCGATGCCCGCTCTTTCAATGCGGGTGACACGATTCCGATCGGCCCTTCCACGCCGGGAATCGCGGAGCTGACGAGCAAGGCCGACTCGGTGATGCGATCGGTGAATGCAGTGACATCGGCGCTGGAGCACGAGATGGTGGCGGCGGGGGGAATCCGCGACCTCCGCAATACGATCGGCGCGACGAATCGCCTGGTGAACGACTTCGCTTCGATCGCGGCCGAACAGTCGCGGCAGCTCAGCGCGACGATGACATCGTTGCGGAGGGCGACGGGAGCGATCGATCCCGCCAAGGTGGATTCGACGATCACCAACCTCCGCACCGCGAGCGCGAACATGGCGGCGATGAGCGCCGACCTCAAGGAGACGTCGGGGAAGCTCGACGCGATTCTGGCGAAGGTCGACAGCGGGCCCGGCAGCGCGGCAATGCTGATCAACGATCCCGGCGCGTACAACGACGTGCGCGGATTGCTGCAGCGAATGGATTCGCTGCTCGCTGACATCAAGAAGAATCCGAAGCGTTACATCAACGTGAAGATCTTCTAGCCGGGTCGATCGAGGGAAGGGGGAAGCGGGAAGCGGGAAGCGAGTGCTAAGGCGCCGCCTCGAGCCGTTGGCGAGACGAGTTCTCGAATTGCCTGGACGAGAAAAATGCCGGCGGGACGAATCCCGCCGGCATTTTGCTATGGTGAACTGTCCGGCTGAACCGAATCAGCCGCGTCCCGATCTCAGAACGAGTACTTCAGCTGGAGCTGAAGCGCGTAGTTCGATTGCGGGTTCTGTGTATTGAATTGCTGAGACGGTGAGAAGGTGAAGATCGACTGGGCACCGCTCGCCCACTTGAGCGGCTGGCCGGCCACCGCAACCGCGCTGCGGCGTACGAGGAGCGACGGGCTGTTGGTGCTGCCGAGGTCCTGCGCGCCCCACTTCTTGTTCAACAGGTTGGTGAAGTTGAAGATGTCGAGCTGGAGGATGAAGTTCTGGCCCCGTATCGTCGGCAACGACTGGCGCACCGACGTGTTCAGGACTTTCGTCCACGGCGAACGGCAGGAGTTGCGCTTCATGATTTGTCCGCGCTGCGAATTGAGGCATTCGTGATCGGAGATGAATGTCTCCAGTAGGTCTGCCTGCGCGGCCGGAGTGAGAGCGCCGTTCTGCTGGAACAGAATCTCGGAGGCAAGATGCGCATCCGTCGGAACGTAGACGAGATCGTTAGCCGTTCCACCGTCGCCGTTCAGGTCGCTACCGTAGACGTATTCGAACGGCACACCGGACTCACCGAAGAACGTGAAGGACACATCGGTCTTCGAGGGGAAGCTGTATGTTCCGCTCGCAACTACGCGATGCGGCACGTCAAACTTGGAAGGATAGAGATCCTGCGCATCCTGCCGGCCCGAATAGGAGCGACCGAAGGACCAGTTGGAAAACGCCACCGACGAAGTCAGATCCCAGACGTCGTACGACCGGCCGTAGGTGTAGGCGAGCGATCCTTCGAATGAATTCGAGAACCGCTTCTGGAGCTGGGTAGTGTAGCTGTAGGCGTAATCGTGGGTCTTGGTATTCGACAAGTCGATCACGTCGCCCAGAGTCCGTGCCGGAGTGGCGCCGGGAACCGGCTTGCGTGTGGGAACCGGAGCGCCCGCGGCGTTCGGAATGTCGCCGTAAAGGGAGCGACCATTGCGATCGGTGCCGATCGGATCGTCGACCAAGCCAATGTTCTGATAGTAGAAGGCTGCAACCGAGCGAGTGTACATCCACTCGAACGATCCAATGACATTCCAGGGGAGCTGGCGATCGTAGCCGAGCGAGCTCCGCCAAACCGATGGGAATTTGAGATCGGGGTCGACGGTATTGGCCGTGATGTTCGGCGCGTTCAGCGTCGTGAGGCAGGCCGTTGGCGGCGCAACGCCTGCGTTGGGCATGGGTGGAGCGTTTCCGAGGTTGTTGCAGACAAGGTTGCCGTAGCCGTTCACGCCCGAGTTACCAAACAGATT
>DATHHC010000179.1:0-2367 GCA_035317285.1 Gemmatimonadaceae bacterium | reverse complement strand
GCCTCGCATCCACAGATCGAGTTGCGACAGCTTGAGCATCGCTGCAGGTGCGCCTTCGATGACGACGCGGCCGGTCGGGGTGCGGACGACTGCCAAGGGGAGAGGATCGCTGCCTTCCAGTACGAAGGTGCCCCTCAGAGTGTCAGGCGCCGACTCTGATTGCGCGTCGGCTGGAGGGTTCGGCGCCGGCGCCCGGCACGCAAGGGCTACGGCAGCGAAGAGAGCAAGAAGCCGCGTCACTGGATTCGCGCGATGACCAGGCGGAACAAACCAGTGCCCGGATTGCCTGGGCCTCCCGCGGAGAGTCCGATCGTTCGCGTGCCGCCGGATAATCCGACAAGGTCAAACGGCGAGAAGGATCCTCCATGGATTCCCGCGTTGTCGACCGTAAAGTCGCCCGAGCCGAGGACTTGCGGAACGAGCGGGTGAGGTTTCGGAAAATTGTTGGATTGCGGGAAATCAGTATTCATGCCCGCGAAGATGTTGCGAGTGTCCCACGACGCGATATTGACGTCCGCGTTTCCGGCCATCGTTCCGTCGAGGTAGAGCGCCAACGACCAGTTTCCGAGAATCTGCGTCGGATCCGCCCCTGACTGCTGCGCGATGTTTGCGATGCCGGTCAGCACCGAGCCCGTTATCCCTCGCAGATAGGTCTGCTCGGACGTCGCATAACGATCGACGTTGTAGCGGATGAAAGACCAGGACGCTCCGTAGAAAACGAAGTCCCCGTCTGCCACGCGACCGAAAAGTGAGCTCGCGCCGGGGCTGTCTAGAAAGGAATAGACTCTGGCGAAGTGATCGAACATGACGTACGGGGCTCCCGCGCAGGAACTAGGGCGCACATCGCAGGACAGCGTCGTCCCGTAAATCATGTTGCCCTTCCAGGAAGCGCCGGCATAGACATTGTCGCGCGCCCACACTTCCTCGGCGACCATCGCCATTCCTTCCTCGAGCCACGACTCTTCGAAGCTGGTCGCATTGGGATTCTCGAGACGCGCGCCAAATGCCGCGATGTGTTTGACCTCGTGTACAATGACTCCCCTTATCAGCCGGAGGAATTGGGCGGGGTTATCGGTGCCATCAAAAGCGGTCCCGGGGACTCTGGGAACCCGCGCGTAAAAGTTCTCTCCAAAGTTGCTGGTCTGATTGTTTGCGCTGCGGGGAAAGAAGTCGCACGAGACGACGAATCCGGCGAGCGAGGAGGGAATCACGGGAGTGAACACCATGTTCAGGTGCTGATCCATGTCCGTGTCCACATCCGTGATGAGCGGATCGCCGAAATTGTTTGCATCACTCGGGTACATGGTCGCGTCGAACTCCTGCCCCAGGGTTATGAACTTGTCGTTCATCTGTCCCGCAAGCGGCGCGAGGACATCTTCGTAAATGATCGCCCTGGACCCAACGTAGACGACCCGGGCTGTAATCTCGTCGAAGTCATTGCAGGTGCTCGACCCGCCTATCGTAGTCGTTGCCTTGAAAACACGGAACGCTCGGGTATCGCCAACGGCAGGCGGCACCGCGGCTGCGACTGAAGCGCGCACCGACGAGCTGATCGCCCGGCGCCCAGTCCGGCGAAATTGCCCCCTCTTCTCCGTGAGGATCCGCCGGTTCGTTTCGAGCATCTGCAGGTGCATCGCAGAATGCGTGGACTGGAGGTTCTCGATCGAAGTTATCTGGCGGCTGAACACCGGCGATTTTGGTGATTGACGAAGCGCCAACACTCGCGGGGCGAGAGTTGTTCCTGGAGGAATCGAGGTCGCGCCGGCAAAATGGAAAGGCGTGACCCCAGTCGGCGCGGTCGAACCGTTGACCACGTTTACGGCGTAGCGCGCGTTTGCGGGTGACAGCTCTGTGCAGGTGACGTCCGCGGTGCTCGAAAGCACCAGCGAGCTCCCGACCGTGAACGTCCGGAGCGCGCCCATTCTCAGCGTCTGGTGTCCGATCGCAGTCGCGCCATTCGCCATGACCTGAACGTTCGCCTGATGCGTCGGCGTGCACGGCAATGACGTTGGAACCGTAATCACGAGCTGAGTGCCGGTCGCGCTCGTGACCGCTGCGGCCTGGCCATCGATAGTTACCGCGTCACCGCTCGCCACGGGATCGAAGCCGACTCCGGTAATCGTGACAGTCGCGCCCGGCGTCATCGGCGAAGGATCAACCGACGATACGCTGACACTGCCCTCGACTGTGGTCAGGGAAAGAGAACCCGGTGTGGCCCCGGTGATGGTTGCGTTCAGCGTATTCGCACCCGCGACGGCGCCAGTGATGAACATCGTCGCGACTCGTCCCAATGCGTCCGTTTGAGCGCTGACCGGCGAGGCCTGTCCGCCTCCTGCCGCGACGCTGAACGTGACCGTCTGCTGCGCG
>DATHHC010000178.1:0-3803 GCA_035317285.1 Gemmatimonadaceae bacterium | reverse complement strand
CCCCCCTCGGTTGAGCAGCCTTCCCGGGCTGGTGCGCTTTGGCGCTCCCGCCATCATAATACGGAATTCGACGATACCCCGATTCGTGGAGGCCAAATGAGCATCGCTGACGCCCTTCTGCCCGAGTTTGATCAGGAAATGGCGACGACCCGCCGCGTGGTGGAACGCGTTCCGACCGACAAAGGAAAATGGAAACCCCACCCGAAATCATTCTCGCTCGCCCATCTCACGCAACTGGTGTCGGGAATGCCGAGCTGGATCACCAACGCCGTGACGGAAACCTCGCTGGACCTTGGCGCCTATCCCGGATACTCGGACCAGAAGACCGAAGACCTTCTCAAGCAATTTGACAAGAACGTGACGGGTGCGCGCAAAGCCATTGCGTCGGCGAAGGACTCGGACTATCAGGTGCCCTGGTCATTGAAGCGAGGCGATCAGGTTTTCTTCACGGCGCCGCGCGGGGTGATCGTACGCCAGACGATCAATCATCTCGTTCACCATCGCGGTCAGCTCACGGTATATCTGCGGCTGATCGATGTCCCGGTTCCGTCGATCTACGGACCAACAGCGGACGAGCCCATGCCGGGATTGTCGCCTTCCAGGAAGTAGGTCGCGCTGACCTCCGCGCTGTTGAATACGCGCGGAGGGAAAGTGTCGATCTCAGGCGAACCGCTTGAGCGACCGCTCCTTCGCCTTCTGCATTTCGATTTCGCGGTTTCGCGGCGGAGCGTTCGTTTGGAGGGAATGGACGAGTCGATGCGCCGCCGCGGTCACTTCGTTCACTGCCTGATCGAAGGCGGCTTCATTTGCGCGCGACGGTCGTGTCGAACCGCTCAGCTTACGCACGAATTGGAGCGCCGACGCGCGGATCTCGTCGTCGGTCGCGGGCGGCTCAAAGTTGGCGAGCGTCTTGATGTTGCGGCACATCCTGGTACTCCTCCAGCGCAGGTGAACAGGCTGGCGCCTGCACTTCTAAAATGCCTAACGCGTGCCGGCGATGCTACACATTTCGGGGCCTGCCCGTTCCTTTGACGGCGTCGACGAGGCCCCGCATTTGGGCCTCGTCGATCAGCCGGGCGTGGACTTCGCAAACTCCTGTCCGCGCGATCACATCGCGCACGTTGTGCTCCCGGATTCCGCCGGCGGCAACGACGGCGATCCGGTCCCCCGCCTGATCTGCAAGCGCCGCAACGACATCCATGCCCTCGAGCGCAGTTGCTGCACCCCCTGAGGTGAGCACGCGGCTGGCGCCCGCTTCAATCGTCTCCTCGAGGGCGGCCGGGAGATTCGCGGCGGAATCAATCGCGCGGTGGAACGTCACGGGCAATCCCGCAGCAGCTTCGATAAGAGCGCGCGTGAGTCCGACGTCCACGCGGCCTTGAGCCGTGAGCGCACCCGTCACGATTCCGGCGATGCCCAAGCTCCCAGCGCGCTCAATATCGCGGGTCATCTCCTCGAATTCATTCCGCGAATAGACGAAGCCGCCTGCTCGTGGTCGAATCAGTACGAACACTGGAATCCGCGTTCGCTCTGTGACGGCGGCAATCAACCCCTCGCCTGGCGTCGTGCCGCCTTCGCTCAGATTCTCGCACAGCTCGATCCTGTCAGCACCAGCCCGTTCGGCAGCGAGAGCAGATTCGGGTGTCTCGACTGCTGCCTCAACGAGAGTCAACGGGCGTCCAACGGCTCGGCGGCGTCAGTATCGGCGAGTATTTCCGCGGCGGCACACTCGTGAATCACCGTGGCCGGCCAATCGGGCTCGTAACGGTCAGCACTCCGCATTCGGGTCAGAGTCAGGCGCTTTCCGGATCCCGAGACAATCATCACGCTCTCTTTCGCCGACGCGATGGTGTCGATGCCGACGCTGATCCCGTGGCTGGGCACCGCCGCGAGCGTACCGAACGCAGGAAAAGTCGTCAGGTTGTCGCGACGGGTCTCCTCCGAAAGTTGAATGATCCGGGTTCGGCTTTCGCGGGCGCTTCCCGGCGGATTGAAAGCCACGTGGCCATCGCTCGCACCGGACGCCAGTATGAAGAAGTCGATTCCTCCGGCGTCGGCGATCCTCGCATCGTACGCCGCGGAATCACGAGGATCCGGAAACCAGACCGACTCCTCGGGCAGACATTGCGCCGACGCGAGTCCCGCATTGAGGCGGTCCACTATTTCGACACGAGCGAAATGATGGCAGGACCACGACTCGGCGGCCGAGGCGTACTCGAATCCGCTGCCGCCCGCTGTCACGAGATACTCATCCATCATCACGAGGATCAGATGGCTGATGTTCTGTGGCCTTTCCGCGAGCTGGCGCCCCAGCTCGCCGTATACAGGACGTGGAGTTCGACCGGTCGGGCATCCAAGAACGAAACGCGCGCCGGCAACACGCGCGCGCTCGATGCGGGAGAGCAGGCGTGCCGCCACATGCTCCCCGATCGCATTGGGGGACGGAAAGATGCGAACGGGTGCCGGCGGCATTGATCGCTATGCCAGCGGAGCGAGGAAGAGACTGCCCGCGCCAACAATCCCTTCCCATCCTTCGAACGACGAGCCCACGACCTGGGTTTTCTCGCGAAACTCCGGACGCGCATGCGTGCGGTAGCTCGCGCGCGTCGCATCGAGCAAAAGTTCTCCAGCCGCGGCGATTCCACCGCCGACCACGATTCTGTCCGGCGAGAAAATCGGTGAAAGCGACGCCAGGCCCAGTCCGAGCCACTGACCAGTCTCCGCCAGCGCCGCCAGAGCACGTTCGTCGCCTGCTCGCGCGCTTCCAATTATTTCGCGAACCGGGCGTCCGCCCGCCCGCTCCGAGAGTGCCGCGGAATCGACCATGGCCTCGAGACATCCGCGCGCGCCACAGGTGCAAAGGCGTCCATTGGGATCGACGATGATGTGGCCAAGATCACCGGCGCACTCACCGGTGTAGCGCAACAGCGCACCATCGATGATAACTGCGCCACCGAGTCCTGTTCCAACGGTTACTCCCAACAACCGCGTCGAGCCTCGGCCGGCGCCGTGCCGATACTCGGCGACGGCCGCGGCGTTCGAGTCAACTTCGAGGCGGCAGTCGAGCGACAGTCGTTCCTCCAGCGTACGACGCAGCGGAAATTCGCGCAGCGCCGGGAGGTTCGCGTTGTGGACCATGGCGGAGCGATCAGGATTCAGAAATCCAGCCACGGAAACACCAATACCCGACACTGACTTTCCCTCTGTGTTCGCCGCATCGAGCATGGGTAGGAGCGACGATGCGATGGCGTCGACAACGACCACCGGCTCGCCGTGCAGGCCCGTGGGCACCGAGTCACGCCTGACGATACTTCCGTCCTCGGCTATGATTCCGATCTTGGCGCTGGAACCACCGATGTCGATCGCGCCGGCAAGCCGCATCAGAGCGCCGCTTGTGCCAGCTCAGGCTTTTTCCAGAGATCGATTGGCTTGGCGATTCCCTTCGGGCGAAAGGGCATCATGATCTTCTGTCCAAGGCCGGCCGAAGCGTACGCGGCATAAAGAACTTCCTGCACGACGCGCCCCGTCTCGCCGTCGGAGATCGGCTTTTCCGTCCCGCGCACGCAACGCGCGAAATGCCGCATCTCCTGCGGGAACCCGTAGTTCCAGTGCTCCTCGAAGACCGGATATGTCCACCCCTTGGTGGACGACGCCTTCTCGACGGCGTAGCCGAAACCCACTTCGGAGTAGGTAGGGAGTGCGTTCCCCATCAACATGTCGGCATACGTCTGTCCCTTGTCGCCGAAGACTTCGATGGTGTCGTCCATTCCGCCGGGCCGGTTCCAGCTGCTCTCGACCATGCC
>DATHHC010000177.1:0-8546 GCA_035317285.1 Gemmatimonadaceae bacterium | reverse complement strand
GTTGATGTCGCCGTTCAGGGTGCTTCTCTCAGCGCGCGCTCCTACAGTCGCGAGCATGCGCTCGCCCAGAGCGAGGATTTCTTCCTGGCCGAAAAGCGCGAGTCCACGCACCTCCTGTCGATCCGCAAACACCTCCGTCGCGGCGCCGCGGTTTACGTTCTCCTGTCCCACCAGCACATCGCGCGTGACGATGTTCGTGG
The DNA here is from genome assembly GCA_035317285.1 of Gemmatimonadaceae bacterium. GTDB lineage: Bacteria > Gemmatimonadota > Gemmatimonadetes > Gemmatimonadales > Gemmatimonadaceae > UBA4720. The sequence continues at coordinate 8,346 of DATHHC010000177.1, read as the reverse complement.
ACCGTTGAGACGATATCTCGCGCTGGAGCCCAACCGATGTCGTCGCGTTCCACCCATGGCCTGTCGGAGTGAACTCGTGGATCGCGCTGAGATTGGCATTGGCACGCTGCACGTTGGCACTGAGCGAGGTCACCGTTCCGGGAAGTCCATCGTTCGGCTCGAAGAAAAGGAATCGCGGGGAGACGATGTTATCCTGCTGACTGAACCGGTCGATGCCACCATCGGCGCGGAAAGTCAGCGTCTGCCGATCCGTCGCGACGGCGGCGAAGGCCAGGCTAGCGGAAGAGATCAGCCGGTTCACTTCTTCGGGAGTCTTGATGAAATCGCGATCCTGGAAAATGTTCGACCCGGCGACCGGAGTTCGCGGATAGATCCCATTGGTCGGACGCATGTCGAACCAGCTCGGAGTCGTAGCAAACACAAAGTACGGAGTGATGGTCGAGTTGTCGTTGTTGCTGACGCCGCGACTCGTCAACGTCCGCAGAAAGTTATTGTTGAAGGTGAGCGTCAGCCTGGGACGAAGCACCTGGGTGAGATTGAGCCTCAGGGTCTGCTTGCGGTAGCCCGTGTTTTTCTCAATGCCCCCGTCCCAGCTATTGAATCCGGAGGCGTAGTAACTGGTCTGATTCACGGTGCCCCGAGCAGCGAGCGACGTCTCGTAGTTGAACGGATGCTCGCCGAAAAGCTGTTCCTCGAAGTCACAGAACCCGCCGCATGCGTTGTAGTTCGAATCGACGGCTGCCGCCGACATCCCCACGCCAGCTCCGTACGCTTCTGCCTCAGCGAGAGTGAAACGCCGATGTCCGTATTTTCTGGAGAGCGCGCGAGTGCCAAAACGCTGAACCAGGTCGATGGATGGGTAACCTCCGCTGCCCCCGATCGCACCCTGCTTCGTCTTGATGATGATCACGCCATTGGCGGCCTTGGATCCGTAGATCGCCGATGCCGACGCGCCCTTCAGAACTTCGAGACTCTCGATGTCGTTCGGATTAATGTCGGCAATGCGATTGACGCCATTGTCCTGGTTTGTGGAGTTTGAAGTGTTGCGATTCGCCGCCGTGATTCCGTTGAGGCCTGACTGGATCGTCTCATTGCTCACGATCACGCCGTCGACGACGTAAAGCGGGTCGGCCGAGCCGAACACGGATGTCACGCCACGGAGTCGTATCTGGTTGCCTCCTCCGGGTGCGCCCGAGTTCTGACTCACCGTCGCGCCTGCAATTCGGCCGGCAAGCGCGTTCTCGAGTGACGGAGCAGAGACCCGAGAGAACGCCTCGGAGCTGACTACGGCCACGTCGTTCGCCGTGTTACGCCTTGCCACCGAAGTGGCGGCACCGGTTGTCACCTGGGCCTCGAGCTGCAGCACGTCTCTTTTCAACGCAACATCGGCGCTCGTCCCACCCGCCGGGATCGGAACCTCGCGCCGCTGGTAGCCGATGCGCCTGGCAACCAGTATCACCGGCCCGTCGGGCGCCTGAATCGCAAACGTTCCATCGTCGGCGGCTGTGGTTCCGAACGCGGTGCCTTGAATCTGAATTGCGGCGCCGGGAACCGGCTGTCCATTGGTCTGGTCCGTCACGCGTCCTGTCACGCGCCGCTGTGCGCTCGCGGGCAACGCGATTGTGACCGAAAGAAAGAGCAGGAGCAAGAACAACTTGATTCGCGGCATGGACTCCTCCAGCAGTTCGTGGTTCACGCTTGATCCTGTGCGCGTGGCTCGGACGGGGGCGACACGGATGCTGTCTCTGGCGCCATAATCAACGCCGGACGGAGGCTTGTCAACGGGGAGATTCAGGACCGGGTGTAGCGCACAGAACCGGAAGCAGTCCGAAATTGCGGGCGCGGAGGCTGACTCAGTGGCAACCGCTCTCAAGAACACGGGGTGGCTCCCGTTCCGACAAATCCGCTAGGGTAAGAGATGAACGACGACCACTATTTTGCGCTCACCTACGACATGCTGCACGAGCTGATTTACGGCTATTCGTTTCAGGGTGGCGGCCGGCAGTGGGACGACGACGAATTGCGCTTGCAGTGGCAGCGTCACCGATTGGCGATCCTGGACTTCTACTCGGCCCGTGCTACACTCGGGGCTCAGAACGTCGCGCGCATATGGCGCGGTGATGCAGGTCGAGAGTGGCACAGACCGCCGCATCCACCATGGGCGGAGGGCGCGTTTCCGGCAGACGAGCACTCTGCTTAATGGCTATGGGTATGCTCTCCGCACTTTCCTCTGGAGGTCGGTCGAGGATCTTCGCGCGCTGCTCCAGCGTTGCGGAGCTTCTACTTTGATTTCGGTCGAAAGATCTTGAAGTAGGCGTAATCTTGGTCAGTTGGCCGAATAGAAGTAGCGCTCACCAAAGACTTGATCGGATCGGGTGCTAGTGATTCGCCAGCTTGCTCACTCGGCGGGTCCGGCTCGGGGATTGGCTGGCTAATCCGGAAAACTTCTGCTGCGGCCTCGGGATGTGTCTTGAGGTGCGGTTCTCCTAGTTGGAGACCGATGCAAACCGCGCAGATGGTCACGGCAACGCCGTGAGGACAGAGTCGTAAAGGTGTCATATCTCAATATAGCGCTCTTTTCGTATTTTGTTCGGTCAATTCATTTCGTCCCTAGCCTTTTCCCGAAGATGTTAACGTGTGGCTAGGGCTCCAACCGCCCGAGAACAACAAAGGCCCGACGTAGCATAAGCTATTGTCGGGCTTTCTTTTACCGTTAGTCGGGGCGCCCGGATTTGAACCGGGGACCTCTTGCTCCCAAACCAGGAACAAAGACTTAACCAATCGCGACATCCTTGATAGAAAAACGACAGTTTTTGATAGGAAACAAGCATTTCGGAATTCACTTTCCCCCCGCAAAGTTGGGGGACCTCTCCCGGCCGGCGCCGCTGGGTCTTCTCAACTTACGGGGGTACCACGATGAAGCGATCGCTCCTGGTCCGGGGACTCATATTCGCCGCAACGGCGGGCGTATATGCGTGCTCTGACGCTACCTCGCCAACCCGGGGACTGCTACACGTACCGCCTCGGCCGAGTTTGTATCAGACAGTGCCACCCGATGTGTTCACGTCGGTCGGTCCGAACTATCAAAACTCAGGGACTCTTTACAACTTTCCGTTCGAGACGTGGGTAACCCTTCACGAGGATGAGACCAGTAACGCGGCCTTTACCTCGAAACCACGGGTAGCTGGCGCCAGCCCCTACTATCAGTACCCCGGTCGTACCGTGACCGCCACAGGCGTCTATGACGGCCGCAACGACACCCGCTGCGCGATGAACCTTTCCGTGAACAACGCACTAGTCAACGGGGGAAACTTTGGTACCTGCGGGGGGAACGTCCACGACGATACCGTAAAGATTGTCGGCGCGTCTACAACCGTCTCGCGTGGTGAAAAGCCTAAGCAAAACTCCTACGACTGCGACATATGGGGCATCGCGATCTGCCATACCGTCAGTGGGACTACCTTGCTCAGGCTTAGACCAATCGCTGTTGCGCTCAAGAAGCCAACCGCGTTCCCGCGCACAGTGAACTTCGCCAACACTACGTCCCAAATTGCCTTCACAATTCGCCCGAATCCCGGGACGCTCCTGCTGGGCGCTAACCTCCAAACAATTACTCTGGCAGCCACGTCTTGGCAGTGGTCAGGGGCAGATTCGACTCGCGCGCAACCCACCTGCCCAATTCCTTCGGGCGTCGGACCCGATCGACAGTGCCTCTTTACCCCCAAGGAATCCGGACGCTTGACCGTAAAGGCGTTTGTAGGTGGGTACGAACAGACGAATTCAGTTACGGTCCAATGCCTAACGAGCCCGTTAGACTCGATCCTGAACGACACGACTAACGATTTTCAGGTTCGGTCTGCATTGCTGAAAATGCTTGACTCCTCCCATCCCGAAGTCGCCCCGGGCTTCGGCTACGACTCGGTTAAGGGCAGAGGGCTAATGCATGAAATCGGGGGTAATGTCTGGAAGCTCCCTAATAATGGCGGTTACATGCTCGTTCCAGGCGATAGTTCGAAGAATACTGAATGCATGTCCTATTTTGACTCGGCCGCGCCACCCCCGGTCTCCGGTGCAGTGCTCTCCGGACGAGCCCACACGCACCAAAGTCCGTGGGACGGCCCGGTTTACGGCTGCGAGACGAAAGTATTTAATAACGGCCGTGATTCTATCCAGTTTTCGAAGTTCCCAGGCGACACGGCTAATGGAAAACGGCCGTTCACAAAAAACAGAAAGGACATTGTGAAAGGGGGAAGTGGTCAAGACTGGTTCAGTATGATAATGGACCTGCCGCCGAAGCCGGATTATGTCATCGACGCGGACGGCACAGTAGCAGAGGTTTCCTATTACACGCTGGCTAACTCCGGTCGCATTCACAATTGGGCGCCCAGCACCGCAGCAAAGTGTGCGTGGGTAAGATGAGTTACAACGATATGAGGAGAAACTTCATGCGTATTTTTAGTGGCTCCAGTCGGCTCTCGATCGTGTTTGTGCTTGCGTTCATCGGAAACGCTCAGGCGCAGGGTTACACGTGCAAATCGGGAGACTTTTACAGTGACATGATGATACGCCAGATCAATTCGTCCATCGCAGACCCGGCGTCTCGAAGTGCCTTAGGATTGCCAAACGTGCCATCCTCACAGGTAAACCTCGCAACCGATGCTGGGGCATGTAACCGAGCAGTCTTGGCTTTGGATACCCTTGCTCACTCCCAGCACCCGACTGAGCCGATGCCCTCGCAGGGTACGGGGGCGTTTTACGTCCTTACAATCGGGACATACACTGGAGTGGCGCTCCCCGATTCTGCGCCCGCTGGCAAGAAACCGGGCTACGTCCCGCTCTTTCTCTTCGACCCCATTTGGCACTTCGTGAGTATCATCGGCCTATGATACTATTTGACAGCGGGTTAGCGACAGGGTTTTTGGCTATTATGTGTACAGGCGAGCGTGGGCGACAACAAGAAAACATTTGCCAGTTGTCGACGCTGCAGCAGCGGGCGGCTGGAGCGACATAACCACGCTTCTTAAGTGTTACCAGCAGGCCGACTACGACACCTCTCCTTGATGATGTCGCATTCAAAAAAGACCACGGAACCCGCGAGAGCCGGTTAACTGCAACAGAAACTGACCCACAACAGACCCCCGTTCGCGGGCGAACAAAAGCCCCTGCAACTCAAATCGTTGTAGAGGCTTTAGTTACTCAATCGGGGCGCCCGGATTTGAACCGGGGACCTCCTGCTCCCAAAGCAGGCGCGATACCGGGCTACGCTACGCCCCGAAGTGAGCGCAAGTTACTATAGACGGCCTTGGGCGCGCAACGCGCTCAGCAGAGTGCGAAACGCACGGGCGCGGTGACTTCCCGCCGCCGTATTCTTGATCGACGACTCGGCGAACGTCCCGCCCAGCTCGGGCGCTTCGAAGTACGGATCGTACCCGAAGCCGCCGGTGCCGCGGGGAGTCTCGAGCACGCGCCCTTTGATTTCTCCTCGGCGCATGATTTCACCCGATGCATCCTTGAACGCGGCGACCGAGACATAGACTCCGGTGTCGGTAAAACGAGCCCCCTGTTCAAGTTTCGCCGCGCGCATTCGTGCGGTCAGCTTCGCGTTGTTCGCCGCGTCGAGTGCTGCTCGTTCCAGATCCTCGTTGCCCGACCATCTCTTGCTGAACACACCGGGCTCACCGCCTAGCGCGTCGACGCACATTCCCGAATCGTCGCCAAAAGTGGGAACGCCACCCGACAGATCGAAGAAGTAGCGCGCCTTGGCGAGCGCGTTTTCCTCGAACGTGTCGAACTGCTCGAGATCATCTTCGGCCGCAGACTCAGGGATTCCAGACGTCGCGACATCCACGGCGACGAGCCCGAATTCCGAGAAGATCTCGCGCAGCTCGCGCAACTTTCCTTCGCTGCGAGTTGCGAGGAGAAAAGGGCCGCCACTCACTCCGATAGCGGTTTCGACAGCGCTATCACCTGAGCGGCGTCGAGTGCGCCGATCCCGGAAATCGCGAGCTCGAGAAGCTGGTCGAGTTGCGCGCGGTCGAACGTTCCGTGCTCCCCGGTCCCCTGCACTTCCACGAACTTCCCCTCGCTGCTCATCACCACGTTCATGTCGACCTCGGCCCTCACGTCTTCCTCGTAGTCGAGATCGAGGCGCGGCTCTCCGTCGATCACACCGACGCTCACAGCGGCGACGCGCCGCTTGACCGGCGTTTGGGCGAGCTTCCCCGTCTCCACCATCCAGTTGAACGCATCGACGATCGCGACCGAGGCGCCGGTGATCGCGGCGGTGCGCGTTCCTCCGTCGGCAACGAGGACGTCGCAATCGAGCTTCACAGTGAACTCGCCAAACTTGAAGTCGTCGAGCATGGCCCGGACGCTGCGCCCGATCAGGCGTTGAATTTCCTGCGTGCGCCCGCCCAGCTGTGCTCGCTCGCGAGACGTGCGCGTCCGCGTCGCGCGCGGAAGCATCGCGTACTCGGCGGTGAGCCAACCCTCCCCACTGCCACGCTTCCAGCCAGGAACGCCATCCTCCACCGACGCCGTGCACAACACTCGCGTCGCGCCGAAGATTATGAGGCACGAACCTTCGGCGTAGGGAGCGACCTCGCGCTCGAAGGTGATCGGCCGAAGCTCCGCTACCCCGCGTCCAACGCGTTTTGCTTTAACTGGCTTCACTGAGTTTCCGAATGATGGCTGTGGTTGAGTGTCCGGGAGTGAGCGGCACCACCACCACCCGCCCTCCCCAGCTTTTTACTTCCGGCGCACCGACGATCGTGTCTTCCGAGTAGTCGCCGCCTTTGACGATCACATCGGGCTTGAGACGAGTAACGAGATTGAGCGGCGTGTCCTCGGGGAAAATTACGACCAGATCCACGCACTCGAGCGCGGCCAACACGTAGGCGCGTTCGGCGTCGGTGCGCACGGGACGCGTGGGACCCTTGAGGCGGCGCACGGACTCGTCACTGTTGAGTCCAACCACGAGCGCGTCCGCATTGGAGCGCGCGGCCGTGAGGATGTCGATGTGCCCGGGATGGAGCAGGTCGAACACACCATTCGTGAACGCCACTCGACCCTTTCTCCCAGCTCTCCACCGCTCGGCCTCCGCCCAAGTCGCAATCTTCGCAGCGGGATCTCGAGGCTTCAGAGTCGGCTCATGGCGAGGGGGTGGAAATGAATGACCTGAACCTTCTTCAGCGGAAGCTGGATTATTTCGTCGTAATCACTCGAAATCGTGATGGTCGACGGGCTCCGCTCGACGAGGATCAGCTCCGCGCCTGGGGGAAGCTGGAGCGAATCGGCCAGGGCCGACAAGCGAGTCGTTATCTGTGCGTCCGTCTTGTCCATCGCAAACCTCGCCTCCTGGCCCATGGCATCCTTGAACTGATAGTAGTGGAAATATGCTTCGCCAAAATCCATCGCGAAGTAAATGGCGATGGCCAGGATCAGCAGTGGGAGCAGGCAACCGATCCTACTGGTCCCGGGACGGTTTACCACTGCGACTGGGCGCCTTCAATCATCGTGTTCACGATCCGATCGATTGCCTGCTTCCTGCCAGCGGGCTCGCCGCGCTCCTCATATTGGCCCTCGGCGAGAAGCCCCTTCCGCTGCCAGAGCGCTTTCCCGCTGACCTGATCGATCATCTCGATGTCGACGACCAGCCGAAGGAGCCGCTTCGCTGTCGTCGCCTGCCTGTTGTCGGCGGCGAATCCGATTGGGATGTCCGTCTCGTACTGCTGGATGGTGCCGCGGATGATCGCGCCCGCCTTTGCTTCAGTCGCGTCGCGCAATCCAAGCCGGTCATGGAGCTGGGTGCGGAGAGCTTCAGTGAGCTCGCGTGGCAATTCCGGTGTTGCCGTCTGGTTCTCGAAAGGAACGATCGCGACCGTCCTTATGTGAGAGGGCAGCCCGCCTCCCGTAAAGCCGTATGGGATGCAGGCGGTCAGCGCAACCAGGACAACACTATAAGCTCCAAATCGATGCATCGAAAGATCCAAGTTGATCGCGCAGAAAAGTCGGCTGGAGACGACGCCTTGCTCCGGGCCTCTCGTAAGTGAGCACTCCATTGACTCCTCGGGTGAGGCTTTCCGTGATCTTACCGTCGGAGATGTGTTGAAGCTCCACCAGAGTGTCGCCTCGAATGCCAACTCTCCACTGCACCGGATTCCCGACATCGGCTCGGAGCAAATCACCGTCAACGCGAACTACAGTGTCCGGCAGAGCTGGAATCGCGAGTCGGCCGAGCGCGGCCCACATCATAGGCGATGGCGGAATGTAGCGGCGCGTGAGCTCGGCGTGTGGCGATCGCAACGAGTCACCGATGAGTACAGCCGCGCCTGCCCCGAGCCCTCC
>DATHHC010000176.1:0-20654 GCA_035317285.1 Gemmatimonadaceae bacterium | reverse complement strand
GGCCGCGACTAAAGCGTGGCATCTCTGAGCGGGCGGACCGCGGTCGTAACCGGCGCATCCAGAGGAATCGGCGCCGGAATCGCCGAAGCCCTCGGCGGCCAGGGAGTCCGCGTGGTGCTGGTCGCGAGGACGGAAGCGAAGCTCAAGGAGCGCGCGGCGCGTATCAAAGGGTCGATTCCCATCACATGCGATATCAGCGACCCAAAAAGCGTCGAACGTGCGACGAAGCTCATCGCGACGGAGCTGAAGGGCGCTCCGGACATTCTCGTGAATAACGCCGGAGTATTCAGCGTCGCGGTCGCGGAACAGACGACCGCAGACGTGTTCATCGAGACGATCAATACCAACCTCATCGGCCCATTTCTTTTTGTCCGCGCGTTTTTGTCCGAGATGAAAGAGAGGAAGCGCGGGCACATCGTTACCATCGGCTCCATCGCGGACCGAACGATCTTCAGCGGCAACACCGCGTACTCCGCAGCCAAGTTCGGTCTTCGTGCCATCCACGAAACGCTGCGCGCCGAGCTTAAAGGTACCGGTGTTCGCACATCGCTCATTTCGCCGGCGTCGACGGACACCGAGCTCTGGGACACTGTCACGATCACCGATCCGGTGGGGAAGCCGCACTCGACGCGGCCATTGCTCGATCCGGACGACGTCGTCGGAGCCGTGATGTTCGCGCTCAGCCAGCCCGAAAGAGTGAATGTCGACGAGCTGCGGCTCTCCCACAGCTAGCCCTCGAACGCACCGATAAGGATTCGCAGCCAACTACCGCCGTGTTCATCGAGCTGATCGACCTGTTCCGCTGCATCAACGCGCACGAGGATACCTGGCTCGTTGCGTCCTTCAAAACCGTTTCGAGTCGCTTCGTCATCGACGGGACGCTTGGCTGCCCGATCTGCTCCGCAAAATACCCGATCACTGCTGGCGTAGCCGACTTCACCGCGGGCGCTGAAATGCCGCGGCGTACAGCGGGGCAGTCGGCGGCGACTCTGGAACGGGAGGAGCTCGCCACGCGCGCCGGTGCCTTTCTCAATGCCACCGAGCCGGGAGCGACCGTGATTCTTGGCGGCCGCTGGGCCAGCGGCGCGCAGGAGCTGAGCCTGATTGCCGAGTCGCGAGTGCTTGCGCTCAATGCGCAAAGCGGCGTCGAGGAATCGGAGACCGTCGGGCTTCTGCTGGTTGGGTCGGAGATTCCGGTCGCGCCTGGCTCGGTGCTGGGAGTGGCGTTGGACGCGTTGTTCCCTCCCGAAATCCTGGCGTCCGCCGTCAAGGCGGTCCGCCCCGGAGGAAGGATCGTTGGCCCAACCGAGATGCCGCCGCCAGCCGGGCTAGCTGTGCTCGCCCACGACGAGAACTACTGGGTGGCGGAAAAGGCGCCCGAGGTGATCAAACTATCGCGTGCTGGTCGGTGAACCCGCTTTTCTCCGCTTCCTCGTAGAGCGAATCGATCAGCGCCTTGTAGTGTTTGTCGATTGCGCGGCGCTTCACCTTCTGGGTCGGCGTCAGCTCGCCCCCTTCGATCGAGAAATCGTGCTCGAGCAATCCGATCTTCTTCGGCATCTCGAAGTGCGCCGCGCCCTCCAGCTCCTTGGCCACCTCTTTTTCCATCTTCGCCTGGATTGTCGGCATCCTCAGCAACTGGGCGCGATCCGTCCAGATGATGTTCCGCTTTGCCGCCCATCTCTCCAGCTGATCGAAGTTCGGCACGATCAGTATCGACGGGAATTTGCGCTTGTCGCCGATCATCACGGCCTGGGCGACGTACTTGTTGGTCTTGACTTTGTTCTCGAGCGGCTGGGGCGCGACCTTCTTGCCGCCGGCTGTGACGATCAGGTCTTTCTTGCGGTCGGTGATGGCAAGAAACCCGTCGTTCAGCTCCCCGATGTCGCCGGTGTGGAACCAGCCATCAGGCTCAATTGCTTCGCGAGTAGCGTCGGGTTTGTTGTAGTAGCCCTTCATGACGTTCGGCCCGCGCGTGAGGATCTCGCCGTCGTCCGCAATCTTTACTTCGGCGCCCTCGATCAGCTTCCCGACGGTGCCAATGCGGAAGTTGGCCGGCGTGTTGACTGCGATCACGGGCGATGTCTCAGTAAGTCCGTATCCTTCCAGGATCTCCAATCCAGCGGCGTAGAAGAACTTGTTAATGTCCGGCGAGAGTGGCGCCCCGCCGGAGACGAAATAGCGAAGACGGCCACCCGTTCGTGCCTTGAGCTTGGAGAACACGAGCTTTTGCGCGATCGAGTACTGCAGCGCCACCAATCCGCCGGGCTCCGTGCCGGCCAGTTTCTCAGTGGCCCAGCGCTCGGCGACGTCACGCGCCCAGAAGAAGATCTTCTTCTTGAGGAATCCGCCCGTGAGGGCCGTCTCCAGAATTCGTGCGTACATCTTCTCGTAGAGTCTGGGGACGGAGAGGACGAGCGTCGGGCGAACTTCCACCATGTTCGCCGCGACCGTATCGATCGATTCGGCGTAGGCGATGGATGTGCCAGTGGCGAACATCAGGTAGTGGCCGGCCATCCGCTCGAAGATGTGCGAGAGGGGAAGGAAGCTCAGGCCCGTGTCCTTGCCGTCGAATGGAATGGCTTTTCGCGACGCCGCAACGTTCGAGAAGATGTTGTCGTGCGAGAGCATCACGCCCTTGGGCTCGCCGGTCGTGCCGGACGTATAAATGATCGTGGCGAGATCGTCGGGCTTGACCGTGAGGGCGTCCTCTCGATAAGTGGCCATCGTCTCCTTGTTGTCACCTTGCGAGCCCCGTTTTTCGAGGTCGGCCATCGACAAGTTGGTGAGTCCCGGCACGTCGTCGAAGCCGATCACGGTTTTGAGCGCCGGGAGCTGCGACCGGATCTCTCTGATCTTTTCCGCCTGTATCTTGTTCGAGACGAAGATCGCGACTGCGCCCGAATCCTTGAGCATGTAGGCGATCTGGTCTGCGGGCAGAGTCGGATAGATCGGAACATCGGTGACGCCGACGGACAGGCACGCGAAGTCCGCGATCGCCCATTCCGGCCGGTTCTCCGAGAGGATCGCGACGCGATCCCCGCGCCTGACGCCGAGTGATGTCAGGCCGCGCGCGGCCCGACGCACGCGATCGGCGACCTCGGAATGCGAGATCGGACGATAGGTGCCGCCCACCTTCACCTGTAGCGCGTCTGGACGGTTGTATTTCGAGACAGCGTCGAAAAAGAGCTGGTTCAGCGTCCCCGGAGCGGGTCGCGGCCCGCCTTTGGATTCCATCATCGCCATTTTCTCTCCCCCGAAAGCAGATTCTGGGTTACCTCGAGCGGCTTCAGCAGGAGTACGAGCCGCACGGGACTGCCGTTCACCTGGACTCCACGGTACTTCGCCGTGGCGTTGATCACGATCGAATCGGTTTGCGCAGTAAGAAAGAGAGGATGCAGACGAATCTTCCTCCCCGCTATACCGTCGGCGCCGGTAGTATCCACGACCGATGCGTTGCCGGCGTCGTTCACCAGCTCACCGAGCCGAGGATCGCTCTGCTCGACGATGGCGAAGCTCACGATGTATGACTTGACCGCACTGTCGTTCGGAGCGATGCCGTGGGTGAGGTTCACCTGCATGGGCACCGACACGTTTAGGGTGGTGTCGACCGCCGAGTACTCCAGGCTGTCGATGGCGTTGATCGCATGGAGGGAATCGGGTCGCAGCGTGACGTCGATGGTCTGAGCTGCCTGGAGTGTCCCGAGTGTCGCCACAATTCGCGCCGGAGTCGAACGCAGGCTGTCCGCCACCACGATCCCGGTGACGCTGTCTACGACGACGCCCGAGTCGGGCGACAGAAAGAAAACCGGGGCTGGAATTATCTCCTCGCCCTGGAAGTTGAAGGCGTGAACCACCGGCGTGACCACCGCGCCGGTCGTGTCACGCAGCGTGTCGCCAACTACGACGGAAGGAAAGGGAAGCGGGTCGAACTGCAACGAGAGAACCGCGCCCGGGCTCCCGTTTATGTCGGTGCAGGCTTGGGCGATGAGGCCAACTATCGCAGAAATCGCAAGCAGCACCGCGGGTGACGATAACCTCCGGTTCATAGCAGGCGGTCGGCGAGAATCGTCGCGAGGTTCACGTAGGCCTGCGACGCCGCGTCAGCGGGACTGCGAACGACCACGGGCTGGCCAGCGGCAAACGCGTCGGCCGTAGCCACCGTGCGGGGAATCACGACGTCGAAGACGATGTTGGCTGGAAGGTGCCTTCTCACATAATCCACTACCCGGTCACTCGCCTGATTGTTCGCCTCGTACATCGTGAGGAGGATCCCATCGAGGGTGAGACGCTCGTTGATGGCGACGATGTCCTGAATCGCACGAAGAATCTGCGGCGTCGTCTGAAGCGCGAGCGGCTCGCATTGAAGTGGGACAATGACGTGCTCGCTGGCCGCCAGGACCTTCCGGGTGATCGACCCCAATCCGGGAGGCGTGTCGACGACAACGACCTGGCACCGTTGCTCGGCCATCTGGAGAAGATCCTGGAGGACATTCGTCTCCCGGACCAGCTGCGAGTAGACCGCATGGTCCGACTCATCAGCGACCGAGCCCGCGAGGATGACTCGCAGCCATGGAAGGGCCGTGGGGAGAATGATCTCGCGGAGGGTGCGCTCGCCGGCAAGGTAGTCGGCGAATCCCGCCGTCTCGTGGCCACGCGCCAGCCCTGAGCCGTAGCGCACCGAACCCTGGGGATCGACGTCGATGAGCAACGTTTTCATTCCCCGGCGCGCGAACGCGGCGGCGAGATTGACAGCGGTAGTGGTTTTGCCGACTCCTCCCTTCTGGCTTACGACAGCGAGCACCGCTCCCATCTATTCTGTAATCCCCGGATACTCGCTCGCCTTGTAATTCGGGTTCGACGGTGGTGGCTCGGCCGTCTTCATCTCGTCGAGAGTTTTCTGCGCGTGCTTGACCCAGCGTTCGGCTTCCGGGCTGCGCGGCGGATCCAGCATGAAGGCCTCGAGGTGAAACGCGGCGTCGCTCACGTCGCCGCGCCTGAGGAGTAGAAATGCGAGGCCGTAGTGCGCTCCCGAGAGCCTGGGCTCGATCGCGAGGGCGCGGCGGTAGCAACGAATCGCTTCGTCGAGCTGACCGAGCTTCGAGTAGGCGATTGCCATGTTCTGTAGGACTTTATGATTGTTGGGTCTCTGTCGGAGGGCGAGCCGGTAGGACGTCAGCGCGGCGTCGTAATCGCCCTGACGTTCCAGTGCGAGCGCCTCGTTGAGGTAGTCGAGGTTCTCTGTCACCGGCTTCTTAGGTTTGCCGCCGGTGAGGCGATCCCAGAATGACATTTGGTCGAATCTACCGACTATGATGTGAGAGGGCTAGCTTAACCTAACTGCTTTTCCCCGAACAGTTTGGGAGCAAAATGTCACCCCGCAAACACACCGTCGACGTCGCCAAAGGCGTGCTCGAAATCGAATGGCCGTTCTTCGGCGAGCTATCGCGCGGACTGGCTCTCAAAGTGGCGCGCGCGTACGATCCCGAGATCGTCGTCGGGATCGCAACGGCTGGCGTGATTCCGGGTGCTGTGATCGCAGCAATACTCGGACGAGAGTTCCATTCCCTCGTGGTGAGCCGGAAGTACCGAAGCTCACGGACACGCGAAGCGCCCGAAGTATTCGGCAGCGCTCCGAAGGAAGTGCGAGGAAAGCGCGTGCTGATCGTGGATGAGACGTGCGATTCGGGCGACACGATGCGGCTCGCGGTGTCCGCCGTTCAGGAGGGAAGCGCGGCGGAGGTTCGGACGGCGGTTTCGATTCGCACGGGCGGGTACGCTCCGGATTTTCACGCGATTGCGACCGAGAGCACGATCATTCTGCCGTGGGATCGGGAGATTCTTGTCGATGGGGAGCTTGTCCCGAATCCGATTTACGCTGATGCGCTTCGGTCGGCAAAGTCTTGAACCGAAGACCGTCGGATTTTGGAGAACCAAGAACTACGCTGCGGCCTGCTGCCCGCTGTTCGCCAGTTCGCTGGTCGCTAACTGCCGAGGGACCGATCGTGGCAGAGTCGGGGAAGGCGCGCGTTGTTTCTGCTTCGCGCGTCTAGACCGGTCTCGTCGTACTTAGCTATAAGCGAAAGAGCGGGAAGCGGGCAGCAGGCAGCAGCGTAGTTTTGCCGCTGTTAGATGCTAGAACTCGCCGGCCCCGATCGACTCCCATTGTTCGCCGCGGACGACTCGATCGTACGCATGTTCGAGCATATCAGCATTGCCCGCGAGAAATCGGCACCGCCCCCGATCGCCGGCGCTGCATTCGATCTCCATCACCGCCACCGGGTAATCCGCGAGGCACCCAAGGAATCCCGCGAGCGTCCCGGTCGTGAGGTGGCATCCGCGCTCCCCTTCGCCGTGCAGCTGCGCTTCCCAGCATCCCTCGATGTCGATTACTGCCAGCGCGTCGTGCAGGGACCGGAATGTCACGCGTCCCCAGCCCGCCGCCTGGAAAAACTCGGCAGCTCGCGCGGAGAACTCATCGATCGAAAGATCCTCCGCTTTCGGCGACCCCCGGTCGTTGAGCCAGGTCTCGAACGCGTCGAATAGCGAGCCCGCGCCGGCGTAACCCGCTTCGCGCAGCGCATCGGGGCCGCCGCCATTGGCGCCGGCGACGCGCAGGCGGAGTTCGCGCAGCGTGCGCTGCGCCAGGCCGATCAACTCAGGTGCTTCTGAAGTTGGCATGCGAAGTTAGGACGATTTCACGCGGAAGATGTTGCGGCGGAAGCTACTCGACGCAAGAGCTCGGCCTCGTCGATTATCGCGACGCCGAGTGATTTCGCCTTGTCGAGTTTGCTGCCGGCCTCCTCGCCGGCGACGAGGAAATCTGTCGACTTGGACACGGATCCGGTGACTCGGCCGCCCGCGGCCTCGATCGTCGCGGTCGCTTTCGCTCTGCTCAGAGTCGGCAGCGTACCGGTGATGACGAGCGTCTTTCCGCTCAGGGGTCCTCCCGCCACGACCGCGCGCGGCTCGGTGAAATTGACGCCGTGCGATCTCAGTTTTTCGACGAGCGCGCGCCCGGCCGGATCGGAGAAGTAGTCCACGACGCCGTCCGCGATCGTCGCGCCGATGCCACGGACGTTGAGAATATCGTCCGCCGAAGCCGACATGATGGCGTCGAGTGTTCCGAAGTGTTGCGCGAGGAGCTGAGCGGCGATCGATCCCACGTGACGGATTCCCAGGGCGCCCAGCAGCTTCTGAAGCGGTTGCTGCTTCGACGCTTCGATCGCGGCGATCAGCGAGTCGGTGCCCTTTTCAGCGTAGCCCTCGAGCTCGAGGAGCTGCTCGCGCTTGAGTGCGTACAGATCTCCCGGGTCGCGAACCAGATTCGCTTCCACGAGCTGGTTGATTCGCGCGTACGAGAGTCCGCGGATGTCCATCGCGCCCCGCGATGTGAAATGCACCAGCCCTTCCAGCCGCCGCCCGGGACAGGCGACGTTCGGGCAGTAGATGGCGGCCTCATCCTCCTCCCGCGTCGCTGGCGTTCCACACACCGGGCATTTCTTCGGCATCCGCCAGGGTACCTCGCTGCCGGTGCGCCGGTCGGGGATCGGGGCGATGATCTGCGGAATCACATCGCCGGCCCTCTTCACCTGCACCCAGTCGCCCTCCCGAAGATCCTTGGAGATTATGAGATCTTCGTTGTGGAGTGTCGCCAGCTTCACGATCACTCCGCCGATTTCCACGGGCTCGAGCTCGGCATAGGGATTCAATGCGCCGGTGCGACCGACGTTGACCTTGATCCTGAGCAGCCTGGTCTCGGCGATGTCGGGCGCGAATTTGCGCGCGATCGCCCAGCGCGGCTCGCGTCCACCGATGACGCCCAGCTCCTCCTGAAGACGGAGCGAATCCACTTTGACCACGCCGCCGTCGATCCCGAAGTTCAGCTCGCTTCGGATCTTGTGCTCCAGCTCGTGGGCCCACTCTTCGACCTCGGCCAGTGTCTTCGCGCGCTTGCGATGCGGCGCAACCGGGACGCCCCATTTCACGAGCGCGTCGAGCAGCTCCGTCTGCGTTTCGAACGGCATCTCGATTCCGTCTGGGGTCGCCACCGAATAGCCAAAGAATCTGAGCGGCCGAGACGCTGTGATCGCCGGATCGAGCTGCCGGAGGCTTCCGGCGGCGGCGTTACGTGGGGTGGCGAAGACAGAATCGCCAGCGCGAGCCCTGGCTGCGTTCATCTCCTCGAATCGGTCGAAGGGGAAGTAGATCTCGCCCCGAATCTCGATGCGCCCCTCGGGCGCACTTTCGTGCAGGCGCAGCGGTACATCCCGTATCGTCCGGAGATTCACAGTCACGTCCTCGCCGATGGCGCCGTTGCCGCGGGTGGCGCCCTTGACGAAAACCTGATTCTCATACGTGAGCGCGATCGCAGTGCCGTCGATCTTTAGCTCCGCCGTGTACCCCGACTTCGCTACGTCGGGCCCCGCTATTCGAACGAGCCGCTCCTCCCAGGCGCGTAGCTCCTCGTCGTTGAACGCGTTGGCGAGCGAGAGCATCGGCCGAAGGTGCTCGTGCTTGGTGAGCTGGCTCTGGACCTCGGCGCCGATCCGCAGAGTGGGGGAATCCGGAGTGAGGCATTCGGGGAAACTCTGCTCCAGCTCCTGCAGCTCGCGAAAGAGATTGTCGTATTGCGCGTCCGACATGGTCGGACGGTCGAGAACGTAGTATTCGTGGGACGCGCGGGTGAGGAGTGCCCGCAGCTCGCCGGCGCGACTATGCTGAGGCGCGCCGGCCTTCTCCCGGGTCTTTGGGTCCGGCTGTCTGGCCTGAGGAGGCGCTGCTTCCTCCGCTTCCTGCCGCTTGCTTGATGGGCGTTTCGCCATTCGACGACTCGTTTCCTTTGCTTTCCGTATGTGCGTTGTATTCAGCGCCGTCGAAGCGCACCACGCGGTTGCGCCCGGTTTCCTTCGCCACGTAGAGGGCGTCGTCCGCCGCTCTCAATAATGCTTCCTGGTCTTTCACGCGCGGGTGGGGCGAGGCTGCCACGCCGCAGCTTATCGTCCGCGTTAGCGTCCCGCCAGAGTACGTGAATGTATGGGCATCCACCCTCTCGCGCAGCCGCTCGGCGAATGTGACCGCGGCGTCGAGCACGGTGCCGGGAAGGATGAGGAGGAACTCCTCGCCGCCGTAGCGGCCGACCCGGTCGATCTCCCTGGCGGCGCCTTTCAGGAGCTGCGCGACTTCCTTGAGCACGGCGTCTCCGGCCTGGTGCCCGAAGTTGTCATTTACGCTCTTGAACTTGTCGATGTCGCACATGATGAGGGCGATGGGCTCGTGGAGCCGCACCGAGTGCTGCCACATCTCGTGCAAACGGTCCTCCAGGCAGCGCCTGTTGTCGATGTCGGTGAGGCCGTCGGTGAGGGAAATCCGCCGCAACTTGTCGTTCGCCTCCGACAACTCCTCCTTTTTCGCGGAGAGCTCCGCGTTTGCCGCCTCGAGCTCGGACTGCAGCTTCTTGATCCGGAGGAGCGCGGTAACCCTCGCCTCGAGCTCGGCGAAATTGATCGGTTTGGTGATGTAGTCGTCGGCCCCCGCATCCAGTCCCTCGACCTTGTTCTCGGTCGAATCCAGCGCCGTCTGCATGATTACCGGAATGAAGGGAAGTTTCGGGTTGGCCTTGAGACGCCGCACGACTTCCATCCCGTCCATCTTCGGCATCATCACGTCGAGCAGAATGAGATCGGGCAGGACGTGCTCCACCTGGTCCAGGGCGGCCTGACCATCGTTCGCCCCGAACACCTCGTAGCCACGCGCCTCGAGGCGAGCCCTGAGGAGCTCGACGTTGTCCTCGTGGTCGTCTACGACAAGGATGCGCTTCTTTTCCTTACGCTCCATTGTTGTTTTTGCCGAGGAACCGCTGCACCTCCGCTACAACGGCTCTCGGCTCGCAGGGCTTGGCGAGATATCCATCGCAGCCGACCTCCATCGCTTTCTCGCGGTCGGACGCGAGCGCGTGGGCTGTCAGGGCAATGATGGGGATCGACTTCGTAGAGGGATCGTGCTTCAGCACCTGTGTCGCCTCCCAGCCATCGATGATCGGGATGGAGATGTCCATCAGGATCAGGTCAGGCTTTTCTGACCGAGCCTTTGCTATTCCTTCCTCTCCGTTCAATGCTTCGGTCACCTCGTAACCGAAGTGCTTCAGAATGGTGGAATAAACGATGCGATTGTCCTCGTTATCTTCCACCAATAACACCATTTTACCTGACCTGCTCATTCACTATCCTCGCACGGCTATTGCTGGTTGATTCTTCAGGGCAAATATCTTACCACCCCTGAGCCAGGCTCTAAATGTTCAATTCGCCCAGCCCGCCCAGACCAGCCTCGACGCTGCCCAAGGCGCCACCCCCGGGATCGGTCCCGCAGCCCCGGCGGGATGGCGTTCCCCACGAGACTGTTCCGGACTGGAATAATATCGGGCTGTTTACGGCCGGGATCGCTCTCGGCGCAATCCTGGGAGCGAGCGTCGCACTCCTCTGGGCCCCCGCCAGCGGAGACGAGACCCGCGAACGAATCGGGCGTCGGGTGCGGGGACAGCGGGACAAAGAGGATGTCTGGGACGAGCTAGCCAAGGAGCTGGAGCTCGCCGCCACCGAGAGCGAAGCCGACGCGGAAGAAGAAGAAATGCTCGACGCGCTTAAGACCTAGCCGGCTCTGAGGGCTGCGTCGGCCTCAGCCTTGAAGTGGTGGTCATTGTAGTCCCGGTTCGGCAGCTTCATCACCGCTTCGAATTCCGCCCGCGCCTTCGCCTTGTCGTCCAGGTCCCGGTACACCCCGCCGAGATCGAGGTGATGAATGATCCGGTCAGGCTCGCTCGCGACAGATGCCTCCATATAGCGCTTCGCCTCTGGCCAGCTTGCCTGCCCGAATATCTGTCCCCCAAGAAAATTCTTGGCCATCATCCGCGTAAAGCCGCTCAGACGCATCACCTCGGCGTTCCACATTCCCATCACGTGAAGACATCCGGCCTGTTTGGGGTCGATCTTCAGGCACTCGAGCGCCTGGGCGCGAACGTCCTTGGCGTACTTGATCCGCGCTTTCGGTCCCTGACTCAGCGCGTTTTTTCCGAGTGCGCGGGCGAGGTTGAAATGCCCCTCGGCGTCGCCGGGATTCGCTTCGACTGCTCGCCGCGCGTTCGCCTCGGCGTGACTGTAGAAGAGACCGCGCTTTTCGTCATCGCGCTCGTATGATCCAAGGTCGACCTCGGACCGCGAAGCCTTCCAGAGGGCCTCGTAGTTCTTGGGATCGAGCTTGATTGCCTCCTGGTAGTGCTGCAGAGCAGCGGGAGCGTTCATGGCGACGTATTCTTTGTCGCCGAGAGCGATGTGTTCGGCTGCTGTCTGGGCGCCCGCCATTGAAGCGACGAGCAGCATTCCTGCAGACAAGTACTGAAGAGCGCGCATGTGAACTCCGATTGCGAGGTGATGTTGACGGTAACAAGTACCCCGGCTGTGCCTGAATGATCGTACCTCGCCTGATCGAACGCAAACGGGACGGGGGACGCCTGGAGCCGCAGGAGATTCGGGAGCTCGTGCTCGCCTATGCCGAGGGCAAAGTCCCCGATTATCAGGTGGCGGCGCTGCTGATGGCGATCTACTTCCGCGGCCTCGACCGGAGCGAGATGAACGCGATGATGGAGGCGATGCTCGAGAGCGGCAAGAGGCTCGACCTCTCGCGCCTCCCCATGGCGCGAATCGACAAGCACTCGACGGGTGGCGTCGGCGACAAGACATCGCTCATCCTGGCTCCGCTGATTGCATCGCTCGGAGTCGCAGTGCCGATGATGTCGGGGCGCGGGCTCGGACACACCGGGGGAACTCTCGACAAGCTGGAGTCCATTCCGGGGTTCACGACCGCTCTGTCTCTGGCCGAAGCGGAGAAACAGATCGCAAGAATCGGCTGCGCGATGCTGAGTCAGACTGACGAGATCGTCCCCGCGGACAGGAAGGTGTACGCGTTGCGCGATGCCACCGCGACGGTGGAGGTGATTCCGCTCATCGCAGCGAGCATCATGAGCAAGAAGATCTCGGAGGACCTCACCGGTCTCGTGCTCGACATCAAGCGAGGCTCGGGTTCGTTCCTGCCGAAGCTAGAGGACGGGCTCGAGCTCGCGAAGGCAATGATCGACCTCGGATCGGCACATGGGTGTCCCGTGGTCGCGCTCCTCACTGCGATGGACCGTCCGCTCGGCCATGCATGCGGCAACGCGCTCGAGGTCGCTGAGGCGATAGAAGTTCTGAAGGGCGCCGGCCCTCCCGATCTGATCGAGGTGACGATGGAGCTGGGCGCGGCGATGCTCGTTCTCGGTACGGTTGCCACAACACCAGCTGGAGCGCACACGTTGATGCGCGACGCGATCAACTCGGGAAGAGCGCTGATGAAGTTCGAGGAGATCGTGGCCGCCCAGGGCGGCGACACGGGTGTGGTGCGCGACCCAACGCGGCTTCCGTACGCGCCGCACAAGGAAGTCTTCGCGGCGAAGAGAGACGGGGTCGTCCAGGCAGTGGATCCTCGCGCGATAGGCTACGGAGTCATCGCGCTCGGTGGTGGCCGCCGGAACATGGAGGACAGGGTCGATCCATCAGTGGGATTCGTCATTACGGCGAAGCCGGGCCATCACGTCACGAAGGGTCAATCCATGGCGACGATCCACGCGCGGAGCGAGGATGATCTCGCGCTGGGAAGGTCGGTCCTGGAGAACGCGATCGCGATCGGCGCGTCCGCGGAGGCGCCGTTGCCGCTGGTGTCGTATCGCGTCACCGCGCGCGGCGTGGAGCAGCTGGCTTGAGTTGAGCGAGGACCTTCTTCGGCGCCGTCATACGGTACCCGTCCATGAGAAGGTCGAGAAGCTCCTCCCAGTTCACGTCTCCGTCGAGCCAAACTCCGATCCATCCGCTCGGCCCGACGTACGGCGGCGAAAAAAAACGATCCGGTGACGCGCCGATCATCAGGCTCTGATTCACCGGCTTCGCCTTGCACCACACAGCATTCCGCCCGCCCCCGTGATGGTTGTTGGCGTGGGCGTACATCGCGAAGAGCTTGTTCTTCACGCGAAAGGTTGGCTCTCCCCATGCCTCGACCTCGTGTGCCTCGGGAAGGGAGAGTGCCAATTTTCGGACGCGGGGCAGCGGATTGCGCGGCGTGGCCGGCTTTCGCGCGCGGGGCAACGGTTTGGGCGGCATGAGCTAGCTCGCGGCCCGTTCCGCCTGCTGGATATGGCGATGCTGGTGTTGGGCAACGATCACCAGCGCGGAGTAAGCGCTGTACTTCATGCGTCCGCCGAATGGAGATACAATCTTCACGCGGTCCAGAGGCAGGCCGTCGGCGGCTCCTATCAGCGTTATGAGATCCGCCTGTAATTTCACGAAATCCGAAAGGAGTTTATCGCGGGACTGGCCGCCCTTCGGGACGAAAGGCGCTGTGGTCTTGATCCGCATCACCCGGAAATTGCCCACTCGATGCAGTGGGCCAATCATCATCGACATGAACAAGCCGAGTGCGTCGCGTCTGTAGCGCGTTCGCGGGTCGCCGCCGATCCCTCGAGCGTCCACGGTCGCGTCACGGAGCAGCGGTATGTAAGCGCGCGACGTGAGATTGAGGTGCTCGACGCAACCCGCCGCAGACCAGCGATCCGGCCCTGGCCGCTTGCTCCATTCCTTTTCCGAGACTCTATCCGCAAGAGAGCGAAGCCGCGACTGCGCAGACTCGAGAGTCTCGATCACCGCGGCAAGCTGTTTCTGCACTGGTGCCTCCTGGACGTTCGGCGCGCGTTACTCACAGGGACAAAAGTTGCTCCAACGGGCTTGTGCTGGGAACCCGCGTGGCGTGTTGCAATCGGGCCTGATCGCGGGTTAATTCCTACGACCGCGAAGTCCCAATGGAGAAACTCCGATCGCCATGATTACTCGAGCTCGAATTGCAACTGCACGGCTGAAATGTCTCGCTGCCGCCATCAGCATCTTCGCGCTCGCCGGGTGCAGGCTGAGCAGTGACAATCCCACGTCTCTTACGCTCGGGGTCCTAGGCGGGGATGACCAAACTGCGGCCGCTGGAACTGTGTTTCCGGATCCGCTGCGCGTCGTCGTGATCGACCAGTTCGGCTTCTCGACGGAGGGCGTGACCATCGCCTGGGCAATTACCTCCGGGGGCGGAAGCCTGGACGCGGTGTCGACGAAGTCTGATGCGGATGGGACTTCGTCGGTCATGTACACCGCTGGCCCGACGGCTGGGCGCGCGACGATCACAGCGACGGTGATCGGAATCGGCACGGTCACCTTCGGCGAAACGATTACCTAGCGAAAGCGGGGTGTCGAGGGGGCCAGTACCAGGACGTCGCCGGTAACATCGAAGTGGGTGCTGAGACCGGCATCAGAATTAGTACCGACGAACACCGTGAAGCTCCCGGGCTCGACAACGCGCCGCATTTGACGGTCGTACAGGGCGAGAGCGTCGGGCCCGATTCTGAAAGTGACGGTTCGAGTCTCACCTGGCTGCAGCGCGATTCGCTGAAATCCCTTGAGCGACCTCACCGGCTCGGCGACGCTCGCAACATCGTCACGGACATAGAGCTGGACGACTTCATCGCCCGCGCGGTCGCCGCTGTTCTTCACGTCGACCGAAACGACCAGTGAATCGCGCGCGCGTATGCTCGGTGCTGACACCTTGAGGTTGGAGTAGGCGAAGGTCGTGTAGCTCAGACCGTATCCGAACGGAAAGAGCGGCGTCCACGGAATGTCGAGGTACTTCGACGTGTAGTGATTCGCCGAGTCGGCCGGCCGTCCCGTGCTCCGGTGATTGTAGTAGATCGGGATCTGCCCGGTCGCGCGCGGGAACGTGACTGGGAGCTTGCCGCCCGGGTTGTAGTCGCCGAACAGAACGTCAGCGAGTGCGACTCCGTGCTGACTGCCGAGGAACCAGCTCTCGACTATCGCAGGCGCTTCCTGTGCGAGCTCCGGAATCGCGAGCGCGCGCCCGTTCATCAGCACCGCGACCACGGGCTTGCTCGCCCCGCCGGTTGATTGGCGCGCCGCGCGAATGACGGCAAGCGCGAGATCGCGTTGTAATCCCGGCAGCTCGATCGATGCGCGATTGGATGCTTCGCCGCTCATATCCTGAGTCTCACCGAGCACGAGCACCACGGCCTCCGCCTCGGACGCAGCACTTCTCGCCGCGGCGAATCCGCTCGTATCAGCAGAGTCGACCGGCGAGCCGCGCACCTGGATGATTCGCGTCCCGGGGCCGAGTGCTTTGCGTATCCCCGCCAGTGCGCTCACGGTTTCTTCGGGCCTCCCGTCAGCAGCCCAGCCGCCGAGTGCCGCGGCAGCGTCATCTGCGAGCGGGCCGATGACCGCAATCGTACGAAGATTCTTGCGGAGGGGGAGCGTCTTGTTGGCGTTCTTGAGCAGAACGATTCCTTCGCGGGCCGCGATGCGCGCTGCGGCGATGTGCTCGGGCGCGAGAGTGTAGCGCTTCTCGCGGGCGACGTCGTTGAAGCGAAATGGATCGTCGAACAACCCCAGTGCGTACTTGAGCCGGAGCACTCTGCGCACCGCCGAGTCAACGAGCGCGATCGGGATGCGTCCGGTGCGAACGGCGGCGGCCAGACTGTCGGCGTAAACGGCATCGGACATGTCGATATCGACGCCGGCGCGAAGAGCGAGAATGCCGGCCTCGCCCTTGTTGGCGGCGACACGGTGGGGAATCAGTTCTCCAATGCCGCCCCAGTCGCTGACGACCGTGCCCTTGAATCCCCATCGTGCGCGCAGCACGTCACCGAGAAGCCACTCGCTGGAATGGGCCGGCACTCCGCCAATGTCGTTGAACGAAGACATCACCGTCGCCGCTCCGGCATTCACCGCGGCTTCGTAGGGCGGGAGAAAAGTCTCCCACAGCGTTCGCTCCGTCAGCTCCACCGAGTTGTAGTCTCTGCCGCCCTCGGCGCCGCCGTAGGCGGCGAAGTGTTTCGCCGTCGCGAGCATCGCGTCGGGTGCTCCAAGGCCGACACCATGGTTGCCGCCCTGGAATCCGCGGACGCGCGCTGCCGCCATGACGCTCCCAAGCCACGCATCTTCGCCCGCGCCTTCAACGATTCGTCCCCACCTTGGATCGCGTGCGATGTCCACCATCGGAGCGAAAGTCCAATGGAGGCCGTGGGCCGTTGCCTCGACCGCGGACTGTCGAGCGGATGCCTCGACACGAGCAGAGTCGAAGCTCGCCGCCTCGGCGAGCGACACTGGATAGATCGTGCGGAATCCGTGGATGATATCGTTGGCGAAGAGGAGCGGGATCTTGAGCCGCGATTCGCGCGTCGCGATCTGCTGCAGCCCACGCGTGTACTCGGCGCCAAAGATTCCGAGGAACGAGCCAACGCCGCCGGAGCGCACCAGTGCCTCCCCGCCCTGAGGGACGCGGGGGCCGGTCTGTGTTCCCTCGCCAGGCAGCTGATTGAGCTGTCCGATCTTTTCCTCGAGCGTCATCAGTCGAAGAATCGAGTCGGCGACCTGAGAAGCCCGGGCCGATGTGAGCCGCGGTTCGCGAGGCGCCTGCGCATTCACCGCGACGGCGGCGAGAGAAGCGAGACATGGAAGTGTCGACCAGAGGCGCATCGTTAGTTCCCCTTGAAGGTCTGGCTGTGCGGCTGATTCACGGATCGGCGGTGACGACTTTATTGCCTATGATGAGGGAGCACTCGTCCGGCAATGCTTCACGTTTGATGGTGCGTGCGACGGGAACGGGCGAGAACGCACTCTCGGCCGCCGCGAGCGCGGTGGCGCTCAGAAAAAGCAGGACACTCTCGCTTGCTACAGGAGAGCGCGCCCACACTTCGATCTTGGGGTTGGAGGATCCCACCACGCTCTTTTTGGACTTGGACGCGCCGGCTCCGCCGCTCTTCTTACGCCTGGTAGCGCCGGCTGCGCCGCTTTTCTTCGGCTTCGCAGCCGCGGCTGCGCCGATCTTGGGCGAATCCAGAAATCGGGACAGCGCTGCGACGAACGCTGCTGCCTCGTCGTGATGGGCGAACTCCATCACGTGGAATTCCTTCGGACGGGAATCTGCGGGCATGTTCAGCCTCGCGACCGGTTCCGCGCGTCCTTCGCGCCGTCCTTTCGGGATGATCGGGCACCGCCTCGCTTGGCAGTGCCCGAGCGCTTCACAAAAATCTTGGTGAGCCGGACACCGGTATGCTCATAGTCGCGCGCCTTGTAAAACTCGTGCGCCGCTTCGCGGTGCAGCGCCGACGTGAGCGAGATACGGAGGGCGCCGTTGCCGATCGCCCAATCCTCGGCCTGCTTCAGGAGCGCCGAGCCGACGCCCTGTCCGCGTGCCTTCTCATCGACGACGACTGCTGTCAGCCACGCGGCCGGCTCGCTGGTGTGCATCGCCGGGAAAATGTGGACGGTTACCATGCCAACGGCCTCGCCGTTCTCGTCTTCGGCGATCAGGACCGTCGTACCCGGATGCGCGGACATCTTCTCGATGCGGTCGGGTATCTCGGCGGCATCCGCGGGATATCCCAACTGGTCGAGCAGGCGGGCGAGCGTGGGTGCATCGCCGGTTGCAGCGGGCCTGATTCTGGGCGAGTCCATCCTGAGGCAAGTATCCGCGAACAGTCGGCCCGGCACAAGCTCCGGTGATCAAGCGCGAGCTAGTCCCGCCTATCTCCCCGTTTCCGTCGGAATCTCGTACCAGACTTCGACCTCATACCCGTCGGGATCTGCGAAGAAAACGTATGGCTCGCCAGGGCAAAACTCTCCGCGGTGCTTGATCTTTCCACCCGCGCGCTCGATCGCGGTCACGGCCTTGTCGATGTCACGCGCCTCGGCGAGGCGAAATCCGAAGTGCTTGATGCCTCCGGATTCTCCAACGTGCTCATCCCCAGTCTCGAATACCAGAACGTCGCGGCTGCCGGGCGTCTGCGCCTGAATGAACGCGGGCTCGCGGTAGATCGCCAGCATTCCGAACACGTCGTGGTAGAACTGGAACGATCTCTCGAGATCGCTCACTGTCAGCGCGAGGTGAGTCAGTCCGAGCGTTCTGATCATGGGGAGTTCTCCCGTCAGGGCAATCGAGATTGTGCACGAGGACGCAACGCGGGAAAATCGTCCGGGTCAACCGTCTGGGATTGGCCCAATCTCATGAGGTCGCCGGGGGCTTCCAAAGCGCGGCGTCGACAATCGACCAGAGGTGAATCGCCCACCCCAGCAGAAAGATCCAGAGAACGATGGCGAGGACAAACTGAATGATCGCCATTGCGAGACGGCCCTGAACCAGCTGGCCGAGGCCAGGTATGAAGAAGCTGCAAACCGCGGCGACGACGTTTCCTGCGGATCCCTGACCGGCCATTGATCGATCCTCTTCAGAGAAGGTGGCCAACGATAGCACCGAGGATTGGTGCCTGTACAGTTGAGCAGTTGTAGATTCTCAACCGGATGGCACCTCCTGGAAGCCCAACCCATGCAACACGATGAACACTGAGCGCCTGAGTGCGTTCAGCGATGGAGTGATCGCGATCCTCATCACGATCATGGTGCTGGAGCTCAAAGTTCCGCACGGCACCGACCTCCAAGCGCTCTCGGGGGTCGTGCCCGTTTTTCTCGTTTACGTCCTCAGCTTCGTCGTCCTGGGCATCTACTGGAACAATCACCACCACATGTTCTATCTCACCGACCGGATCACTGGCGGGATACTCTGGGCAAATCTGCACCTGCTCTTCTGGCTCTCGTTGCTGCCGTTCGTGACAGGGTGGATGGGCGAGAACCATTTTGCGCCCATCCCCACCGCCCTTTACGGCGCAGAACTGATGATGGCCGGCGTCGCGTACTACATTCTCGAGCGGACGATAATCAGGAGTCAGGGCGCACAATCGAAGCTCGAGGCCGCGGTCGGCAACGATGCCAAGGGGAAGATTTCGGTCGTCCTGTACGCCTTAGCGATTCCGCTCGCATTCGTGCACCAGCTCCTGTCCGATGCGATCTATGTGCTCGTGGCATTGATGTGGCTGATACCTGATCGGCGCATCGAATCGTTGTTCAATGATATGGCCGAGGAGAAGGGCGCATGACTGCTGATAATACATCGGGCTCCGGCTGGGATCAGGGCACGCGCGAGCTTTACACGCGCCTGATAGAAGCGTGGGACAAACGAAACGCCCGCGACTTCGCTCTTCTCTTCGCCTCGGACGGCGGCCTCGTGGGGTTTGACGGAAGCCAGGTGAATGGCCAGCTGGAGGTCGGCGCCCATCTCACTGAGATCTTTTCACACCATCAGACTCCGGTCTACGTGTCGATCGTGCGCGAGGTGCGTTCGCTCGCAAACGACGTCGCGCTGCTGCGCGCGAACACGGGTCTGGTACCCTCCGGCAAGGACGATATCGATCCCACGCTCAACGCGGTGCAGTCGATGGTCGCGGTGCAGAAGGGCGGCGCATGGAAGGTCGCGTTGTTCCAGAACACCCCCGCCGCGTTTCACGATCGGCCGGATCTCGCGAAGAAGCTCACTGAGGAGCTTCGTTCCAAACTGAAAGAGCGACCACCCGCGAAACAATAGACTGTCGCCTTCGTGCGGCGGGGTGTAACGCAAAACGGGAGCGTCTTTCGACGCTCCCGTTTGCACTGCTATGTGACTTGCGTTACACGCAGGTGATCACACCGTTGGTCATGTCGCAAACCTTCGCGGACTGCGAGTGCGTTGCGGTGCCGCTCCATGAAGGCGGCGGGCCAGCGACGTTCGTGATAACGACGGTCACGTTCTGCGACGGGCTGAAACCCTGGAGCGGAGCTGCCGACGTGGCGGTTCCACCAAAGTATGCACCAGCGTTGTCAGCTGCGTACTGCTCTTCGTAGGTCGCCATGTTGCGCAGGTCAGACTTCATCGCTGCGACATACGCCTTGTCCTTCGTGTTCGCAAACTTAGGAATCGCGATCGCGGCAAGAATGCCGATGATGACGACTACGATCAAAAGTTCGATAAGGGTAAAACCCTTTTTGTTCGACATTTAAATCTCCTGAAAACAGAATTTGGATTTCGCCGGATCGCCCTGGCCCCAGGCCAGCGGAGGTAGAACAGCGGCCCTGGATAGCTGGGCAATGCCATGAAAAGCAATGTACGAACCACGAAGCGCGTTTTTCTAAGTCATTGTATGACAGCGGGTTAGCCTGTTAGTTGTTGGCCTCTCAAGGGCCCTAAGCGCCTCTTTTTGCGAATCCTTCGCATGTTGCACGCTTTGGCATTGCCCCATAAACAAAAATATGTCGGTCCCGACGCATTGTCCCTGAAACGCAAAACGGGAGCGTCTTTCGACGCTCCCGTTTGCACTGACTGCGTGACTTGCATTACACGCAGGCGATCACACCGTTGGTCATGGTGCAGGCCTTGGCAGACTGCGAGTGCGTTGCGCTACCGCTCCACGAAGACGGCGGGCCGGCAACGTTCACGATCACGACGGTGACGTTCTGCGACGGGCTGAAGCCCTGAAGCGGAGCTGCCGACGTCGCGGTTCCACCAAAGTATGCGCCTGCGTTGTCAGCTGCGTACTGCTCTTCGTAGGTCGCCATGTTGCGCAGGTCAGACTTCATCGCTGCGACATACGCCTTGTCCTTCGTGTTCGCGAACTTAGGAATCGCAATCGCGGCAAGAATGCCGATGATGACGAC
>DATHHC010000175.1:0-16764 GCA_035317285.1 Gemmatimonadaceae bacterium | reverse complement strand
CGCTCGAACGACGCCCGAACCATATCGGACGGAGAGGCATCACCGGCGCGGACGCTCGACGCGATTTCCGCCGCGCCGAGCTTCGTGAAGTTCTCGACGGTCAAGCGCCGCTCTCGGCAGAGTCCTCGTGCGTGGCGAGACGCGGAACGATGAAGAAGCCGTCGCGCATGGCGGGCGCGAACGATTCGAGCGCGCTCTCGAGCAACGGTGGCACCCCGACGTCCGGTCGCAGGGGCGTCCCTTCCACCCCGACTCCGGTGCTCCCCGAAACGGCCGACGTATCCACCTGCGAAAGAACTTCCATGTGCGCGAGGATCGCGCTCAGCTCTTTCGTCAGCTCGTCGGCACGCGGGCCGTCGACGCCAAGGCGCGCAAGATCCGCGATGTGCAGCACATCCTCACGTGTGACAGCCACTATTCCTGCCCGCGCTCCAGAGTTGTGTAAGCAAGCTTGATCGTCTTTCGTCCGACTGTTTCGTCGTCAAAATCTATGACGGCCTTCACCTCGCGGCCTACGCCGGTGAGCTCGGCAATGGATCCGTCGCCGAAGAGTTTGTGCTTCACCCGTTCGCCTTTCACGTAACGAGGCTCGTCCTGCGACCGCTCGGCCTCGGCAATGGGATCCACCTTGCGCCAGGAAGGAACATCGTGTGTGCGGCGCGCCGGATACGAACCCTTGAAGCCCATGTCGCGGCCCGCGGCTCCGCGCCCCATCGTGCTCACGCGGAGCGTCTTTCGCAACTCCAGATTGGACGCTGCGATCTCGCGCAGAAATCTCGACTGAATCGACGGCAAGAGCTCGCCGTTCCGCCGGCGCATTTCCGTGTGAGAGAGGTAGAGCTTCTCCTCCGCCCGCGTGATTCCGACGTAGAACAGGCGCCGCTCCTCCTCGAGCTTGGGAGGATCGTCGAAAGATTGGGCCAGCGGAAACAGGCCGTCTTCCAGTCCCGTCAGGAAGACGACCGGATACTCGAGTCCCTTGGCGTTGTGTAGAGTCATCAGCGTCACGGCGTCGGCCGAAGGGTCGAGCGCGTCCGCGCCGGCGACGAGCATCGCGCGCTGCAGAAAATGATCGAGCGGCGTCAGCCCCACCTCACCGCCGTCGTCGATGACCGTCTCTGCCGCCCCGTTGACGAGCGCGCTCAGATTCTCGATGCGGTCGCGGGCGGACTCCGGGCCTTCGGCCTGGAGGTAGTCCACGTAGCGGATCTCGCCGATGAGTTCCTGAATCAGAACGTCGACACTCGTATCCTTCGCGCGCTCGCGCAGCTCGGACATCATGCGGGTGAAATCCGCCAGCGCCTTTCGCGCCGCCGGACGCAGGGATTCCTGGAGGTCCTCGCGTGCTGCCGCTTCCGAGAGCGAGACTCCTACCTGGCGTGCGCGCGCCGACAGGGTGTCGACGGTGCTATCGCCGATTCCCCGCTTGGGCACGGCGATGGCGCGGCGAAATGCCTCTTCGTCGGAAGGATTGGCGATGAGCTTCAGGTACGCCATCAGATCACGAATCTCGCGGCGATCGTAGAAGCGGACAGATCCGACGAGGCGGTACGGGATTGCTTCCCTCCTCAGCGCGTCTTCCAGCGCACGGCTCTGCGCATTCGTTCGATACAGCACGGCGAACTCGTTGAAGCCACGATCCTCCCGGCTCCGCCGTGCCTTGATCTCTTCGAGGATGAAATCCGCCTCATCCCGCTCGTCGAGCGCGGCGAGGAGTGTGACCGGTTCACCTGCCTCGCGGGTCGCGCGGAGCGTCTTTCCCTTTCTCCCGATGTTCTGGGTGATCGCGGCATTGGCGACGTGAAGGATGTTCGGAGTCGAGCGGTAGTTGTCTTCCAGACGGACCAGCTTCGACGCTGCGAACTCCTTCTCGAAGTCGAGAATGTTGCGGATGTCGGCGCCACGCCAGCCGTAGATGGACTGATCGTCGTCGCCAACGACCACGACGTTTCCGTGCCCGCTTCCGAGCAGCTTGATGAACTGGAACTGCGCGCGATTGGTGTCCTGATACTCGTCGACGAGTATGAACTGGAACCTGTCGCGATAACGGGCGAGCGTCGTCTCGTCCTTGCGGAATATCTCGACCGGGAGGACGAGGAGATCGTCGAAACTCACGGCGTTCGCCGCGCGGAGCGTCGGCTCCAGCCGCTTGTAGATCTTCGCCGCGGTGCGCGACACCGGATCCATTGCCAGCGATTCGTACTCGGCGGGAGGGACGAGCGCGTTCTTCGCATCGGAGATGAGCGAGGAGATCACCTTCGGGCTGTACTGCTTCTGCGGCACGCCTTCCTGTTCCATGATCCGCTTGACGACGCCCAGCGAATCGTCCTCGTCATAGATCGTGAAGCTCGACGTCCGGCCAACGTGGTGGGCAGAGCTGCGAAGGATCCGCGCGCCGATGGCGTGAAAGGTCCCGCTCCACATTCCCCTCGGCTCTTCGCCGAGGAGTCTCCCGATTCGCTCGCGCATCTCACCGGCGGCTTTGTTGGTAAAGGTGACGGAGAGGATGCGCGACGGATCGACGCCGTGGTGTTCGATCAGTCGCGCGATGCGCGTGGTGAGCACGCGCGTCTTGCCCGACCCCGCCCCCGCAAGCACGAGCATCGGACCCTCGAAATGGAGCACTGCTTCGCGCTGGGCTGGATTGAGGCCCGCGAGGGGCTCGGTGCGTTCTATTGTGGCCGCGTTTGTCGGTTCAGGCATCATCTCAAGATAACGCGATCAGCCAAGGATCATGTCGAATGTCGCGCCGCGTTCGGACGGAACCAGAAGCAGCTCGCCCTCGTGACTGTCGCGCACGATGCGGCGAGCTAGCGAGAGCCCGATTCCCCACCCTTTCTCCTTGGTGGAGAATCCCGGATCGAATATCTGATGACGGATTTCGCGGGGAACGCCGGGTCCGTCGTCCGCCACGCGAACCCGGACTCGACCCTCGGGAAGTGATTCGGCCGATATCTCCACCTTGCCATCACGTCCCGCCAGAGCATCGATCGCATTCTTGGCCAGCGACTCGAGCGCCCACTCGAGGAGCACCGGATCTCCCTGAACGACGAGCTCGCCCTGGTGTGACGACGATACCGTCACCCGCTGCGCAAGCGTTGGAACTCGCGCCCTGAAGTAGGCCGCCACGCGGTCGACGAGGATCCCCAGGTCCACAGCCTCCTGCCGGGGAGGCCGGCCGATTCGCTCGAACCTGTGCGCGACGCGCTTCAGTCGTTCCAGGTCCGCTTCCATGTGATCGAGCGCCGCAACAGTGGTGGCTTCGGGCTCGGTCTCGCGGAGCAGCTCGATCCAGCCGCTGATGCTGGAGAGCGGCGTCCCGAGCTGGTGCGCGGATTCCCGCGCCATGCCCGCCCACACCTGCTCGCGGTCGGCGCGACCCCGCGTGCGCAACGCATACGCGCCCGCGATCAGCACCATCCCGATGAGAATGGACTGGAGCACCGGAATCAGAATCAGCCCCCGAACTAGCGCCGTGTTTCCGAAATGCACAGTTCCCACACCTGGCTCGACCATCGGGACATTTTGCTGATCGAGCTGGATGATGTAGTTGCGGATCTCCTTCGAGTTGAGCGCGGACGAGAACGGCAGGTTGGCAGTGTCAGTCGGATTTCCCCCCACGTCGGTCAGGATCATCGGAACCCCCGACTCGCGTATGTACCGGGAGAGATCGAGCAGCGCGGATGTCGCGCCGTCAGGATTGGGATCGCTGAGACCGTTGTACACGCGCGCGTACATGAGTCCCACACGAGACGCTTCCTGCCTCAGCTCTCGCACTACGCCACGGGTGTAAGTGACGTACCACGCGAGCAGCGCGAGCACGCCGATGGTGACGAGCGTTACCGGAGCGAGCCGGCGCATCTGCTCAGGTCAGGCGCTCTGCGCCGAGATAGGTACTGAGCGCAGCGGGGACGCGCACGGTGCCATCCTCCTGCTGATGGTGCTCCAGAATTGACGCGATGACGCGGGGAAAGGCGAGCCCCGAGCCGTTGAGAGTGTGGACGAACCGCGGCTTTCCGCCGTCCGCCGGCTTATAGCGGATGTTGGCGCGGCGCGACTGAAAGTCGGTGAAGTTGCTGCACGAAGACACCTCGAGCCATTTGCCGACTCCGGGCGCGTAGGTCTCGAGGTCGTACGTGTGGGCGCTCGCAAAACCGGTATCCCCGGACGCGAGGCGAACGACACGGTACGGAAGTTCGAGCAGCTTCAGGATTTTCTCGGCGTGGCCGGTGAGAAGCTCGAGCTGGTCACCAGAAGTCTCGGGGGTGGCGAACCGGACGAGCTCGATCTTGTCGAACTCATGCACTCGCAGCAGCCCACGAGTGTCCTTCCCCGCCGCTCCCGCTTCCCGTCTGAAGCAGGGGGAATACGCCGTAATCGATTTTGGGAGATCCGACTCCGCCAGGATTTCGTCGCGAAAGAGATTCGTCAGGGGCACTTCCGCGGTTGGGATCAGAAACGCGTCCTCTCCCTTCAACGCGTACATATCGTCTTCGAACTTGGGAAGCTGGGCGGTGCCGATCATGCTCGCGCGATTGACGACTACCGGAACCCACGTCTCCTCATAGCCGTGCTGCCCGGTGTGAACATCAAGCATGAGGTTCATGAGCGAGCGCACGAGACGAGCTCCCATGCCGCGAAATACGATGAAGCCCGAGCCGCTGATCTTGGCGCCCCGCTCGAAGTCGACGATCCCAAGCCTGGCGCCGACTTCCCAATGCGGCTCGACGCGCGCTCCTTCGCGGGGCGTGCCCCAGTTCCGCACGGGAGTGTTGTTCTCTTCCCCGCCCGAAGGAACCTGGTCGAGAGTAACGTTCGGAATCTCCAGCAGAATCGCCGAGAGCTCGCCCTCGGTCTCCGCGAGCTCGCGATCGAGCCGCGCGATTTCGTCGCCCAGCGCCCGCGACTGTTGCTGGAGATCGTCGGCTTGCTCGCCGGCGCGCTTTCGTTGGCCTACCTGCTGGCTGACCGCGTTGCGGGCAGCCTTTCGCTCCTCAACCGCCTGGATTGTCTCGCGCCGCGACTTGTCGAGAGCAATGGCACGCTCGATGGTCGGCGAGAGCGCATCGAGTGCTCCGCGCCGCCGCATGCCAGCGCGAAGTGCGTCGATGTGCTCGCGCACCATCCTGAGGTCGTGCACGAATCAGTTGGCTGGAATTCCAGTCGCGAATGAACGGAAGCCGCAGTTCGGATCGAGCCCCATTCGGAGATAGAGCAATCGTGTCGACAGATTGACGCTGTCCACCGTGAACTTGGCGTAGATATTGGGATTGAGGGCGAACACGCACAAATCACCGCTGGTGTTGTGCGCCGATTGCACCACCACAACTTCACCTGGCGCCATGACGATTCCGGAATCCGGGCCGAAGCCGGACTTCGGGGCTGCAAGCACCTGGTCGAAAACGCCCCCGACCTTGATCAGGCCAACGGGGCGCGAGCCGCCCGCCGAGCTCACGACGAGCTTGACTGGATAGATGACGGCGTTTCCGGCAGCGTTGATGTCGAACGCCACGTCGAACGATGCGAACCCGTCAACACGAACTGCCTGACGGGCAACGAGGGAGATGCCGCTTGGGTATGTTGGAGGCGTACCCGAGAGGGCAAAGACGGACAGCGTGTCGACGGTTGTGGGGATGTTGGCCCCAACGTTTGTGGGATCCCCACAAGCGTTCAGACCCACCACGACAGACATCGCCGCGAGAAGTGCGAGACGAGCTTTCATTCGGTAGATGAGACAGATGAGAGACTGGAGAGGTTGCTTCACGATAATACCCCGTAACTTACGGCAGTTCAAGCGATTGCCGCGCTTGACTTCACTCTTTCGGCTTCCTAGCTTCGCAACTTCCTCACCCACCAATGCCCAACATAAGAGATTTCACGAGCGCGCTTCGCCAGCGCCCCGGAGTTGATGCTGTTCTGGTATTGGGAAAAGACGGTCTGTTGATCGAAGGGTTTGCGGCCCCCGGGCTGAACAATGAAGACCTCGCCGCCCGCGTCCCAGCCCTCGTTTCGGAGGCGGAGAGCCTCGGACTGGCGACGATCCAGGGACCGATGAACACCGCAATCCTCGAGCATCAGAAGGGGTACGCAATCATCGCCGCTCTTGCTGACGACACGCTCCTGCTCGTGCTGCTCCGTCAGTCGGCCGACCTGGGCGGACTCCTCTTCGACGTTCGCCGCTACCGCGGCAACATCGCATCGCTGATCTAGTCGTGACTGACACCGCCACGCCTCTCCGCCACGTGCTCGTTGCGGACGATGAGCCCCACATCGGGCGAATCATCAAGATGAAGCTCGAGCAGGGTCCATTCAGGGTCAGCCTCGCGTACGACGGCGAGGAAGCGCTCGAATTCATCAACAACGACGGTCAGCTGGATCTCGCCCTGCTCGATCTCATGATGCCCAAGCTGAGCGGCCTCGATGTGCTGAAAAAGGTTCGCGAACAGGAACGGTTCAAATCGCTGCCGTGCATCATTCTCACAGCGGGCGGCGACGCCAAGCACGAACGCGATGCGCTGGCTCTTGGCGCCACCCGGTTTCTGACGAAGCCGTTCAGCCCGAAAAAGCTGTACGCGCTCGTCGCGCGTCTCACTGGAGCGCCTGACGAGGCGGGAATGAGCGGCGAGTGAGCCGCTGGGCTGTTGTTCTCGCCGGCGGTGTCGGCTCGCGATTCTGGCCGCTCAGCACACCCGAGCGTCCCAAGCAGTTGCTGCCGCTGATAAGCGACAAACCTTTGCTCGTGGATTCCATAGACAGGCTGGGCCCGATCGTGGACCCCGACCATACGCTGGTGCTCACCAGCGAGAATCTGGTGAAGTCGATCCGGAAACTCCTTCCCGAGATTCCGGGCAAGAACATCATCGCCGAGCCACGGCCGGCCGGAACGGCGGCGGCGCTGACCTGGGCTGCTCTCAACATCGAGCGCAGGGACGGAATCGATGCAACAATGATCTCGGTCCACGCCGACTGGTTCATCGGCGACGACGCTCGATTCCGGGAAGTTCTGCTCGAGGCCGAGGAGATCGCGCAGAGAACGCATACACTCGTCACCGTCGGAGTTGTCCCGACGCGCCCCGACCAGGGATTTGGTTATATCCAGCCCACCAGTCCGGAAAGGAAGGGGGGCTCGCCAGTCAAACGATTCGTCGAGAAGCCCGATCGCGCGCGCGCTGAAAAGCTGCGCTCCGAAGGCTATCTCTGGAATTCGGGAATCTTCGTCTGGAGCGTGGGAGACTTTCTGGCCCAGGTGAAGCAGCATACGCCGGAGCTGGCCAAGGCGCTTGCCCTTGATCGCGATGCCGAAGCACGGGAGTTTTTTGCCAGCGTCGCCAAGTCTGTCTCGGTCGACGTAGGCGTGCTCGAGCGGAGCACGAACGTGACAGTAGTTCCCGGAGATTTCGGCTGGGACGACATCGGTACATGGGCCGCGCTCGGGCGCGTGCGCGACAAGGACGAATTCGGTAACGTCACAACCGGCGATGTTCACATTCTCGACTGCACCGATAATGTCGTCCAGGCCGATTCGGGCACGGTTGTGATCTATGGCGTTGACAACCTCGTGATTGTGGTGCACGATGGGCTGACGCTCGTTACGACGCGCGAGAAGGCGGCAGACCTGAAGCGGCTGGTTGAATCGCTCCCCGCGAGCGAGCAGGCGAAAGCATGAGTGCTCTCTACTATTTCGACGATCTGCGAGCGCGCCACTTCGAGCCGTTCGCGCTTACCCGCCCGGGCTCGGAGCTGCGGGCGGGCACGTCGCTCATTCGGAAGCGCTGGGAGCGAGCAACAGGCCTTAAGAGTGCCGGGTTCATCAGCTCCCCCCACCTCGCTCACTTCGAGGAAGGCAATGCGCCGCCTTCCCTCTCGCCAAAGCTGGAGATTCCGGCTGGTTCGATTCTCGTGAACACGCGATGCGTGATTCCAATGGATCTCGAGCTCAAGGCATTCGACCTTCTGATGTGCGAAGGTGTGGCGTGCGCGGTGAAGCTCGCCCGCGCGTTCCCCGTTTCGCAATTCGCCGACGGATTGATTGACATCGGATCGATCCAGACCACGCTCGGCGGGCAGAGAATCAAGGGACGCTGGATGAATGACGTGTGGGATTTCATCTCCACCCTGCCTGACCAGCTGACGGAGGACATTCCGCTCAGGGCGAAGGCGCTCGGGGCGACAGCCAAAACGAAGGCACCGAAGCTTGGTGAGTACGGCGTGTTCGTGGAGGAGGGCGCCCAGATTGCGCCGCAGGTCGTGCTCGACGCGACGGCCGGGCCGATACTAATTCGAACCGGAGCAGTGATCGCGCCTTTCACGCATCTCGTCGGGCCAGTGTCGGTTGGTCGCGATTCGCAAATCCTCGGAGATCGGGTCGCGGCATCGTCCATCGGTAACCATTGCAAGGTGCAGGGCGAGCTGAGCCATTCGATCTTTCTCGGACATGGCAACAAGACGCATACGGGATTTGTGGGGCATTCCTACCTTGGGCGTTGGGTCAACCTCGGCGCCCTGACGACGACCAGCAACATGAAGAACACCTATGGGCCCGTTCAGCTCTGGACTCCGTCGGGACTGCGCGACACGGGCCAGCAGTTTCTCGGCACGTTCTTCGGAGATCACGCGAAGACCGGCATCGGGACCATGCTGACCACCGGCTGCGTCATCGGAGCAGGCGCGAACGTCTTCGGCGGCAAGATGCCGCCCAAGGTCGTGCCTCCGTTCGCCTGGGGTGATGGTGAGCCGTACGAGATCTTCGACCTTGTTAAATTCCTTGCAGTCGCCGAGCGAGCGATGGCCCGCCGACAGGTGCCACTCGGTGAGAAGGCGCGGAAGCAGCTTGGGGACGCGCACAGGAAACGTTGGAGTGCTTCGTGAAGCTGTGGGTTCTTGGCAGTGGAAGCA
Organism: Gemmatimonadaceae bacterium; assembly: GCA_035317285.1. GTDB lineage: Bacteria > Gemmatimonadota > Gemmatimonadetes > Gemmatimonadales > Gemmatimonadaceae > UBA4720. The sequence goes on along the minus strand of DATHHC010000175.1, from coordinate 7,869 downwards.
GCGGCAATGCCATTCTGATCGAGACCGAACGTTCGCGCATCCTCGTTGACGCCGGGTTTTCGCCGCGTGTTCTCAAGCAGCGCCTCGCCGTCGCTGACATCAGTCCCGAATCGATCGACGCAGTCGTGGTCACGCACGAGCATACCGATCACATCAAGGGCGTTGCATCGGCCGCGCGCAAATGGGGCTGGACGGTCGTCTGCACCGCCGGAACGCGGATGATGTGTCCCGAGTGGGCGGAGCTCCGCACGATTCTCACGCCTCGCAAGAGCACCGTCGTCGTGGGCGATTTTCACCTCGAGACAGTTCCGGTCTCGCACGACGCCAACGAGCCGATCGCGGTGATCGTCACCTCCATCGCTGAAGGCGCCCGTGCGGGAATCGTTTACGATCTGGGACACGTGACTGACAGCGTTTCCCGCGCGCTCGACAAGCTGGACATGCTCGTCATAGAATCGAATCACGATGAAGGAATGCTGCGCGCCGGACCCTACCCGGCATCACTCCAGGCGAGAATCCGCGGCAAGTTCGGGCATCTGAGCAATCGCGATGCGGCGAGTGCGGCGAGCCAGAGCATGCATTCGGGGCTCAACAACATTGTGCTCGCTCACCTGAGCGAACAGAACAACAACCCGCGTACCGCGCTCGCGACCGTCGGGGACTCACTGCGACGCACGCGATTCAAGGGGCGCCTCACTGCCGCGGCACAGAGCAGCGTCGTCGGGCCGATAGTTGTGGGTGCGAACACGAGCTCGGCTTCCCAGCCGATCCAGCTCGCACTCGGGATCTAGCCTACGGCTTTGGTTTCCGTGTTCCCGCGAAGAACGCGAACAGAACCGCCGCGACGATGAGCAGTCCGAAACCCCAGTAGAAGTTCATTGGGCCCCCTATCGGCCTTCGATGTCGCGGTCGCCCGGGATTTTTCTCTCGGCTCTTCCCTCGCCCGGATGCGACTGCGCTTCGTGAAAGCGCTCACCGCGCAGTCGTATCGTGTCGACGAATCTCTCGTACTCAGTGTCTGACAGCTCGTCGGCGATGGCGGGAACGAGACCTTTCACGAGCGTAATTCGTTCAGCGAGAGTGAGCTCGTTGACTGCTGTCACGAGTTTCCGCAGCCTCGGGTGATTCATCCACTCGGTTTCCTTGCTCGTCGTCATCTCGTTCTCCGGTGAGCTGCGATACGTGACTGCATAATGTAGCTCCGTCCGCAATCCGTCTGCCGCACCCCCAACAAGCGGCCACGGATCCCGTTCTCGAAAGGCTCCATGGATCGGGTCATACGCCACGACTCCTGACCCGCCTCTCATCGGCCCGTTTTAACGTCGACGCGAGGCCGTGGCTGCGCGGAAAGTTCCCTTGCCGTAGCCACAAAATGGCGCCCGTTGTGGAACGACATTTGTATTAATGAACGCCATGAAAGCCTACAAAAACCGGGGAAACCTCAGCAGTCATATGACCATATACAGCAAGACTTTAGCGATCGCGAGCCTCTTGGCGGGGGCGCTCTGGCCGGCGGCGGTTTCCGCCCAGATCGAACTGCCCCGTACCGCCCCAACGGCGGGCCGCGACACAATCCCCGCCATAGACATCGCGACCATCGCGTCACCAGAGACCCAGCTTACGCTGCACGCGAGTCTGAGCGCGCGGAATATCGTCGTGAAGCTGGGTGACAACACTATCAAAACGTTCGACGTCGCCATCGGCCAGGACCGGTATCCCACTCCAACTGGGGAGTTCACGATCGAGAGGATCGTCTGGAACCCGAGCTGGCATCCGCCGCCGAACGCCGACTGGGCGAAGGGGAAAACCGCTAAGGGCCCGGGGGAGGCCGGGAATCCGATGAAGGTCGTCAAGATTTTCTTTCAGGACCCTACTTACTACATCCACGGCACCGGCGATGTGGAGAGCCTTGGCTCCGCCGCGTCGCACGGATGCCTGAGAATGGATCCGAACGACGTGGCCGACCTCGCCAAGATTCTCATGGAGCATGGAGGAGAGCCGCGCGAGGAAAACTGGTTCTGGCGGATCATCCACTCTCGGCGCGAGGAGAAGACGATTTATCTCAGTACTCCGATCATGCTCACGATCCAGGGTTAGGCCGGCCCGGGGTCGCGCGCTGGCTGTTCCTCGTAGCCCCGGGGGATCAGGAGAGTTGCGTCAGGTCGTGACTGATAAATCCTTTTTCATCGCGAGGAATCCAGCCAACGCGCCCGCGATGATCTTGAGTAGCGTGGCAATCAGGTATCCACCCGGAAGACCCTGATGCCCGGCGATCGAGCCGCCCACCGACAGCGCAACGGCCGCCAGTGCCACGACGATTCCATGAGCGATCTGCCGGCTCGATACGTGGCGCATCAGTTTCTGCGCGAAGAGAAAGGTGTAGAGCGTGCCCCCGACGATCCCGACAACTTCTCCGACGCGCTCGTTGAACGACGCGTAGGCCGGTTCCGCCAAGCCTCGGACAAAGACGTATCGGTAGAGTACCGTCACCGCAATGATGGTGATGATTGTCGCCACCTCGGCGAGCAATCCGTAACCAACGGCGCGGAGCCAGCGATCGCCCCGCGCCGGAATCCCTGCTGACGTCACGGCTATTTGACGGTGAACGGTACTGAGTACTCCTTGTCATCCCAGGCGAAGCGTAGCAGGCCTCCCTGTCCCTGCGGCACGACACCGATCACGAACTGCTCGACGGGCGGCGACGCCTGCTTCACCGCGAGATCGACGCGCGCGAAATCCTTGTCGGCGTGATAGTCCGTCCCCCACTGCCCTGTCTCGCTATTGAAGATCAGCTTTGCTCCGGTCGGTGTGGGAACCGTCCAGAGTGTGTATTTACCCGCGGGCACAACCGTGCTTCCGAATGCGAGATCCTTGTCGGTGGTGAACATCGTCGCCGCGTTGGCACCCGTACGCCAAACCGCATTCCACGGAACGATATTGCCGAAGATCACGCGACCCCGCTTGAGCGGACGGCTGTACGCGACGACGAGGTTCGCTCCGCCGACTGCGGCTCTGACAGTGTCGGGCGGTGACATCTGACCCAGTGGCCCCTTTGCCTTTTCGGCAGCAGCCCACCCGGATACAACGCGGTCGTAGTCGAGGCTCGGAGCGGCTTCGGCTACAGTCTTGATGGTCGTCGCAAGGGAATTCACACCTAGAATACGGCCGCGCGAATCAACACGGGCGATTTCGATCCAGCCGGGGAAAAAAGTGCTGGAGAATGCTACGGAGTCCGCGCCTCTTCTGCGAAGGATGATCGCGGGCACCTGTCCGCCGCCGGGTCCCATGAGGACGTACGAAACGCTGTCGCCCTTCAAGCCAGAGCTGGCGAGAATCTGCTCGTAGATGCCGTAAGAGGGCGGCTCGTTTGGAAATTGTGGGGCTATTCCTCCGCGATACGTTTTACGCCCGGAAAGTGTAGAGTCGCGAACACCGGCGCGCGAAACCTCGATCACCGCGACGGAATCCTGGAACGTATCGACTATCTGAATTCGCGGGGGCGCTGAGGGATCCGCGTCCGCGCGGCGCGCAGTCAGACGAAAGTTCTTCAGCTCCCCTCGAGCGCCGAGATCGGAAGTGTAGTGATACGTCTGCACGCGCGGGTTTCGGACCACGACGTCGCCTTCCAATTTGCTCGAAGTTCGCGTGTATCGTTCGATCGCAACGGTGTCGGTTCCGAGACGAGTGATGATGTAACGGGTATCCTGCGCTTGAGCGGCGAGCGAGCCGGCCGCGACAAGGATGAACGCTAGTGAGGCAAGTTTCGCTGACATGGTGCCATCCTGCTGCAAGAGCGTGAGGGTGTGACTTCCCGGCCGTAGATAGTGCAGCCCGGGAAGCACGAGTGCAACGGTCAGACGGTCGCGCGGACCTCGGGGCTTTCAGCATCCGCGTAACTATCCGAAGCGAGCTCGTACGCATCGTCGAGCGCTGCTCCCAGATCAGCGACTAGGTCGTCCGAGTGCTCAATTCCAACGGATAGACGCAACAGCGAATCCTCGATCCCAGCCGTCGCGCGCGCCGCCTCATCCATTGATGCGTGGGTCATCGTCGAGGGATGAGCGATAAGACTCTCTACGCCTCCCAGCGATTCGGCAAGCGTGAAGCACTGGAGCGCATTGACGAGCCGCTGCACTGCCTCGAGTCCGCCGTTTACCTCGAAGCTCACCATTGCGCCGAACGAGTCCTGCTGTGACGCTGCCACGTGGTGTCCAGGGTGCGAGACCAGCCCGGGATAGTAGACACGCTTTACCGCCGGATGACCGCACAAAAGCTCCACGACACGCGCGGCGTTCTCGCAATGAACACGCATCCGCGCATGAAGTGTCCGGACTCCACGAAGAGTGAGAAAGCTGTCGAATGGAGCGCCAGTGATTCCAAGACAGTTGGCCCACCAGGCCAATTCCTCGACGAGCGCCGCGTCCGATGCCACGACCGCGCCTCCGACGACGTCGCTGTGTCCGTTGAGATACTTCGTTGTCGAATGAACGACGAGGTCAGCGCCAAATTCCATCGGCCGCTGCAGCGCCGGTGAGAGAAAGGTGTTGTCCACTGCCACGATCGCTCCAGCTTCGTGCCCCGCTTCGATGACTTGGGCGAGGTTCGTCACCCTGAGCAGTGGATTGCTCGGCGTTTCAATCCACAACAGTTTCGGCTGGCGCGAGGTTACCGTTTGCACGGCGGTTTCAGCGGTGAGATCGACGAATGCGACGTCAAACTGCCCGCGTGCGGCCAGCGATCGCAGGATGCGGTGGGTTCCCCCATAGCAATCATGAGCGGCGAGTATGAGATCTCCGGGCCGCACGAGCTGCAGCACCAGCGCCACCGCCGACATTCCCGTGCTCGTCACGACTGCTCCCTCTCCACCCTCGAGCTCGGCGAGGGCGTTGGCGAGGTACTCACGCGTTGGATTTCCTGTGCGCGTGTAGTCATAGAGCCGCTTCTTCCCGAAACCCTCGAAGGCGAAGGTCGAAGAGAGATGAATTGGAGGTACCACCGCCCCATGATGCAGATCGGTCGCAATGCCGGCGCGCACGGCGCAGGTTGACGGCCGCCGGGAAGGACGTGTCGATGAATGTTTGATCTGGTCGGTCATGACGGTACCTCCACTCCGAGCTGGAGCAGCTCATTGACGAAACGACCGATGCGGGAATCGCCGAGGAACGCATCGTGGCCAAGAGATGAGTCGAGCTCAATGAGCTGGCTGGGGCCGCCCAGCCTGTTCGCGAGCTCGCGACTTTGCGCGACCCCGACGAGCCGATCGCTGCTGATCGCAATCACGGTGGCGGGGACGGTGACATCCTCGGGCCGGATCTTGTGAAGATCGAGCGAGAGCGAGAGCGCGTTGTACCTCTCGGACGTCCAGCGATCGGCGAACTCTTCCCCGTTTGATTTCAGGAAGTTCCCGATGCGATCCTCGACGACGCGTGAATCATCACGATCACACCCCTCGAGGCGCTCCTCGAAATGGCGGGGCGTCAGGTAGCTCGTCATGGCGATGCCGCGGGCGATCGCCAATCCGTCCCGCTCGCGACCCACCGCGTTTCCAAGCGCGACGACGCGACGCTGAAGATGTCGGAGCGCCGTCGCGATAGGATCGCTCTCGTGAGCGGCGCTTATCACGATCAGACGCTTTGCACGCCCGGCGAATCTGGCGCCGAACGCGAGTGCGACCATTCCTCCATACGATGCGCCCACCACTGCGTGCAGGCAGCGGATGCCCGCTCGATCGAGCGCCGTGGCGAGTGCTTCGGCCTGATCGATGGTCGTAACCGGCAACCCTCCACTTCCGGCGGTGACATAGTCGATGCCGATTACCTGAAACTGCCGCGTGTCGATCGCGCGGCCAGGGCCGACCACGTCTTCCCACCATCCGACAGTCGTATCAAGCGGAGACGAAGTCACGTGTCTCGACGCGGATATGCCGCCGAGGACGGCGATGACAGGCGCTCCAGGAGGCCCAACGATCTCGGCCTGTACCCCCAGCGTATCGAGCCCGAGCAGATCACGCGAAGGTTCGGCGCTGGTAGTGGATCTCAGATCGTCGGATGGCACAAGTGCAATTGCGGTCATTGGAGCACCTCCCTTTCCGTCGAGACATCGTATCGCGCGACCGACGGCGTTTCGGTCAACACGCCCAACGCGCCAATCAGGCGCTGCACGGATTCCCAGGATGTTGGAGCGGTGATGATCGCCGCATTGGCACCGTCGGCGAGATATCGCTCGGAACCAAGCCCAACCGCGGCAGCAGTTCGCTGTAGTGCCTCGGAATCGAGCTGAGTCGCCACGAGCCAGCGATGTTCCCGCGGGTCAGCGATAGAGAGAAATTGTGCGACCCCGGCACCGCGGTCGTTCGGGGGCGGTGTAACGCGAAGCAGATCGCTAAGCAGTGCCGCGGCCGTTGGGGCACTACCTGCACCAGGGCCGGACACGCTCAAAGGGGAGCGCCAGCCAAGATCTACATCGACTCGGTTTTCCTCGAGGACGGTTCGCGCGAACGCGCTCTCCGCGGGAACGATCACGGGCTCGACTGCGGCCGTCACGCGATTCCCTGACAGCCTGGTACACTCCGCGATGAGACGGACGCGCGCTCCGGTCGTCGATGCAATTCGCACCAGGCGCTCGAGACCTGGAACCAATGACGTTCGGCGAACGTGCAGGTCAGCCGGCCGTATGCCGAATGCGATCCATGCGATGATCGCGAGCTTCGCCGCCGCATCCCGTCCATCCAGATCGCGCGCGCAGTCGGCCTCGGCCAGGCCGCGCTCGCACGCCGACGCGAGGGCGGAATCCAGACTCACTCCGCGTTCGATCAGCGTTATGACATAGTTCGACGTCCCGTTCAGAATTCCGCGCACCGATACCGGCGTCGAGGCGCCCACCAGGTCACGCAGCGTCGAAATCACCGGCGCGCTTCCGCCCACCGCTGCTCCGAAATCCAGACTGGAGTGGTGTTCGTGAGCGAGCGCCGAGAGGCTGTCGCCGTGCGAGGCGACAAGATCTTTGTTGGCCGTGATGAGCTTCGATCCGCGCGTCAGCGCGGCGCGCGCGATCGTCGTCGCCGGCTCCTCGCCGCCAACCGCCTCGATGACGACGTCGGCATCCTCCGCGAGAAAGGCATCGAGGTCGTTCGTAAAGAGTCGCGGGTCGAGCGGGATGTTGCGCTCGCGTGCGGTATCACGCACGAGAACGCGCGTGAGCGCGAAGCGGACGCCGAAGCGCGCCGCAATTGCTGGCGCGGACTCGTGGAGAAGCCGCACGAGACCGCCACCGACAACGCCGCATCCGGCGAGCGCGACTCGTACCGTTCGCGGGACATCGGTGACGCTCGTGACCGCACGCTTCGGGTGCGGTATGAACTTCGGAGGGCTTGTGGCGCTGCGAGTGCCGCCCGACACGGCGGGAAAGTCGTGGAGCGCGGGCGTGGGTTCGATCTCGAGCTGCTGCTGGATAGTCATGGGGAGTCTGGTTGAAGGACTCCGCGCATTAAAGCAGAACGCCCGAGGCTGAATGGCCGCGGGCGTTCCTCGCTTTTTAGCATTTATTTAACGTGGCTGCAATACGCGGCAAATTACCACAGGTCTTCGATTGTGACTGGATACTATCGCGCCCAGACTTTCGCGTCAAGGGAGGGCCGGCCACAAAAAAAAAGCGGGAGCCGCAACCGCGACTCCCGCTCGAATTACTTGCCGGGCGAACGGCTAGTACATCCCTCCCATTCCGCCCGGATTGCCGCCACCCTGCGCGCCGGCACCAGCCGGCTCCTTCTTCTCGACGATCAGCGCTTCGGTCGTGAGGAGAAGTCCCGCGATCGACGCCGCATTCTGCAGCGCGGTGCGGGTGACCTTGGTCGGGTCGATGACGCCGGCC
>DATHHC010000174.1:0-4404 GCA_035317285.1 Gemmatimonadaceae bacterium | reverse complement strand
TGTGTTCTTCGATCTGCCAATCGTCGGGCTGGTCGTTTATCCGCAGGGGCTCGAGATCCCGCTGGCGATTCTGGCCCTCGTGCTCGTCGGAACACTCGTCGTTCGCGACCGAAAGGGTGTCGGCACCGGAGTGGTCACGGTGCTCGTCGCGGTGGTGCTCTGCGGTAGTATCGGGTGGCTCGTCGGCAGAATGCTCCGCGGCCCCGCGATCTGGAGTGGACTGTATGCGACAGCCGGCGTGCTGCTCGCCTTATCTGTGACGGCCATTTGCTATTCGGTTGCCAGGCGATGGTCGACCTCTCGGGGCCTCCAGGTCGGCGCTCTCATCGTCTGGCTGGTCCTCGCGCTCGTGCTCTCGATTCGAGTTCCTGGTGTCGGCTACCTATTCACATGGCCACTGCTGTTCGCCGCGGGCGCGGCGTTTTTCACGCGCGGCCGCGAGGTGGCTGGCTGGGCGGCCGCCATCGTGACTCTGCTCATACTCGTCGGCTTCACCTACGGTGTTTCCGTGATAATGCTCGGCGTCACCGGTGTGGGCGCGATCGCACTGTGCGCGGTGACGTCGCTCATCGCCCTTCTGCTTGCCCCGCAACTCGATCTCATTGCCGGCGGCGCGCGGTCCCCCGCATTGTGGCTCGCCGTTTCGGGCGTCGTGTGTCTCGTGATCGCCGCGCTCACAGTGCATCCGAGCCCCGATCACCCTCTCCGCAGCGCGCTGGTGTATGCCGAGAATGCAGACGCGAGCGATGCGTGGCTCGGTACGCTTGGCAGTGTGACGAATCCGTGGACGCGGGATGCGATCGGGCGGAACGCATCCGGACCCCGTCCCGCGTGGACGGCGCGTTTGTCGGATGCCGGCCGCTTCACGGGCCGACAAGTTCAACGCGTGCCGCTCGGTGCCCCGGACGCGACGCTGGTTGGCGACACGTTGATTGACGGAACCCGCCGCGTGGTGCTGCGAGTCGTCGCGCCGGCTGGAACCACGGGGCTCGTGATGCGCGCGCGCGGAGCGAAAGTTCTCACGTCCTCGATCGATGGGCGCGACGTCGACACGACGCGGTACCGCCATCGTACGCGGGACTGGGTCATGCAATACTGGGCCGTTCCCGCCAGCGGTGCGATCGTCGCGCTCTCGATTCCCGCGGGCAGCCACATTGATTTCGATCTGGCAGCCCGCCGGCCGGGCATTCCCGCTGTTCCGGGCGTGACGATTCCGCCGCGTCCACCATACCTCGTGCCGAGTCAGACCGGGGATGTGAGCATTGTATACCGGCAGCGAAGTTTTTGAGCCGGGCAAAAATTCATCGGAGGAAACAGACGTGCCCAAGCTGCGGTTCAAGATCTCGATGTCGCTCGACGGGTTTGTTGCCGGTCCTAGCCAGAGCGTGGAGAATCCGCTCGGCATCGGCGGCATGCGACTCCACGACTGGGCTTTTGAGCTCGCGGCATTTCGCGAGCCGCACGAGATGGAAGGGGGCAAGGTCAATGAAAGCACCGCCGTCATCGAGGAGTCGCTTGCCAACATCGGAGCCACGGTGATGGGGCGCAACATGTTTGGGGGCCATCCTGGTCCCTGGGATCCCGGAAAACCGTGGAACGGTTGGTGGGGAGCCAATCCACCGTTCCATCATCCCGTGTTCGTGCTAACGCATTACGACCGCCAGCCACTCGAGCTCGAAGGTGGAACGACCTTCACGTTTATCACAAACGGCATCGAGGCGGCGCTCGAACAAGCGCGCCGGGCTGCACGCGGCAAGGATGTGTCGCTCGCCGGCGGAGCGAGTGCCGCGCAGCAGTATCTCAAGGCCAACCTCGTCGATGAGATGGAGATCAGCGTCGTGCCGACGCTACTCGGCAGTGGTGAGCGGCTCTTCGACGGTGTCGGCGACGATCTGCACGGGCTCGAGCTGGTGCGGACGGTCGCTGCGCCCGGCGTAACACACCTCAAATTCGCCAAGCGCTGACGAAGTAACGCGTTCCCGGTCGCATCTCGGAATCCTCACAACATCTATCGGCGCTTGACCGCGCCCCGCTCAGACCGTTCGGGCGATTGCGAGCTCTTCCTCGTTCATCTCCGCCAGGATGTCCGCGAACAACGGCGTAGTGAGGTAGCGCTCCCCAGTGTCGGGGAGCATGCAGAGCAGCGTCGCTCCTTTCGACGCGTCGGCGGAGACCTCGAGCGCTGCGGCGAACGTCGCGCCGGCGGAGATTCCGACGAAGATTCCTTCTTTTTGCGCGAGCTGCTTGCTCCAGTGTATAGCCTGGGCAGCAGACACAGTGATGACGCGATCGACGAGCTTCATGTCCACGGCGTCGCCCGTGAGCTTCGCGATGAAGTCGGGACTCCAGCCCTGGATCGGATGCGGCTTCCACGCCGGGTGTCGCGCAGCCGGTGAGCCGTCGGACTCCCGTTCCTGCGGCGTCTTGCTCGTGAGCATCGGCGCGTCGGCTGGTTCGGACACAATGACCTTCACTTCGGGCCGCTCCTTGGCGAGCACGCGCCCGACTCCCTTCAGCGTGCCGCCTGTCCCGAAGCCCGTCACCCAGTAATCCAGCCGCTCACCTGCGAAATCGGCGATGATCTCTTTCGCCGTCGTTCTCGAATGAAAATCAGCATTCGCCTCGTTCTCGAACTGCCGCGTATAGAACCACTTATTCTGCTTCGCGAGCGCGATCGTTTTTCGGACCATCCCCGTCGCGCCCTCGGCCGCCGGCGTCAGAATGACCTTGGCTCCGAGAAAGCGCATCAGCTTTCGCCGCTCGATGCTGAATGACTCGGCCATCGTGACCACGAGCGGATAGCCCTTCTGGGCGCACACCATGGCGAGACCGATGCCGGTGTTACCGCTCGTCGCCTCGACTACTGTCTGTCCCGGCTTCAGAGCGCCCGTGCGCTCCGCGTCCTCTATGATTCCAAGAGCAAGGCGATCCTTCACCGAGCCGAGCGGATTGAACGCTTCGATCTTGACGTAGAGGTTGACGCTCGGCGGTGCGAGCTTGCCGATCCTGACGACGGGAGTGTTGCCGACGGTCCCGAGAATGTTGGCGAATTTGGTCATGTGGGTCAGGTCTGATTGTCGGATACGTAGTCCGCCCGCCATCGCACGTTCTGGTCACAGAGAACTAACATTGCGGTGAAAGGCACGGCAAGACGTTCCGATCGGGCGGCCGCAGGATGGACGGGCCGACTGGACCGGTGTCGGTGCGCTGCCGATAGTGTGTGAACGCGCATCGGGGCCGCGATACCGCCGGCATGGTGGTAACCCCTGACTCTGCCCCTGGGGCAGCGACGAGACGGCGCACTAAATTTGCGTTGTTGCTGAGGTGTGTTTGAACCGCGTTGGCGCTTTTCCGGCTGCGGCGCGGTGCTTCCGTTAGAGCAGATCATGATCACAGTTGCAATCATCGAGGACAACCGCCTCGTCCGCGAAGGCATGACCGACATGCTCAATGAGCTGCCCGACGTGGAGGTCGTGCTCGCCGCGACCAGCCTCGAGGCGGAAATGCTGAAGGGGATGAATCCTCGAGTGATCCTGCTCGACGTTGGCCTGCGGGACAAGAATTCCCTCCGTCTGGCCGAGACGGTGAAGAAGGAGATGGCGAGTGCCCGAGTCATCGTCATGGATCTGCTGCCGGTGCACGAGGAGATCGCCGAGTTCGTGAATGCCGGCGTGGCCGGGTTCATCCTGAAGGACGCGACGTTCGAGGATTTCGTCGCGACGATCCGATCGGTGGCCGACGGCGCGCAGGTGCTACCTCCCCGGATGACGGGAACGCTGTTCTCGCAGATCGCCCAGGTGGCGGTAAAACGGGGGCGCGAGGCGGCGTTCGAATCAGTGCGCATGACGCAGCGTGAGCGCGAGGTGATCGCGCTCATCTCGGTCGGTCTGAGCAACAAGGAAATCGCCCAGCGACTCGACATCGCTACCGACACGGTGAAGAGCCACGTTCGCAACGTGATGGACAAGCTCGCGCTCCACTCGCGCCTGCAGATCGCCGCGTACGCGCACAGCCACGACGACTAGGTCGCTCTAGCGCCGCATGCCGACCCACTAGTGGTGCGTCAGCTAGTTCACATCACCCAAAAGAAGTACCTCTCCTTCAGCACTTCGGGCGATACGCCCGGGATATGATGTGCGCTAACCTCATCATATCTCCTCCATGGTGTAGTGTCGCGGATGAGACTGAACGCATACGGCATGGAGGATCAACCGATGCGACCAAGCAAATTCACGCAAGACCAGATCGAGCATGCGCTCCGCCAGGTCAAGGCTGGAACGCCCGCCGTGCAGGTATGTCGCAAGCTGGGCATCACGGAGACCACGTTCTATCGCTGGCGCAGCAAGCAGGGTGGCGGGACGGTGAACGCGTCGCGCGAAGTGCGAGAGCTGCGCGATGAGAATC
>DATHHC010000173.1:0-24241 GCA_035317285.1 Gemmatimonadaceae bacterium | reverse complement strand
GGCGCGAAAATGATCATCGAGAGCGGGCGTCGGCTCGACCTCGCCGCGGCAGTCGCGCATGAGCACCACATCATGATCAACGGCCACGGCTATCCGACGCAGCACTATCGACGTGATTGTCACAAGGCGAGCAAGCTCGTTCACGTCTGCGATGTATACGACGCGTTGCGAACGCGCCGCCCCTACCGCGACGCGTGGGAACAGGAGCGTGTGCTCGTCTATCTCGAGGAGCGCGCGGGCACGGAATTCGAGCCCGAGTCGGCTATCGCCTTCGTGAAAATGATGCGCAAGGTGGCCAACGGAATTCAGCGGTCGCCGATGCCGCCGGCAAATGGCGTCGAGCCTGCCCTGACGCCGGTGGAAATCAAAACTGATGCCACGCCGCCCGGGCCCCCTGCGCCCACGCCAGAGCCGTCGACGCCTCCCAAAACATCGGCGTAGGGGCTTCCGCCAGGCGCACGCCACAAATGCGTCGGTGCCGACGCATTCCCGTTGCCCGGCCCGAACGCTGTTCGTCCACTAGTTGTCTAGTGATATGGAAGAAATCCACAGCGGAGGAAGCAAACGCATGTCACGCAATAGAAAGGGGTTTACCCTTATTGAGCTTCTTATCGTCGTCGTGATCATCGGTATTCTTGCCGCAATCGCGATTCCGAAGTTTTCCAACACGAAGGAGAAGGCGTATGTCGCAGCGATGAAGTCCGACCTGCGCAACATGGCCACCTACGAGGAGCAGTACGCAGCTGACCAGGGTGGTGCGTATTTCGGCGGCACCGCAACGAGTATCGCGCCGCTGAATGGCTTCAGCCCGTCGCAGAATGTCACCGTCGTCATTACGAGCGATCCAGGCCCGCCGCCTGTATGGAGCGCGACCGCTTCGCATTCGCAGACTGCCAAGACCTGCGACATGACCAACGGTGTGATCACCTGCACGCCATGACCGATGGTGTCGTCGCCTGCACCTAATCAGGTGACAGCGGTTGGAATGGGAAGGGACGTCGCGAGACGTCCCTTTCTCATTTCTCCGGGGGCGTCATCGGCTTTCGCGTCGCTCGAGCGCGCCGGGACTTTGTCCCCGCTCGCGCGCCACCCTTGCCGAGCAGCGGCTTGTCGAAGAGCATCCGCGACGGAACGCGGGCCATGCCCGACGCGTCGAGCCATTTCTCGAGGCCATTCGCCAACGCTCGACGCTCAGCCTGACGCAGGGCGCCGAATCCCTGGATCAGGTCGGCCTGAATCACGCGCGGCGCTCTTTTCACGAGATTGGTTCCCGCGCGCGTCAGTCGCAGCACAGCCCGACGCCCATCGGTCAGGTCGGCGGTCCGCGTCACCATCCCCTTCGCGATCAGCTGACTGACGACCTGCGACACCGTGCTGTGCGTCGTCATGGTGACGGCCGCGAGGTCCTTGACCGACTGATCGGGGAAGTCGCCCAGCTCCCTCAGCACGAATAGCTGCGCGGCGCTGACGCTCAATTCACGCTCGATGGCCTCCGCCGCCGACCGAAGACCGCGCACCATTCGGCGCACGGCGTTGAGCGCGCGCGAGAGCTCGGGCTGCCTGTTTTTCTTCAGCTTTGCCATGGGCCACGGGGACGGGTCGACCGTGAAGCTTGCTAATGCTGATAAACAGATCAATAGCCACGACCAATGTAGCCGCGAACAGTAACACCGGGCCAGCCGCCTCTGTCCGGCTGCTGCCCACCGGGACTGACCGGCAGTCCACCGCCGAGCGGCGGCGGATTCCATCTTTAGTATTGACCTCTCGCGCGCCAGGTATAGAATTCAGCGCGTTAAAGCGGGCCTGCTACCTCTTCGCCTAACCGATCGGGCGAAGGTTGGGACCAGCCGCGTGCGTTGCACGTGTTGCCGCATCTGTCGGCTCGTGCTTCGTGAGTGGCAGCGCGAGTCCGTCCCTCGCCGCCCGCTAGCAGAAATTCCTACGAGCCAGCGGAGCCGCACAGTGTCGCTACAGCGATCCATCTGCGCATTTCTTGCCGTTTCACCGCCACGCAAGCTCGTCATTTCCACATCCGCCTTTCGACGCCGCTGTTTTCGCGCGGTCGTTTTCGGGGCGTCACGGCACTTCGCCGCGACGTGATTCAGCACGCCTTCGGGCGAGAATTGGAGGGAGTATGAGAGATCGACTTGTTAGAAACATTTTGCGGATCGGGCTATCGGTGGCCGCCATGCTGTTGTGCATGGCGACGCCGGGACGAGCGCAGGATGCGGGAACCATCACCGGCATCGTCACCGACGCTGCGTCCAAGGCTCCAATTCCTTCGGCCCAGGTGCAGATCGTCGGTACGACCCGCGGCGCCACCACCGGCGACGACGGCCGCTTCCGCCTCGCGGGAGTAAGGCCGGGGAGCTATCAGGTCCGCGTGCTGCGGCTTGGATATCAGGCCTCCGCGCAGCCGGCAACCGTGACATCCGCCGCCAACACTGAACTGGCGTTCTCGCTGTCCCAGGCGGCCGTCAGCCTCGAGCAGGTCGTTACGACTGCGACCGGTGAAAGCGAGCGCAAACGCGAAATCGGATCCGCCGTAACGACGATGACACCGGCGGTGGAGCAGATAGCCGCAGCTCAGAACGTGAGCCAGCTTCTCACCGGCAAGGTTGCCGGCGTCGATGTGCAGCAAGCCGGCGGCACTGTCGGCTCGGGCTCACGCGTACGCATCCGCGGCGCGTCGTCCGTTTCGCTCACCAATGAGCCGCTGATTGTCGTCGACGGAATTCGCTTCAACAACAACGTCGCGCAGAGCAACACCGTCGGTTCGACGACCTTGGGCGTCGGTGGCCAGGTGCCATCGCGCTTCAACGACATCAATCCAGAGGACATCGAGACCATCGAGGTCCTGAAGGGACCGGCCGCGGCTGCCCAGTACGGTACGGCCGCCGCCAACGGAGTCATCCAGGTCACGACCAAGCGTGGCAGGTCCGGACCGGCCCGCTGGACGACGTTCGTGGAGGGCGGGACCATTCGGGATGTCACCGAATACCCGGCGAACTTCCTCAGAACGACCAACACGAGCACCGCTACCAGCGCGCCGTTCACCGGTACGCGCTGCACACTCGACAGCCAGACGCGCGGCCTCTGCGCCCAGGCGCCCGATTCGTCGTTCTCCTTCAATCCGCTTGTCACGCACAGCCCATTCATCGACGGAAAACGTGGCGCCTACGGCGCCAGCGTCAACGGCGGAACCGATCAGGTTACGTACTACGTCGCGGGAAATTACGACAAGCAACAGGGTGTCTTCGAGACGAGCCTGGACCAGCGGGCGTCGGGGCGTGCGAACGTTTCGATGCAGCTCCGTGACAACTGGAATCTCCAGGTCGGAACGAGCTACCTCACCGATCACCTGCGACTCCCGCAGAACGACAACAACACACTCGGAATTGTCTCGGCCGCTTTGCTCGGTCAGGCACGCGACGACACCGTCAGACTCGGCTACCTGAGCGGAGCAACCCCGGGGCAGATCGCCAATATCAACACGCGCCAGGACATCAATCGGTTCGAGAGCACCATCAACTCCTCCTACCAGCCGCTCTCGTGGCTCACTGCCACCGTGGTTTCCGGACTCGACTACCTGAACCGGTTCGACAACGAGCTCGTGCCGCCAAACAAGGTGAACTTCGGGTCTCTGCCCGACGGACAGCGTTCGTCGAATCCTTACAACATCTACAACTACACCGCCAACGGAACGCTTTCAGCCGCGTTCAACCCGTTCGAGGGGCTCAAAGCCACGACGAAGGTGAGCGGCCTCTTCAGCAAGGAAATGATCCGGGGCACGAATGCGTTTGGTGCCAAGCTCCTCGGTGGAACGGGCTCTCTGGCCGGCGCGAGCGCGCGTTTCGCGGTGAATGAAACCAACACGGACAACAAGACAATCAGTCGTTTGATCCGTGAAGATCTCGCCTGGCGCGACCGGGTCTTCCTTAGCGGAGCATTGCGGAACGACAAAAACAGCGCCTTCGGACAGGATTTCGGCAGCATCAACTATCCGTCGGTCACTCTGTCCTGGGTCGTCAACGAAGAACCGTTCTTCCCGAAGACTCCTCTGTTCAGCTCGCTCAGGTTGCGGGCAGCAAACGGAAAGTCGGGTCAGAAACCGAACTTCCGCGACGCCATCACGTTCTTCAACGCGCAGACGGTAACCGTCGCGGGGGTGGACGTTCCGGGAATCACGATCGGTGGAACCGGCAATCCCGCGCTGCGTCCCGAAAAATCCAGGGAAACCGAGCTTGGTTTCGACGCCGGGTTCCTCGACGAACGCGTTGGATTGGAGGTCACCCACTACTCCAAGAAGACGGACGATCTTCTCATTGCGGTTCCGCTCCCGCCGTCGCTCGGTCTCACGACGACCCAGTTCCAGAATCTCGGCTCCGTCAGGAACAGCGGGTGGGAAGTCGCGATGACCACGCATGTGCTCGACCTGGACATGGTGGGCTTCGATTTTACCCTCACGAGCTCCACCAACAAGAACGAGCTTCTGTCATTGGGCTTGCTGCCGACGGGAGACCCGGTACCGCCGATCGTCGTGAACACGCAGCAGCAGCACCGTGTCGGCGTCCCGCTCGGGTCGTACTTCCAGCGCAGTTACACGTTCAACGACGCGAACACGGACGGAATCATCGCGCGCAGCGAAATCACGCTGAGTGACACCGCGGTTTATCTCGGAAACCCGCTACCCACCCACCAGTTCGGCATTACGCCGACGCTGACACTGGGCAAGTTGTTCAAGATTTCGGCATTCTTCGACCACAAGGGCGGTTACAAGCTGTTCGACAACACCCGCCGGTTCCGGTGCACGTTCCTGAATTGCCAGGAAGCTTACGACAAGAACACTCCGCTGGCGGATCAGGCCGCTGCAATTGCCGCGACCGCGCTCGCCACGGATGCCGGCTACATCGAAGACGCGACTTTCACCAAGCTGCGCGAGCTCACATTCACGATCAGAGCGCCGGATAGAATGGTTCGGGCGTTTGGCCGCGCAATGGAGTTGAGCATCACCGGAAGAAACCTGAAGACCTGGACCGACTACAAAGGGTTCGATCCGGAAACCAATTCGACGCCGGGTGCGAATTTCAGCACTTCGGATTTCCTGACGCTACCACCGACGCGGAACTGGACTGCCCGCGTCACCGTCAACTTCTGAGCCCACTTCACTCACTGAGATTAAATCAAATGCGATATAAATACTCATTGCGCGATCGGCGGCTCACGCCGGCGCGACTGGCAGCGTTTGCTTTGCTCGCCATGTTTACGGCATGCAACACCGAGGATTTGCTTAAGGTAACCGACCCGGATGTGGCACGACCGGAGGCGTTGCAGGGTGCCGCCGCGCTGCCGGCCCAGCGCGCCGGAGCAGTAGGAAACTTCGGCGTTGCCTATAACGGCGGAAACGCCGACGTCGAGCAGATTCATCTCTCGGGGATGCTGGCCGACGAGTTCATCAACACCGAGACGTTTCCGACCCGCATCGAGATCGACCAGCGCGCCATGACGCTCACTAACACGAGCCTGATTGGCACGTTTTTCGACCTGACTCGGGCACGGTCGTTCGCGGATCTGGCAATTGATAACTACCGCCTCAGCGCCAAAACAGCGGCGGACAGCGCGGGGTTTCCGGAGGTGTTGTCGCTGAGCGGACTGTCGTATGTGCTGTTCGCAGAGAACTACTGCGGCGCTGTGCCGGTCAGCAAGCAGAATCCCGATGGTTCGTTCACATTCGGCGCGGCCGAATCTACTACCACTCTGCTGGACAGCGCCATCTCAAAATTCAACCAGGCGCTGGCGGTTCCGCAGGCAGGTGTCCTAACTGCAACCTTCAGGCAGCTCGCGCAGGTTGGAAAGGGTCGCGCGTTGCTCGACCAGGCGAAGTACCCGGAAGCCGCCCTCGCTGTCGCCGGAGTTGCGACCACCTTCCAATACAACTATGTGCATTCCGAGACGACCGGGCGTCAGAACAACGGCACATGGGGGTTCACTGTCAGCGTTGCGAGGTTCGGCGAGGCCGATGCGGAGGCAGGCATTGGGCTGCCATACCAGTCGGACGGAAACCTGAAGAAGACTTCAGGCCTCGTCGATCCGCGGGTCGCGGACAGCGTTGCCAATCGGGCCGGACAGGGTAACAAGGGATTCGATGGAGTAACAGTTCAGTTCGTGCAGGCAAAGTATGGGCTTCGATCGACTACCGTCACGGTTGCCGACGGGGTCGAGGCTCGCCTCATCGAAGCGGAAGCTTCTCTGAAGGGTGGAGATCCGGCTACCGCGCTGGCAACGCTCAACGCATTGCGCAGCAACGCGGCGCTGCTTGCACTGCGGGGTTACGGAGCTACTTCCCTGCCGCCGCTCACTTTGCAGCTGACCACCGCAGCACAGGAAGATCAGCTGTTCAAGGAGAGAGCGTACTGGCTCTTCCTGACCTCACACCGTTTGGGTGATCTCCGCAGGTTGGTCAGGGATTACGGCCGCGCGGTGAATACCGTTTTCCCGAACGGCGCCTACTTCAAGGGCGGCCTTTACGGCACCGATGTGAACGTGCCGGTTCCACAGCAGGAACAGAACAATCCCGAGTACGACAAGGGTGCGTGCCATCAGGATGTGCCCTAGGCTGTAGTCGGTTGCAAGAGTAAGAAAACGCTCCGCCGAGGATACTTTCCCTCGGCGGAGCGTTTTGTTTTTAGCCGCACCGCAGTGCGTAGCCGGCCATGTCGCCCGGCGCGCTTTCAGGTCGAAGAAGCTTCCTTGGTGTGGATGTAGATGACTCCTGCACAGGCGTTTGTACCCTGCGACGACGTGCCCGTGATGCCATTCTGCAGCTCGATGCTGTCGATGGAATCGGTAGGCATGTCACGCAGCGCCGCGACATCGGAGAGCCGAGCTCCATCGACAAGCACCAGAGGACTGTCGGCACCCGCGAGCAAGACCGTGCTCTGGCCGTGCTTCGTTCTGATGAAGCGCGGGCGCCCGTAACGATCCTCGGCAAAGTTGTATTGCCTGGCGCGCTTTCGGAGGAGATCCCAGGCATTCGTCGCCGACGAGCGCGCGATCTCGTCTGAGCTGATGACATCGGGGCGGGCGGCGGTGCCCGGCGAGCGATGGCTGGAAGAGGCGCAGCCAGTAAGAGAAGCGGCGAGGAAAAGACCAGCGACGGGCACCCAATGCAATTGCCGCATTCCACCCTCCGGGGAAGCAGCCTACCACCATCGGCAACCTAGTCCTCGTCACCTAAAGGCGCCAGACAAATCTTGGAAAGCCGGCGCAATGACCCGGGTGGGTTTCGAACCCACGACCTACGGATTAAAAGTCCGTTGCTCTACCAACTGAGCTACCGGGTCTGAGTGGCCTACAAGATACAATAACGAGCGCATCCGGTCAGCCGTTTACCCGTACGCTTTTTCTGTGCGAGGCGTGGGGATCCTGGGCGCCCGTCGCCCCCGATCCGGAGTCAAGCAGGGACATGTCACAAATCTGCGTTAGGTGCGGCTAGCCGCGCTTCCGCCGACGCGGATAGCGGCTTGAGTGGCCCTGGCGGGGAAAGAATCGTCTCCCAGATACCCGGGAATGCGGGCGCGATGATGCCATTTACCTTCTCAAAAATCAACGCGGTTTTCCGTGCTGTGAGGATGTCACGCCAGCGCGAGATTGCGGCTGCCCGCATGGCTGCGCTCGAGGAGAGCAATCATCTCCTTCAGACGCAGGCCCGCCAGCTCGAGCACCAGACCAGCGAAGCCCGCGAGCTCGCACACGAGCTCGCCCTCACCAACGAGGAGCTGCGCGCCGTCATCAGTGAGGCCAGGAAGGCCTGGGCCGCTGCCGACTCCGCCAACCGCTCAAAGGCCGAGTTCCTCACGGTGATGAGCCACGAGCTGCGCACTCCCCTGAACTCCATCGGCGGATATGTGGATCTGCTCGAGATGGAGCTGCGCGGACCACTCACAGACGCGCAGAAATCCGATCTCGCGCGCATCAAGCGCAGCCAGGAGCATCTGCTCGGCATCATCACCGACATCCTGAACTTCACGCGGCTCGAAGCGACCGAAGTGCAATACGACGTCATCGATGTGCCGCTCCGTCCGCTGATCGCCGACCTCGACGCCGTGGTGAGCCCGCTCGCGCGAGCCAAGTCCCTCGCCTACCAGTGCGATTCGCCCGCCGGCACGCTGTTCGCGCGAACCGATCCCGACAAGCTTCGGCAGATCATGATCAACCTCGTGTCCAATGCCGTGAAGTTCACGCCGGTTGGGGGACGCGTCCGGGTTTCCTGCACTCTGAGGGAAAAGTCGATTTCGATTCATGTCGAAGACAACGGGCCGGGCATACCGCGCGAAAAACAGGAAGCGGTATTCGAGCCGTTCGTCCAGCTCGATCGGGGGCTGACCAGGACTACCGACGGCACTGGACTCGGCCTGGCAATCAGCCGCGGTCTGGCGCGTGGCATGGGCGGAGACATACAGGTCAGAAGCGATGTCGACGTCGGGTCGGTATTCACAGTGACGATCCCGCTCGCGGGAACACGCACCTCGTTGCTCGAAGGCAGCAGTGCTTCAGCGTCGAGAGCAGGACGGGCAGACTAGAACTGCGAGGGCTTTGCTCTCCTCGCAGTCGGTGATTCAGTAACCAGCCAGCCTTGCGCGCGGGCTGCAGCTGTGGAAATTTCGGCCTCCCCACAGCCTCAGGCCCAATGGCAAGCAGAAATACAGTGTTCCTCAGTGCGACCATCTTCGGCGCCATTGCCTGCGCGTCGACGTCCGCGCAGCATCAGACGACGACCGCGCCCGCAACACAGGCTGTAACCGGGTCCTCGCTTCAGGCAAAAATCGCGGGAATGGAAAAGCGTGACGGATTCATTCCGCTGTATCTCGATCCGAAGCAGGGGAAGATCTACATCGAGATCCCGCGTGACTCGACCCGCGCGTTGATGTTCGTCAGCCTCGCCACGGGCTTGGGATCGAATCCCATCGGCCTCGACCGCGGCGCGAGCGGCGATTCGTACGTCACGCGGTTCGACAGGACCGGGGACCGTGTCCTCGTCGTGTTCGAAAACTGGAACTACCGCACGTCGGCGGCCGACAATCCGGCCCACGCGCGGACAGTCTTCGAGGCATTCCCACCCAGCACTCCCGCGTCACTCCCGATCATCGGTCAGGACGGCCAGCGGCTTGTCGTCGATGCAACGGACTTCTTCATGCGCGACTGGAACGACGTGGCGGGAGCGATCACTTCCAGCAACGAAGGCGCATACTCCGTGGTTCGCGACCGGTCGAGCATCTATCGGCCCTACACGAAGGCGTTCCCGGAAAACACCGAAGTCGACGTCGCGCTGACGTTCGCCGCTCAGGGGAAGCCTGGAGGCATCATCTCGTCGATCGTTCCGGACGGAAGATCGTTCACTCTCAGGCAGCACATTTCCCTGTTACAGCTTCCCGATCCCGCCTACAAGCCACGCACCCTGGATCCGCGCGTTGGATTCTTTGGCATCCTGTTCAAGGATTACGCGCAACCGATTCAGCAGCCGCTCGAGCAGCGCTGGATCGCACGTCACCGCCTCGAGCGCGTCAATCCGGCGGATCCGAACAGTCCGATCAAGAACCCGCTCATCTACTACATAGACCGTGGAATTCCGGAACCGATACGAACCGCGACGAAGCAGGGCGTGAGCTGGTGGATCGATGCGTTCGATCGCGCGGGGCTCAAGGGTGGATTCAAAGTCGAGGATCTCCCCGAGGGTGTGGATCCGATGGACGCTCGGTACAACGTCGTCCAGTGGGAGAATAGAAACGAGCGCGGGTGGTCGGTCGGAGGCGCGCTCAGTGATCCGCGGACCGGCGAGATCATCAAAGGCATGGCGCGCCTGGACTCGCACCGCGCGCGAACGGACTACAACATCTACGCCGGACTTTTCGGCGCGGACGCGGCGGCGGCCGACACTGCCTTCGTGCTCGCCCGCGTTCGACAGGTCAGCGCCCACGAGGTGGGACACACGCTGGGCCTGTCACACAACTACATCGCGTCGACTTACGATCGCGGCTCGGTGATGGATTATCCTCCGCCGCGCGTCACCGTCAACGCGGCTGGGAATATCGATGTCTCGAGTGCGTACTCCTCGGGACCCGGAGCTTACGACGTGTTCGCCATCCACTGGGGTTACGGCATTTTCCCCGCTGCCAGCGAGGCGGACTCTTTGAGTGCCATAGTCGAAGACGGCTTGCGACGGGGACTCCTCTTCCTTTCGGACGCCGACGCGCGTCCCGATTTCTCGTCGGATCCACGGACGAATCTGTGGGACGATGCGTCGGCGGCCTCAGAGTTCCTCCAGCATGAAATGAGCGCCCGACGCGTTGCAATATCCAGATTCGGAGAGCGCAACATCCGCGTGGGTGAGCCGGTAGCGCTGCTGCAGGAGCGTTTCGTGCCGCTCTATTTCATGCACCGGTTCGCAATCAATTCCCTGACCAAGACAATTGGCGGGATGGAGTACGCGAACGCTGTGCGCGGCGATCGGGTGCAGGCGACCCGCCCAATTGATGCCGCGACCCAGCGCGCGGCTCTCTCTAGCCTGATTTCAGCACTCGACCCTCGCGAGCTGGCGATTCCCGACACTGTTCTCACGTTGCTTGGCCCGCGGCCCTTCTTCTACCAGCCGTACGTTGAGCTCTTCAGCAGCCGCACGCGCCCCGCGTTCGACGAGCTGGGAGCGGCGCGCACACTCGCTCAGATGATTGTGGACGGAATCCTTCAGCGCGAGCGCGCCGCGCGCGTCGTTGCATTTCAGACTCGCATGCCGAAGCCACTCACGCTTGGCGAGGTGATCGACGCACTGACGGCCGACTGGGGGGCGCCCAGCACCACCAGCCCAAAGCTCGACGCTCTGAGAAGGGTCTCACAGCGAGCGGTCGTCGATAGAATGATGCTGGTGGCCGCGGACAAAGAGGCGGCCCCGGAGGTGCGTTCACTCGTCGAGCTCAAGATGAATATCCTTCGCGCCCGCAGCCGAGCCCTCGCCTCTTCGGGAGACGAAGCGCGCCGCGCGCACTGGACGAGCATTGCCGGTGACTTTAACCGCTGGCTCGAGCGTCAGGAGCTTCCCTCACCTACTCCAGCACTCCGTGCGCCGCCCGGAGACCCGTTCGGCATCGATTGGTAGTCTCAAACGGTCGCTGAGCACGCTGGCCCGGCTCTCATCCGTCACGCCCCTCTCCGCGCACACAAATCGTGCTTTGCGTGCCTTGATTCTTGCAGTGTTGGCACCCCGTGAGCGCGTCCCCTGGAGCGCTTCTTCCCGCGCAGAGCATGATTTCTCATCTCTACACCCTTTCTTGCCCCACGAACAGGCGTTGACGAGCCCCGTCAGGCTCGCTGCTCTCCATAACTCAGGACTTCTCGAGACTGCTGCAGAGGACCGCCTGGACGCGTTCACGCGGCTTGCAGCGCAATTCCTCGACGTTCCCACCGTTCTCATCTCGCTCGTCGACGCCAAGCGTCAATACTTCAAGAGCGTCACCTCCAGGAATGGCTCCCCGCACCTGGGCTGGCAGCCCCTCGAGGCGTCGTTTTGCCAGGATGTCGTCGGTACCGCCATGCCGCTCGTGACGGCAGACGCGTGGAGCGACCCCATGCTCGCCGAACGCGGCACGAATGCCCGGGCTTACGCCGGAGTCCCTCTGACGACAGACGAGGGCCACGTGCTCGGCGCACTGTGCGCGTTCGACGAGAATCCGCGGGAGTGGAGCGAGCGCGACATCGGCGTGCTGACGACGATTGCCGGGGCGGTCATGTCCGAGATTCAGCGCCTCATTGCGACGCGCGCCGTGCACGACACACAGCTCCGCCTCGTCGCCGAGCGGACTCTCGCGAACTCGGTTCAGCAGCAGATGCCCGTCGGGGTCGTCGTGGCGGAAGTTCCGTCGGGGCGGCTTGTTTCGGTGAACGCCCAGATGACGGAGATCTTCCGGACTTCGTTCACGTCCTCACCGGACCTGCACAGCTACAACGAGTGGATTGGGTTTCGCGAGAGCGGCACGGCGCTCTCCGCCCTCGACTGGCCGCTGGCCCGCACTGTGATCACGAAAGAAAGTGTGCGCGGCGAGGAAATCCGCATTCTGCGCGGCGATGGCACCGATGGATTCATTCGAATGAGCTCCGCGCCCGTGCAGGATGCCGAGGGAAAGGTCGTCGCAGCAGTCGCGATCGTGGTCGATGTGACCGACCAGCGGAAGGCCGAGCGCGCGATACGCTCGACGGATGAGCGATTCCGCTTCGTGGCAAGGGCGACGAACGACGTCATCTGGGACTGGGACATTGCTACAAACGCGCTCGTCTGGAATGACTCAGTCGAGCACGTTTTCGGCCACAAGCAGAACAAGATTTTTCCGGAGATCCAGTGGTGGTACGATCATCTCCATCCGGAAGATCACGATCGGGTCATTGCCGGAATCCACGGTGTCCTGGACCACGGTGGTACGACCTGGAGCGATTCGTACCGCTACCGCCGCGCCGACGGGAGATACGCAAACGTGATGGATCGCGGTTACATCGCGCGCGACGACAGTGGAGCCGCTGTCCGGATGCTCGGCGCAATGACGGATGTGACCGAGCGCTCTCGTTCGGAGGCTGCGATCAGGTTTCAGGCGCAGCTGCTCAACGCCGTTCAGCAGGCGGTAGTGGCAACGGACCCGGAAGGAATCGTGATCTTCTGGAACGCGTTCGCGGAAAGCCTATACGGATGGGCCCCGGAGGAAGCGGTTGGAAAGTCGATTCAGGAGCTGACGCCATCACCTTTCCTCCGCGATCACGGCGGAGAAATCGGGCAGCGTGGTGCTGCGACCGAGAGCTGGACCGGGGAGTATCTCGTTCAGGGAAAATCGGGGAAGGCGTTCCCCGCTCTGCTCACGACAGCTCCGGTTCGTGACGAACGGGGAGTTGTTGTAGGGTACGTTCGCGTGTCGATCGACCTGACCGAGCGGCGCAATCTCGAGGAGCAATTCCGGCAATCGCAAAAGATGGACGCCGTCGGACGGCTCGCAGGAGGAATCGCGCACGATTTCAACAACCTCCTGACGGTGATCCGGCTCAATACCGAGATCATCATGGAGGGGTTCGACCCGACGGACCCGCGTAGTGAAGACGTGAGACAGATCAAGAGCGCGGCAGAAAGGGCGTCGACACTCACCAAGCAGCTGCTGGCGTTCAGCCGCAAGCAGATTCTGCAGCCCCGGGTGCTCGACATGAACAGCGTGGTGGCGACCGTCGAGCCGATGTTGCGCCGCCTCATCGGCGATGACATCGCGATCGTGTCGAGCTGCGAAGCGCGTGGATACCTCGTCGCCGATCCGGGTCAGCTCGAGCAGATTCTCGTCAATCTGGTCGTGAATGCACGCGACGCGATGCCGCAGGGTGGAACGATCAGCATCGAAACCCGGAACGCTGACCTCGACGAGACGTACACGACCGAGCACGCGCCGGTGATCCCGGGGCGTTACGTAATGCTGATGGTAGCGGACACCGGCGTGGGAATGAGCGTCGACACGCGGGAGCACGCGTTCGATCCGTTCTTCACCACCAAAGACGCCGGGAAGGGGACGGGACTGGGGCTCGCAACCGTGTACGGCATCGTGAAGCAGTCGGGGGGCTACGTCTGGATTTATAGCGAGCCCGGCGTTGGAACTTCGCTCAAGCTCTATTTCCCCGAGGTGAGTGCCGCGGCCGCGTTTCAGCCGGGCGAGTACAATCCGGCCGCCAAGGAAGCTACTCGGGGGTCGGAGACGATTCTCCTCGTCGAAGACGAACCAGCGGTGCGCGGGCTCGCGTGTCGCATTCTCGAGAAGCAGGGGTATCGCGTCCTTCCGGCGCAGCACGGACGCGAGGCGATGGACATTGCGACGAAAGAGCTGGGCAAGATCGACCTTGTGCTCACTGACGTCGTGATGCCCGGAATGAATGGCAGAGGTCTGGTGGAGCGTCTGGCTGGGATTCGTCCCGCGATGAAATCACTCTACATGTCGGGTTACACCGACGACGACATCATTCGCCGCGGGTTCATCGAGCCGTCGAAGAGTTTTCTGCAGAAGCCCTTCACCTCTGAAGCCCTGCTCCAAACCGTGAGAAAGGTTCTGGACGAAGGTTAAGCGGCAACAGGTTGAGCGCGTCTGTACCGTTCCGTATATAGAGGCATGAACTCGAACGCTCTCGGGCTGGCGGGCGCGATGATGTTATTCGCCCCGTTCGCGAATCGCGCGGACGCCCAGGACACGACTGTAGCGAAGCTCGAGCCGGTGGTCGTGGAAGTCGGGCGTGGGGCGCACACGTCACCCCTGGAGCTTCCTTTCGCCGTCACAGTTCAGGTGCCCGATTCCATGCGGCCGGGTCAGCGTCACCTTTCACTCGACGAGACCCTGTGGCTGATCCCCGGCCTGTCGGTCTCGAATCGAAACAACCCGTCGCAGGACCCGCGCATCTCCATTCGCGGATTCGGCGCGCGCTCAGCGTTCGGAGTGCGCGGAATTCGAGTACTCCGCGACGGAATTCCACTCACGCTCCCCGACGGCCAGACGCCGGTTGATTACCTCGACCTCGAGTCGGTGGCACGAGTGGAAGTGATGCGCGGAAGCGCTTCCTCGCTCTATGGAAATGCGGGAGGCGGCGTCGTCGACATCCGAACCAGCGATCCTCCTCAGGTCCCGGTGTCAGGCGCGGTAAGGATGTGGAATGGAGGATTTGGTTCGCGACGGCTCGTCGCGAAGGCCGGCGGCGCCGCCAATGGTTTCGGATATCAGGCCAATGTCGCGCGAACAGAAAGCGACGGTTATCGCGATTACTCCCGCCAGCGGATGACAAACGGATTTGGTCGCGTGTCCTACGACAATGTCGAGGGGTCTTACGCTCTCGAGTGGCTCGGAGTGAATACACCGGTCGCAGCAAATCCCGGAGCGCTCACGCGGGCGCAGTTCGATACAGATCCTCGACTGGCGGATCCGCTTTCCGTCAGGAAGGGGGCACGCAAGGCAGTGACTCAATCCCAGCTTGGATTGACGGCGCGCCACACCGTCGCGCGCGGAATTGTCGAGGCGGCTGTATACGCTGGAACACGTACGCTCGACAATCCGCTCACCTTCGCCGTAGTAGATGTCGGACGGACGATGTCAGGGGGAAATCTGCGCGCGACGCTTCCCTTCTTCATGCTGGGCGTCGATCACAGATTCACGGCAGGAACGGAGCTGCAGCTGCAGAACGACCTGCGCCGGAATTTCACCAACTGCAACGATATTCCCGCGCCGACGGTTCCGACAGCAACCTGCCCCGTCCTCGGCGTTGAACGCGGCGCGGTGACGCTGAATCAGCGCGAAATCGTTTCGTCGTTCGGATCGTATGTCCGCGACGAGGTGGATTTCGGAAAGCGATACACTCTCACGGCGTCGGCGCGGACCGATGCGGTGCGCTTCAGGGTCAAGGACAAGCTGATCAACGCGACCAACCCGGACGATTCGGGGGAGCGGCCTCTCGATGCAGTGAGTCCGATGGTCGGCGTGCTCGCGCGCCTTTCTGACTCGCACAGCGCCTACGCCAACATCTCGTCGGCGTTCGAGACTCCAACAGCAACGGAGCTCGGAAACCAGCCGAGCGGTGCGGCCGGGATAAATCGCGACCTGAAGCCGCAGCGCTCGACGACGTATGAAGTGGGGGTCAAGGGTATTGGAGCGAGCGGCCTGCAGTACAACGCCGCACTGTTCGCGACCGGTGTTCATGACGAGCTGATTCCGTTCGACATTCCCGGCGGTGGAGGAAGACGATATTTCCGCAACGCGGGCCGTACGTCGCGCCGTGGCATCGAGCTGGGGATAGGTGCTTCAATCAGCCGCTTCGAGCTCGGCGGAGCCTACACCTATGCGAACTATCGCTTCGTCGATTTCACGGTGGACACGGCGCACTACGCCGGGAACCGGATTCCTGGTATTCCGCGGCAGACGCTTCAGGCGAGCGCGGCGCTGCGCGGGGCGCTGGCGACACTGGTCACTGAAGCGACATTCGCCGACAGAATGTTCGTCAACGATGCGAACTCGGAAAGTTCTCCGGGTTACGGGATCCTTAATGCGAGAGTGGTTTCGAGTGCGCTGTGGAATGGATCAGGGGCGGAGATCACGCTGGGCGCGCAGAACGTGTTCAACACGAGGTACATCTCATCGGTCGGCGTGAACGCGGCGGCGGGGAAGTTCTACGAGCCAGGTTCGCAACGCTCAGTCTTTATCGGGTTCAGCCTGCTTGGCGCGCTTGGAGCTAAGCGGTGAAATCAGGCACTGCAAACTGAACACGTCGTCAGCTGGAGCTTGAAAGCTCTCAGCTGTCAGGCTTACATCCTCTGGACGCTATTGGTGGTGTGACGATACAGGCAGTTGATTGTGCCCTGACCCGCTCCGGTGGCGTCCCGACGTAGTGAGGCTGAACGCTCCCCGCTGCGAGGCTCCGGCTGACGACGTGTTCAGTTGCAGTTCTTTCTATTGTTTCCGAAGCTCGATGCTTCCATTGACGCTGCTCGCCCGAACATCGCGCTCACCGTTCCCGATTGTGCCGGACGCATGACGCGGACCCCACCGGCCCGAGATCGTCATCGGAAAATCGCTCTCGATTCCACCGGACACGGTATCAAAACGGAACTTGCCGCCGAAGTTTGCGGGCACATATATCGACACCGATCCGTTTACCGTCTTGAAGTTCATGTCGTCGTCACCCTGCAAGGTCGCCATCCGCGCATCGACGTTCCCGTTGACAGTCTCGGCGGTCACGGGGCCGGCAGCAGTATTGACGTTGACGCCGCCGTTCACGGTCGACGCCCGCACGGGGCCGCTGGTGTTGCGAACCGTGACGCCGCCGTTGACTGTGCTCGCCTTCGCCTCCGCGCCGACGTCGCGCACCGAGACGCCGCCATTTACAGAGTGCGCACCGACCTTGACGGCACGGGGCACCAGAACGGTGAACTTGACGTTCGAGTGATTGTTGTTGTTGCCGTTGTGGCGAAATGACTCAACGCCGCCATCTTCGCAGCGCGAGCTGTTGTTCCAGATCGCGCAGATCGTAACGTTGCCACCGGCCTGGACGACTTCATAGTGGATGTCGTCCATCTCCCGCCCGTTCGATTTCTTCTCGGCAATGAGATGAACCATGTTATCCGGGCTCGGCGAAAATTCCACTGAGCCGTTGACGTTGAACACGTTCATCCAGCGGCCTGCTTCCACCCGGCCGTCCCACTTCCAGACATCGGAGTCGCGGCCAAACTGCTGCTGCGCCGCGAGTGCGGGCGCCGCGACCAGCACGGCGATAGCCGCAAAAAGTCTCGTCTTATTCATCATCTCTCCGGGTGGTTGAGTCTGAACCGTTGTTGATAATTATGCTGCCGCTGAACGTCTGTGCAGTAACCTTTGCTCTGCCGTCGCCGATCGTAAACTCCACTCGACCTTCCTTTCGCATGGAGCCTCCGGGAAGTGTCACCGGGAAATCGGTTTGCAGGTCGCCACTGAATGTCTCTACGCTGAATTGCGCCCCGGCCCCACGCGGGATGTTGAGTCGCAACGTTCCGGAATGAGATTCGAAGCCGTATCTGCCCGACGCCTCGATGGTCCCGTTGTAAATGATGTCACCGCTTACGGTCTCAGTCCGAACATCCTTCGACTGAACGCCTACCAGCCGGATGCTGCCGCTAACCGAGCTTGCCTCGAGGTCTCCAGTCACGTTCTCGACGCGAAGATCGCCGCTCACGGTCTCACTTCGCAGACTCCCGTTGATCTGGGCGGCGTGCACGTTTCCCGACACAGACTCGGCGCTGACCGCACGTACTCCGTCGGTCACATCTACGTCGCCGCTCACGCTCGACGCTTCGATCTCGCCCTGTGAGCCCTTCGCCGTTACGTCGCCCGACACCGCTTCCAGTATGAGGCGCGATCCGCGCGGAACCGATACTTCGTAGCGGGCCTCACCGACATTGTTGTTGTGTCTGCGCCGTCTCCGGTCGTCGTTGTCGTTGTCGTTGTCATCCACGCTCAGGCTGACCCTCGACGAATTGGAGCTGAAGCGAAGCCGGCCACTTTCGATGGTGGCCGAGATCTTCACATCGGCGCGGTCCCATCCCGTGACGCGTATTCTTCCGGAGATGAGCGAGAGATCCACGGCACCGCCGCGATCCAGCCGCACCGTAGTGTCTATCTGCGTGACGCCTCGTATCTGGACCCCGGGTTCGTCCTGCGCCCTGGCGGTTAGTGGAAGGGCCATTGCTGCGACCGCTACAACGACGAGCCGCGAAAGTTGGATTCGGTTTCTCATTTTATGTGCTTGCCGGCAGCATTGCCGCCGTCCGTAGAAGCTCGACCTTTTTGTCGAGCGAATGTGTCAGCTGCTCGTCGAGCATGCGGCTGGCAGGGTCTTCGGCGAGCGCCGCCCTGCTCTGCGCGATCGCAGCATCTATGATCCGAAGATTCCTCTCGATTATCGCCACTGTCGAAGAGTCGAGCTGAACCCTTCGGCGGCTCACGATGTTCTGGAGCATCTCGATCTCTCTTCCGTACACGAGATCGGAATGAGCCCGGTCAGACGTGATCTGAGTTGCGAGCTGGGCGGGTATGCCACCCTGACGAGAGGGAACGTCAGGCCGCGGTCGGAGCGATGGTGTCAGGTTGGGCTGAGCGCCCGCGCCGCCAATATCCGTCGCCGAAGGTGACGTCGGGCCCACGGGCACTCTAGTCTCCGTGCCGTTGTTCGACGGCGCCGGACTCGTTGGCGGTGTGACCTGCGCGACAACATTCGGGGCGGGACGTAGCGAATTCGCGGTGAGCATGTAGGTGATTCCGGCCGTGCTCGCGATCAGCGCCGCTGCCGCGACTCCCATCCAGGCAGGTGCCAGGCGTCTCTGATGCACGGGCCGAGCGGCGAGTGGAATCACTGGCGCCGCTATGCGCGCTTCGATCCCCTGCCACAGGTCACGCGACGGAGCCATGTCCGGCATCGCCGCCGCTTCCTTCTGAATGTTCTCGATATCTCTCAGCATACTGGCGCAACGCACGCACTCGCTCAAATGCCCTTCGACTGCCGCGCGACGCGAATCGTCCAGCGTTCCCTCGAGATAATCGGGGAGCGCGGTATCGAATTCGTCGCAGGTCATGTTGGGGCTCGTCATCGTTCCAGTGCCTCTCTCAAAAGAAGTCTCGCGCGATGCAGCTGCGCCTTACTCCCGCCCGAGGTGATGCCCATCATCTCCGCAATCTCCTCGTGCTTGTAGCCTTCGACATCGTGGAGCACGAAAATCTTTCGAGCTCCCGCCGGCAGACCCGCAATCGCATTCGTCAGGTCCATCCGTTCTATGTGCATCGGAGCGCGGGCTGCTTCATCCCACCGCTCGTCGTCAACTTCTCCGTCGTCCGTTCTCGAGGCCTGCCTGCCCTCGGTCTTTCGCGCGTTCAACACCACGTTCACCGCGAGGCGGTGCAGCCAGGTCGAAAATGCGCTCTCTCCCCTGAACTGCGGGAGCTTCTCCCATGTCCTCACGAACACATCCTGCGTCAGCTCCTCGCCCTTCGTCCTGCTTCCGGACATTCGCGCGCAGATCGAAAACACCCTGTTCGCGTGCGTCCGGTACAGTCGCTCGAAGGCCTGACGGTCCCCGCCCGCGGCAAGCGCCACGTCCGTGGAATCACCCATTGCCGCGTGTGCCAGGTTTGATGCCGCCGCCATTCGCTCGTTGTCCCAGTCTTGTTGCGTGATTGGATAGCTCGAATGGCTCAAAGGTTTGAATGCGGGGCAATCGGCTTTTCCTGTGGCTGCAGATATGACAGTCTGGGCTGGTCCATTGGTTTGAACCAGTTTCGGGAGCGTTTCGGAACCTCACTGGAGCCTCCGAGAGGGGGATTACCCGTCGCCCTTCCCCAGGCCCAGAGCCAGCCGGAGGGCGTTCGAGCCCGCCTCCAGCCCCGCCGCGGTCTCAGCCACGAGCGTGACATGGCCGACCTTCCGCTTCTCGGTAGGCGCCTTCCCGTACAGGTGCAGATGCGCTCCCTCTACCGCCACTACGCGTTCAATGGGCGGGATGTGTCCGATGATGTTGAACATCAAGGCACTCCCGCGCATGGTCGTTACGCCGAGCGGGAGCGACAGCACCGCTCGGAGGTGATTCTCGAACTGACTGGTCTCCGCTCCCTCGATCGTCCAGTGACCCGAATTGTGAACGCGGGGCGCCATCTCGTTGGCGAACAATTCTCCGTCGACTGAAAAAAGCTCCAGCGCGAGGACGCCGACGTACGCGAGATGCTCCATCAGCCGCTGACAGTAGTTGATCGCCAACGCGGCGAGCTGCGGCGTGACACTCGGCGCCGGCGCGGTCGATTTTCTCAGAATCCCCTCGCGATGGACGTTCTCAATGGTCGGATAGAATACTTCCCGACCAGAGGTGTCCCGGACGCCGATCACAGAAAGCTCGTACTGAAAGTCGACGTACTTCTCGACCAGGAGGGGTGATCCCTCGAGCAGCTGCCAGGCGGCTTCAAGCGACGCGGCGTCGCGGATTACCGCTTGCCCCTTGCCGTCGTAGCCCATTCTTCTGGTCTTGAGCACCATCGGCAGCCCGATTCGCGCGGCCGCGCGCTGCAGATCCTGAACATTGTCGACAGCCGCGAACGGAGGAGTCGGGATGCCAAGATCGGCAAAGAGCTGCTTCTCGAGCAGCCTGTCCTGCGCAGTCGCGAGTGCCTTCACCGGGGGAAACACCTTGATCCGCTCCGCCACGAATCGCACTGTCGAGACAGGGATGCTCTCGAACTCGTAGGTCACGACATCCACGCCGTCGAGAAAGCGCTCCAGCGCGGCGTGATCACCGTAGTCCGCCGCGATCAGCTGGCCAATCTGTCCAACTGGTGCGCCCGCGTTCGGATCGAAGAATCTGAACTCGATGCCGAGCTGGTAGCCGGCGAGCGCGAGCATTCTACCGAGCTGCCCGCCACCGAGGACTCCGACTCTCACTCGCTCGCGGCCGGGTCGGGCTGAGCGAGAACCGCGTTGGTCTGCTCGGCGCGAAACGCGCGCAGCCTCTCTTTCACATCGGGGCGATTGATGGCAACGATGGACGCGGCCAGGAGCGCGGCGTTAATTGCGCCGGGCTTGCCAATGGCGAGCGTTCCGACCGGCACTCCCGCCGGCATCTGCACGATCGAGAGGAGCGAGTCTATGCCCTGAAGCGCCTTCGATTCGACCGGAACGCCCAGCACCGGAATTATGGTCTTCGCCGCCGCCATCCCTGGGAGATGCGCGGCGCCGCCCGCTCCCGCGATGATCACTTCGATTCCGCGCTGCTCGGCGGACGCGGCATACTCAAAGAGCAGATCGGGTGTTCGGTGGGCGGAAACGACCTTCGTCTCGTGGGGGACGCCGAGTACATCGAGAATCTGCGCAGCGTGCTGCATGGTGTCCCAATCGGACTTGGATCCCATTATCAATCCAACGAGCGCTTCCGCCACGGCGATTCCTCCCGGTGTTGTGATCCGGCTCGCGCCGCGATGACAATGTCCCTCATCTGAGCGGTCCCGCGCCGGAACCGTGAGGGTCTAAACGCTTTACAGCTGCTGTTCCAGTCGCTGATCGAGATCTTCGGGACCGAGCTCGGCACCGGCGACAATCTCGTAGTCAAAATCGTCCTCGTCCGGCATGCCGACGTCGTCCAACGCCCGCGGCTCGAGATCCTGCAGCGCCGTCTGACGCTCGACCTCGAGCAGCAGATCGCTGATCCGGCAGAAACTCCTGCGATGGTGCGGCGTGATTCCGTGCGACGTGAGTCCCGCCACGTGCGCGCGCGTCGTGTAGCCGGCGTTGTGGTCCCAAATATACTGCGGATACCGCACGCCGAGCCGCGTCATGAGGAGATCGCGCGTGACTTTGGCGAGGATGGACGCGCACGCGATCGTGAAACATCGTGCGTCGCCATGCACCACGGCGGTGTGCGGGATCGGAAGAGTGCGCATCATTCTGCCGTCGATCACGACGTGATCAGGCCGCACGCTGAGTCGCTCCAGCGCGCGCCGCATGGCGAGAACGCTCGCCTGATAGATGTTGATGCGATCGATCTCGCGCACCGAGGCGGCGCCGAGGGAGAACGCGACCGCGCGCTCGCGGATTTTGACGGCGAGGCGTACACGTTGCTCAGCCGTCAGCTGCTTCGAGTCGTCCACACCGGCGATGGCGCGTGTCTCGGCCGGCATTATCACGGCGCACGCGACGACGGGCCCGGCGATCGGACCCCTGCCTACTTCATCGACGCCCGCGAGGAGCGGGCCTTTCGCGGCCCGCAGGTCGCGCTCAATGGTGGTCCAGCGCTTCCGTCGCGGGACGTGCCCGCGACGGGTTTGTTTTTGATCGTGATTTGGAGCTTCGGGGGTCGACTGGGGAGCGCCCGGTTCGACCTCTTCCTGCATTCTGGTCTACGCTCTTTGAGCGAGGAGGACGCTAGGCCTCAACCCCAGACTCGGCACCTTCACCCACCGTCTCCGAGCCCGGCACCAGCACCTTGGCTTTGCGCTCTCTGATACGCGTGGCCTTGCCGGTGAGGTGGCGCAGGTAGTACAGCTTGGCGCGACGGACACGTCCGCGGCGCACGACGATGAGCTCGGCGATCATCGGGCTGTGAACGGGGAAAATGCGCTCGACGCCGATGCCGTTGGAGATCTTGCGGACCGTGAAGGTCGCGCTCACTCCGCCGCCGCGCTTGGCGATGCAGACGCCCTCGAAAGCCTGGATTCTTTCCTTGTCGCCCTCGCGCACGCGCACGTTGACGCGGAGTGTGTCACCCGCCCTGAACGGCGGGATGTTGTCGCGGAGCCACTCTTTCTGGGTTTCGATGAAGGGATGCATATTGGCGCTCGGGGCTGGAGTTAACAGCCTGGTAAAGACGTGTTTAAGTGGTTCTCGGCTAGCCACGAAAAGTAAACCGACAAGCGCGTGAATGCCATGGCCATGGTATACTCTATCGAAGTGCACCGTCTTCCTCCGCCGTGGCTTCGCGGCACCGCAAGGAGTGTCGATGTCGAGATTCGTGCGAAATGGCGGCCTGGCGTTGTTTGTACTGCTGTTCGGGGCTTGCAGCGACGCCACCGGTCCCCTGTTATCGCTCGCTAAAGCGCGCGAGGTCTGGGAGTCGCACAATCTTGTGACCTATAGCTACACCGGCACGCAGGCATGCTTTTGCGGAGCCCCAAGCGGTCCGGTTAGGGTCGACGTGGTGAATGACGTCGTTACCGTGGTCACGGATCTGACGACGGACGAGGAGGTTAGTCCTGTCGGGTTCCTGACCATTGACCAACTCCTCAACCTTGCGGAGACCCTCCAGCCTCGGCCGGTGGAATTCGACAGGCAGTTCGGGTTTCCGAAGAGAGTCGAACGCTGCTGTGCAACGGATGATTCGGGCGCCGTCTACACAGTAGCCGGTATGACCTGATTCGAAGCGGTCCTAATCCGCTCGCGCCCGAACGGCAAACGCAGCAGAATGGCCGGGGCACACCGGCTGCAGGATGAAGGGACTGGGGATATTGGCGTGTCATCACTATACACACACACCGGAGGGAGAAATGCTCAATCTTGTCCGACCCGTTGTCTCCGCTGTTCTGATCCTCGCCTCTGCCGCTTGCAGTGATGGCGCGGGACCGACAGGCGCGGTAGCAGCCCGCCAGCGGTGGGAGGCTCAACACCTTTCCTCGTACAGCTACGTCGCTGATAAAACGTGCTTTTGCTGGTTTCCGGACGGGCCGGGTCCGATGAGGGTCGAGGTGACTCAGGGAACTGTTTCGCGCGTGACCGTCATCGCGACCGGAGTGGAAACAACCATAGCCGGCTGGTACACGATCGATGAACTGTTCGAGCAGATTCTCTATGGGTCGGGGACGCCACCAACCGTTGCATTTGACCCCGTGCGCGGATATCCAACACGCGTCGAGGTTTGCTGCCTGGCGAACGATTCCGGAAGCATTTACACGGCTGCGTCGGTGACCCCAACCACCTGAGCGAACCAATCCTACCCGGCGCCGTCCTTGCGGCGCCGGGTGAGGCGCTCGCTTTCATCAGCCCGCCATTTGGCGATCCTGGCGTGGTCTCCGGATAGGAGAACTTCCGGCACCGTATGCCCCCGAAACTCCGGCGGACGCGTATAACTCGGCGCACTCAATCCTCGACCGAAAAAAGAATCGGTTCGCGCGCTTTCGATGTCGGACATTGCGCC
>DATHHC010000172.1:0-3231 GCA_035317285.1 Gemmatimonadaceae bacterium | reverse complement strand
CGGGGGCGAGCGCGTGATCACCAACGCGCGACTGGCCATATTGACCGAGGATCACGGTGGCCGCCAGAAGTGCCACCTGTGCGGGCATTGTGCGCGTGGATGTGTAACGCTCTCGTATTTCAGCAGCCTCAACGCGACGCTGCCGGCCGCCAGGAAAACGGGGCGCCTGACGCTCAGGCCATTCAGCGTCGTCCACAGCGTGATCTACGATCCCGCAAAAAAGCGCGCGACGGGTGTCCGCGTCGTCGACGGGAACACGAAGGAAATGTTCGAGGTCTACGCGAAGGTGATCTTTCTCAACGCGTCGGCGATGGAGTCGACGCGAATTCTTCTGAACTCGTCGACCAAAGAATTCCCCGGCGGCCTCGGCAGCTCGAGCGGGGAGCTGGGACACAACCTGATGGACCACATCATGGACGGTGGTGCTTCGGGCACGCTCCCGTTTGCGATGGACAAGCGCGAGATCGGCAACCGGCCCGACGCCATCTACGTCCCGCGCTTCCGGAACGTGAAGACGAAGCATCCGGATTTTCTGCGTGGGTACGGCTTCGAGGGTCGCGCTTCCCGTTCGGGCTGGAACCGAGGTTCAGGTATGCCCGGCTTCGGTGCCTCTTTCAAGAAATCCCTGATCGGTGACCTCGGACCGTGGGAGATGGATTTCGGCGGTTTTGGCGAGATGCTTCCGCGGCACGAGAACTACGTCAAGCTCGATCCGAATCTGGTCGACGCGTGGGGCATTCCGGCGTTGCATGTCAACTGCGTGTACAGCGAGAACGAAAAAAAGATGCAGGAGGACATGGTGGTGACGGCTACCGAAATGCTGGAGGCACTTGGTGCGACCAACATCAATACCTACAAGGAGGACAATCCACCTGGCCTCGTGATTCACGAGACTGGAACAGCGCGCATGGGGCGCGACCCGAAGACATCGGTGCTGAACGCGCACAATCAGGTGTGGGACGCGCCCAACGTTTTCGTGACCGATGGCGCGTGCATGCCATCGACCGCGAACCAGAATCCGAGCATTACCTACATGGCGCTCACTGCACGAGCAGTCGATTACGCGGTCAACCAGATGAAGAGGCGGGAACTGTAGGGTAGCTCCTGCAGCGATTCAATTGAGAGCCTTCACAATCGGCCTGACTTGCTTCGCTGTCGTTTCAGCGTGCGGCCGAGAGCCGCGCACTGACGAGGTTTCCGCCGAGGCGAGGGCGCTGACCGTCATCGGTCCCGATGGCCAGCCGCGGATGTTCGCGGGCGATCAGGACTCGTCCGGGACGCGGCTGTGCTTCGAGTCGGCCGACACAACGCTGCCTTACGGAGCTCAGGTCACCGTCGTCCACGCCGCGTTTCCTCAATTCTCAACCGGGGGAACGCTCGGACGGAGGAGCAAGCGTCCGTGTTTTCCCGGGCCGCCTGGATCAGTAGATAGCGTCGCGTACGTGGTCGAGGCGCCAGGTGATACGATCGGATGGAGGGGCGTGCCGATCATCATTCTCGGGAAGGCGCCGCTGGCGCAAATGCGAGGCGACACCGTTTTACTGGCTGTCGAGCCTGGGAAAGCGTCGTGGCGATTTCGAACGTGCGCAAGCACGGAAGGGATTCACGCGACGGCGTGGTCCGGCGTTCCTCTCTTATCGCCGCGTCGCTGGCACGCGTACTACTACCTCGGCTATGACGTCGAGCCCGACTGCGTCCCCGTGGACTACGCGCCTGACAGCACCGAAGTCAGGCGTTGATGGACCACGTCGAATACGGGCTTTGAATGACCGCGGCTGAAGGTCGCCGCTGGACCCTGATCGCGACCATTCTCGCGTCGGCGATGACCTTTATCGACGGCACTGTTGTCAATGTCGCGTTGCCGGCGTTGCAGGCCGAGCTGCGCGCGACGATTACCGACGTCCAGTGGGTCGTCGAGGCGTACGCTCTCTTTCTTGGCGCGCTGATACTGGTCGGCGGGTCGATGGGCGATCAGCTGGGACGCAAGCGCATTTTTCTTTTTGGCACCGTCTTTTTCACGGCGTCGTCGGTGTTGTGCGGGGTCGCGACATCTCCGCGCGTCCTCATCGCCGGCCGCGCGCTTCAGGGAATTGGCGCGGCGTTTCTGGTTCCGGGAAGTCTCTCGATTATCAGTGCGACTTTTGACGACGCCGAACGTGGCCGGGCGATCGGAACGTGGTCGGGATTCAGTGCGATTACGACAGCAATCGGGCCCGTGATTGGGGGCTGGCTGATCGAGCACGTCAGCTGGCGCGCGGCCTTCTTCGTCAATGTCCCCCTCGCCGCCGTCGTGGTCGGGCTGTCGCTCAAGTTCATGGACGAGAGCAAGGATCCATCGCGTACCAAAACCATCGATTGGGCGGGCGCGGCGCTGGGGGTTCTCG
Source organism: Gemmatimonadaceae bacterium (assembly GCA_035317285.1). Lineage (GTDB taxonomy): Bacteria > Gemmatimonadota > Gemmatimonadetes > Gemmatimonadales > Gemmatimonadaceae > UBA4720. Next base: position 847 of record DATHHC010000172.1, on the reverse strand, counting down.
GCTTGGGCGGGATTGTTTTCGGACTGCTGGAGTGGCCACCGCTTGGTCCGGGCCATCCGCTCGTAGTCGGCTCGTTGGTGCTCGGTACCGTGTGTCTCGTTTTGCTGATAGTGGTAGAGCAGCGGACGTCCAACCCGATGCTGCCGCTGCATCTCTTCCGCTCGAGGACGTTCACGCTCGCCAACGTGCTCACGCTGTTATTGTACGGCGCGCTCGGCGTCGTCTTTTTTTTGCTCCCACTCGATCTCATCCAGGTTCAGCACTACTCCGCCACGGAAACAGGCGCGGCGTTGGTTCCGCTGGCCGTCATCATGTTCGTCCTGTCGCGCTGGGCCGGCGGTCTCGTCCATCGGGTTGGGGCGCGATTGCCGTTGACCGTCGGGCCCATCGTTGCGGCGCTGGGGATCGCTTCGTTCGCTCGCATCGGGCCCGGCAATTCCTACTGGTCGACGATTTTTCCGGCGGTGTGCTTGCTCGGATTTGGGTTGGCCATCACGGTTGCGCCACTGACCACGACGGTGATGGCGGCGGTCGAGACGGCACATTCGGGAGTTGCGTCGGGCATCAACAACGCGGTGTCGCGCGTCGCGGGACTCCTGGCGATCGCGATCTTTGGGGTTTTTCTCGTGCGCGCATTCGACGCGCAGGTACACGCGCGGCTCGACCGCATGTCGCTCGCAACGGGGCCGAGAGCGCAGATCGAGGAGCAGCTCCCGAAGATGGCGGGCGCCGAGCTGAAGGCGGTCGCATTGGATTCCCTGCAACGCACCGATGTTCAGCGGGCAATCGACCAGTCCTTCGCGTCCGGTTTTCGGATGGTTGTTTTCGGTTCGGCCATTCTCGCGCT
>DATHHC010000171.1:0-2371 GCA_035317285.1 Gemmatimonadaceae bacterium | reverse complement strand
CCGACGACCCTCCTCTGGTATTCGGCCGTTCACAACTGGTTTGGCGGACACTGGACGTTCTGGCCGATTGCCGGCCTCGTCATCGCCCTCATGATCGACCTCGGTCCGGTGAGCGGGCGACGGATGCCGAATAAGCGCTAGTAATCTCAACGCAGAGGTTGAAATGAATTACGGAAGGCACTTCGTCCGCGTTCGCGGTAGTTCACTCTTGATCGCCGCTGCGGCGGTAGCGTTGATCGGATGCGTCAAAACCGAAGGGACGAGCAGCGACTCGACGGTCGCCAGCAGCGGCACGCAGTCCACCGGCACCGCCGCGTGCGCGTCGGGTAACGGTGGCATTACGCTGCCCAGCGGGTTCTGCGCAACCGTGTTCGCAGATACGGTCGGTCATGCCAGGGACCTGGTCGTTGCCCCCAATGGCGACGTCTACGTCAACACCTGGAGCGGCGTTTACTACACGGGCCCAACACATCCGGGCGGTTTCCTGGTCGCGCTTCGCGATACGAACAACGATGGAAAAGCCGACATCATCAAGCGATTCGGTCCCGACGATCAACGTGGGAATGGCGGCGGCACCGGCATTGGCTTCTACAAGGGAGCGATCTACGCGGAAGAGGGCGACACGCTGGCGAAGAAGATAGTCCGCTACGCGATCTCGACCGACAGCATGACTCCGTCATCCGCGACATCGGAGACGATAGTCAGCGGTCTTCCCTTCAACGGCGATCATCCCATGCACCCGTTCGTGATCGATCCGAGCGGCAACATGTACATGGACATTGGCAGTGCGACCAATTCCTGCCAGTTCAAGAACCGCATCCTCGAGTCTCCCGGACACAAGCCATGCACCGAGCTCCGGACGCGCGGCGGAATCTGGCGCTACGACGCTAACAAGACCAACCAGCGATTCTCGCCCGCAGAGCGGTACGCCACCGGGATCCGGAATGCCGTCGGGATCGCGTTCGATGGGTCCGGACAGCTCTACTCGACTCAACATGGCCGTGACCAGCTTTTCGAGAACTTCCCGAAGCTCTATACGGCCGAGCAGGGACAGAATCTCCCGGCCGAGGTGCTGCTGAAGATCGAGAAGGGCGGCGACTATGGGTGGCCCACCTGCTATTTCGATGGCCAGCAGGCCAAGCTGGTGCTCGCCCCCGAGTACGGCGGCGATGGTGGCAAGGCCGCTGGGGACTGCGCGAGCAAGAAAGGACCCGAGGCGTACTTTGGGGCTCACTGGGCCCCCGACGGACTGGTGTTTTATACCGGGTCTCTCTTTCCGGCACGCTACAAGGACGGCGCGTTCATCTCCTTCCACGGCTCGTGGAACCGCGCGCCCGGCCCCCAACAGGGGTACAACGTGGTATTCGTTCCGTTCGCCGGGGGCAAGGCGGTCGGTGCGACCAAGTACGAGGTCTTTGCCGACGGCTTCGCTGGTGGACCTCTTGGCCCCGACGCCAACGACAGGGCAATGCACCGTCCCACCGGAATTACGCAGGGCCCCGACGGCGCCATCTACATCGCCGACGACAAGGGCGGACGAATCTGGAAGGTCACCTACAAAGGTCCGTAATGGTGGCATTCCCGGGCGTATCCCCCGGGCCAGCTTGTCGTCTAGGTAGTGAGTAGAGCGGCGGCCCATCGCGGCCGCCGCTGCTCATATCTACCTGCAAAGGACAACCAAATGAGTACGTCGCTACGCCCCAATCGCACGGTTGCGCGCGCCCTCACCGGTGTGTGCGCGATCGCCGCAGTCTCCGTCGGCTGCGGCGGCGGACATCACCTCGCCGAGTATCCCTTCTCCAGCCGGACGCTCGCGGTGATCTACATTGCTCCGCCCGCTCCCGAGCTGCTCACGAGCTATTACGATCTGGGCAATTCGCAGAACCCGATCCAGGCGGTCGTCAGAGCCGGCGCCGACGTTGCCCGTGAGCGCGAAGGACGTCGCGCGAATGCGCGCCTCGACAGCGCCAGTTCACGGATCGACTTCCCGGCAGTCCTCGCCCAGCGCACGCTCACGCGCGCCAGCAGATACCTCGGCACCCGTCCGGTCACAGATGAAAACGTTGCCGACTACCTCTTGGAAGTCCGAATGACGCGGTTCGGAATCAATGCGAAGGCTGACGAAGCGGCTTATCTGTTCACCTTCGCCGGAGCGGTGCTCATCGATCGTCGCACCGGACGCGAGATCTGGAATGTCAAGATTCACGGGCGCGACCGCCTCACGCCGTATGTCGTGAGCTCGAGCCCAATCCCTGGATCCGTCATTGCCGCGGGCACGCTCGGAAGCGTCAGCGTCGCCGATTTCCAGGGCGCTCTCAACCAGCTGATGGACTACTCCTCGAATCTCATTACCGACGAGCTGCGGTCGGCC
>DATHHC010000170.1:0-6434 GCA_035317285.1 Gemmatimonadaceae bacterium | reverse complement strand
GTACGTGCATAGTTGTGTTTGCTGTGCTTCCGAGCGGAGAGCGCGACTGTTGAGGGCGATGGCGACTTTCCGTTTAGCACGCGCGAGGAGGGGCATTACGATCAGCGAAGCAACCGCGAGGGCTATTCCTACGGTGCTTTCCTCGGGCGCCTCCTGTTTCAGGAGTGCGCTGGACGCATCCCAGGTTACGTAAGTCCCCAGCGCGATGAACAAAACGCCCACGATCCTGAGAGTCACGAGCTCGGCCCGCTCACGCTCGATTGGCTCAGCATCCGAATTCAGTCGCCAAAGCGCGGCGACGCTGGCAGTGACCTCGATAAGGCTATCAACGCCGAAGCCAACCAGCGCGATGCTTCCGGCCAAAACACCAGCACCGACAGCGATTATTCCTTCCAGGCTGTTGTAGCCGAGCGTTAGCCATGATAGCCACTGGCCACGGCGAACCGCGCTCTTTCGCTCAGTGCCTGCAAGCATCGTTGCCATGCCGAAATGTAAAGCAAAACGGGCACTTCCTTTCGGAAATGCCCGTTTTCTATAAATCGATATTGCAGCGAGTCTTATGGCATTCGCGATGCGGCTGCGTTGTCCGGCAATAGTCCAGCAGAGTAGCGCCTACAAACGCGGATCCACGGGCTCGCTTTCGAGAGCCAGTACGCCGAAGACGCATTCGTGGACGCGTCTCAGCGGTTCGTTCCGAACGAAACGCTCGAGGGCCTCGATGCCAAGAGAAAACTCTCGCAACGCCAGGGAGCGTTTGGTTGAGAGGCCTCGCTGACGCAGTCGCTCGAGGTTTTCAGGCAGCGTGTATTCGGGACCGTAAATGATGCGCAGATATTCCCGGCCTCGACATTTAACGGCAGGCTGAACAAGCCCTCGCCTGCCACGTGCGACGAAGGTCAGTGGTTTAACCACCATACCTTCACCACCGCGACCGGTCAGCTCCTCCCACCAGCGAATCGCATCGGCCTGGCTGGATGGATCCGTCACGTCCACAACCCTGAACGGTGTCTGGAAAAGAACTTCACTGCCCGCTCGACATACCTCTGCGATCGTCTCCATGTGCCAGACATGGTCTTTATCGCTGTGAACTGCACCTTGTGTTGCGAGCACATGGAACGGAGCGAGCTTCAGATCATTCACGGATTCTACCGGCCACGCATACCGGCGGTAGGCTTCTTCGTAGAGGGCACCCAGAGCCAACCGCTCCTGATACCGGGCAGCGAGGTCGGCCACCTCCATCCCGCGTTCGGCGGCAGTCTGCAAAGCGGCCACCGCATCAGGCAACGCGGAGCGAGCGGCCGCGCCTACTGATGCGTACTGTTGTTGGATCAGTTCCTGGGCTTTCGCCGACCAGGGCATTAGCTCGCAGTCGATGATCGCCCAGTCGGTGTTGAGCTTTCCCCAAAACCCACTGCGGCTCAGCGAGTCTCGAAGAATTTCGAGGAGTTCACGCTCCACCTTCAAGTCATCGAAGAACCGGCGCCCGGTACGCGTGTAGACGGCACCGACTTCGCCGGTAGAAACGCCAAAACGTTTCTGGGCGGCTGACTCATCCTGACACACTGCCACGACTGCGCGTGAACCCATGTGCTTCTCCTCGCACACGACTTTCGGTACCGCGTTGTGACGGAAATACTCAAACGCTTCCTTCGGGTGCTCCAGGAGGCCCTCTTCCCTGGTCGTTTCCGACGGCGACATCGTTGGAGGCAGATAAACGAGCCACTTCGGATTTGTGGCGAATCGACTCATGATCTCGAGCGCCGCGATGCCGTTTTCTTCGCGAATCGTGACATTACCATGGAGTCGCGTCCCGATGATGCGCTTGCCGCGTACATCAGAAAGATCGAGCACATCGTCGAGTTGCTGCTGTGTGGTCAGAGCAGCTGCGCCAGTTCCTCCCGGGAGAAACGGTCGAACCGGCTCGGCGTAGGTGCTTTGAGCTGCGATTGAAACGAGTTCTCTCTCCGGGTAACGCAGTGCCGTCAGACGGCCTCCGAATACGCAGCCCGTGTCGATGTTGATTGTACGATTCAACCATTCAGGTTCCGGCACTGGAGTGTGCCCGTACACAACCATTGCCTGACCACGATATTCCGCAGCCCAGTTGTATCGGATAGGGAGACCGAACTCGTCCGTCTCACCCGTAGTTTCGCCATACATCGCGAAGTCGCGCACCTTGCCTGAGCCTCTACCCTGCATCTCCTGCTTCATTCCCGCATGCGCGACCACGAGCTTCCCGTCGTCGAACACGTAGTGGCTGACGAGTGAGTCGATGAAATCGGCCACCTGAGAGCGGAACTCCGGTGTCTCATTCTCGAGTTGGTTGAGTGAGTCCTGTAGGCCATGCGTGATTTGCACATCACGACCGCCAAGCTTCCGCATCAGCTTCACGTCATGATTGCCAGGAACCGCGAATGCTTGCCCTGCCTCTACCATGCGCATCACGATGCGCAACGTGTCGGGAATGCGCGGCCCTCGATCGACAAGGTCTCCGAGAAACACAGCCTTCCGGGTGGCGTGACTCCATACGCCTTGCTCGTTGCGCTCGTACCCGAGAGTGGAAAGAAGGGTCTCCAATTCCTCAGCGCATCCATGGACATCACCGATTATGTCGAAGGGGCCATGTTCAGTGCGTCTATTGTTCCAAAGAGGCTGACGTTCGATCACCGCCGCATCGACTTCCTCGGCAGAACGCAGGACGAACACGTGCCGGAACCCTTCGCGCTGAAGATTCCTCAGGGAGCGACGAAGCTGACTGTTCTGGTTGCGCACAACGTGCGGCCCAAACGCCCGGTCAGGACGGTTCGCGTTCCGGTCCTGACATAGGCGCTCCGGAAGGTCGAACACGATTGCGACGGGAAGCACGTGATACTTGCGAGCCAGTTCGACCAGCGGCTTCCGCGCCTCGGGCTGGACGTTCGTCGCATCAACGACAGTGAGCAAACCGCGCTCGAGGCGTTGAGAAGCAATAAAATGCAGCGTCGCGAACGCGGCATTCGTTGCGCTCTGATCATTCTCCTCGTTGGATACCAAGCCCCTGCAAAAGTCGGATGACAAAGTTTCGAACGGCTTAAAGCATGACTTTGCAAAGGTCGATTTGCCCGAACCAGATGCACCGACGAGCACCACCAGAGACAGCTCGGGGATGGTGATCTTCTTTCCGCTTAGCGGTTCGCTGGTGGTTGTCTCAGTTTGTTCTATGCCGGTCACTTCTCACCCACTCGCGAAAAGATTCCCATCTGTGTTGGAGCACCCACAACAGAATCCTCAGGACCCACCGGAGCAAACCGGACAGCGTACCCGTGACTGGTGGAAACACGCTCGGCCCACTCGTTGAACTGTGCGCGTGTCCATTCGAATCGATGATCCCGATGCCGGAATTCGCCGGCAGGCAGGGTCTCCCACTTCACGTTGTATTCGGCATTCGGCGTGGTCATCACGACGAGCCCCGGTCGGGCAAATTCAAATAAAACACGCTCGAAGGCAGCCAGGCGAGGCGCATCGAGATGCTCCACGACTTCGACCACCGCGGCTGCGTCGTAGCCCGAGAGTCTCGCATCACGGTACATAAGCGAGCCGTGAAGAAGCTGAATCCGCTCCCGCTGCATCGGTGGCATCCGGTCCAGGTGCAGACGATCAGTTGCGGTCTCCAATATCCTGTACGAAACGTCCATGCCCACGATCTCCGTGAACTGGCGTTCCGCGAGCAAAAGCTTCAATAGACGGCCCTCGCCGCAGCCGAGATCGATGACCCGACTGGCACCGCTCCCCTTGAGAACTGCCAGGACGGTGGCGAGACGTTGATCGTTGAGGCTTAGCGGGCGCTCGAGCTGCGCCTCCTCCTTTACGTCGGGTTCGTCCGCTGCATCGGCCGGTAGTGCTTCGTCTACGGACGTGAGGCGCTCGATTGCATCGTCTACGAGGCTGCGGTAGTGGCGGAGGTATCTCCGCGCGATGGTGTCGCGCTCAGGATGTGCGCCTAGCCAACCTTCACCGTGCCGAAGGAGCTTGGCGACCTCGTCATCACCGACCCAGTAATGCTTCTGGTCATCAAGCACGGGGATCAGCACGTACAGATGCGCGAGAAGCTCCGAGAGTCGCTTGGCTCCCGAGATCTTCACCGTGAAGTACCGGCTATCCACGCTATCGGACAATCGTTCGTCGAGGGGATGATGCGTTACCGCCACCTCGTAGCCGAGCGGTTCGAACAAACGTCGCAGAAATGGTTCGCCACCCTTGCACGGAACAACGGCGAGTTTCGCTACGAAGGGAAGCTCCAATTCTGCCAGGTCGGGACGTTCCTTACTTCTACCGGTCATCGCGGTCCCAAACACGTCTGAGATTGCCACGCTTAGAAAGGAGCTGGCGACGTAGGGCCGGTCGTTTACGTACTGGTCGAGTGTACCACCCTCCCCAGAAGGTCCCCGCCGACGGCGTACAAGGCCCACAGGATCCACATCCAGCAGCAATGCCACCGTACAGCCATCCTCCGTCGCCTCTGGGTAGAAGACGTGAGCCTGGCCAAACGACTGCGGATACGATTGCACACGACTCGGGTTCTTGTGAAGCAAGAATCCAAGATCAGTGGCCGGTTTATGCGTCGTACGGATGGTGAGGAGCATCTTGTATCAGGTGACGGAGAACAGGATGTTACTTACTGTCCAGCACTAGTCCAGCAGAAAGCAAAACGGGCACTCCCTTTCGGAAATGCCCGTTTCTATAAATCGATATTGCAGCGAGTCTTATAACAGCTCCCGAGGAGGGACTCGAACCCCCGACCCGGTGATTAACAGTCACCTGCTCTACCACCTGAGCTACTCGGGAATAGCTACGCAAACTAGCAACTCGGACCGTTTGAATCAACCGATCCGATTCCGCGCGCGCCCAGGGATTCTGCCCTAATCCACCGGAACTGCTAGCTTCCAATCATGCGTGCAAAGCGAAACGGCGCCCAGGCTCAGACCGCCCTCATCACCGGTGGGTCCGGCGGCATCGGCTTCCAGATCGCGAGGGTTCTTGCCCGGAAGGGGTTCGATCTCGTGCTCGTCTCGCGCAAACGCGACGCGCTCGAGGCAGCGGCTGGCCAGCTCGAGGGAAAGTATGGCGTCAGGGTCCATGTCTTTGCCGCCGATCTCCGGAGGTCCGAGGCTCCGCAAGCGATCTTCGATTTTCTTCAGAACGAGAACATCCCGATCGAAGTGCTGGTCAATAACGCCGGCTTTGGACTCCTCGGCGCCTTCGCGGACACGAAGCTTCAGCGCGAGCTGGAGATGATCCAGGTCAACATCACGGCCCTCACTCATCTCACCAAGCTGTTCTTGCCGGCGATGATCAAGCGCAGGTCGGGTCGCGTGTTGAACGTCGCGTCCACCGCCGCGTTTCAGCCGGGACCACTGATGGCCGTCTACTACGCCACCAAAGCGTACGTCCTCAGCTTTTCGCAGGCTCTCGCCGAGGAGCTGCGCAACAAGGGCGTCACGGTGACTGCGCTATGCCCCGGACCCACCGCGACCGAGTTTGCCGCGTCGGCCAACGTTGGGAAGTCGGGTGGGAGATCAGGGCTGTTCGCGGCGTTTGGAGTCGCGGACGCGGACGACGTCGCGAAGTTTGGCGTCGCCGCGATGATGCACGGGAAGCGAGTCGCAATCCCCGGCATCAAGAACAAGATTATCGCTCAGGCCAGCCGAATCACGCCGCGCGCGGTCTCTACCAGGATCACGCGCATGGCGCAGGAATCCCGCTAGCACAGCAGAAGGGATAAAACGGGTAGAACGCAGAGTGAAGGAGAGCGCTAAAGCGCGAGCAGCTGCGACATAGGTTCGACGTCGGCGTGCGCCGAACCGATTCGGGGCGAGATCTCGTTGCTCTTGTTGCGCCGCTCCAACAGCGGCGCCAGCCACCGACCGGTGTGAGACTCCTGGACCCTCGCGACATCCTCCGGACGCCCCATCGCGACGACGTGCCCTCCCGCAATCCCGCCCTCGGGGCCGAGATCGATGATCCAGTCGGCGAGCTTGATGACGTCGAGGTTGTGCTCGATGAGAACCAGCGTGTGGCCCTGCTCGAGCAGCCGGTCGAAAACCTTCGCCAACTTTCTGATGTCCTCGAGATGGAGGCCCGTCGTCGGCTCGTCCATCACGTACATCTTCTTCCCGGATTTCTTGCCCGCGAGTGCCAGCTCGCGCGCGATCTTGATGCGCTGTGCTTCGCCGCCCGACAACGTCGTCGCCGGCTGGCCGAGTCGAACGTAGCCGAGCCCGACCTGCTGTAGCTGCCAGAGAGCCTGGCCGAGCTTTTCCTCGCGCGGAAAGAATCTGATCGCCTCATCGACGGTCATGTTGAGCACTTCGTGGATGTTTTTTCCGCGCACCCTCACGTCCAGCACTTCGGGCTTGTACCGCTTGCCGCCGCAATCCTCGCACGGCACGTAGACG
>DATHHC010000169.1:0-14436 GCA_035317285.1 Gemmatimonadaceae bacterium | reverse complement strand
CGCGCAGGGCGGGTTCGGGTTCGACCGGACGACTGCATCGTCGATCGTCGGCATTTATGCCGCCAGCGTGTACCTCGCATCACTGCCCGGCGGATGGATAGCTGACCGATGGCTCGGGCTGAGACGCGCGATCTGGTACGGCGGAGTGCTGATCGCCCTCGGGCACCTCTCGATTGCGCTCTCACTCGTTTTCGCCCGGTCGGCATTCTTCATCGGACTGGTGCTCATCGTCATGGGCACCGGGCTGCTCAAGCCGAACATTTCGGCGATCGTTGGCGATCTGTATCCCGCGGGCGGCGCACGGCGCGACGCCGGATTCTCGATCTTCTACATGGGAATTAACATCGGTGCGCTCGTGGCACCGTTAGTCACGGGCGTTCTGGGGGAGCGCGTGGGTTGGCACTTGGGCTTCGGGGCGGCGGGTTTCGGTATGGTGCTCGGATTGATTACCTATCGTATGCGCGCCTACAAAACGCTCGGCGACATCGGCGTTATGCCGGGCTCGACGGATCCGGCGGAGCATCGCAGAGTCAGGCTCACGGTCATGATCGGCGTCGGCGTGATTGCGCTGGTGGTCCTGCTCACGATGGCCGGGGTGATCCACATCGATGCGGTTTCTCTCGCGCAGAAGATGACGTACGTCATCGTCGCGTCGGCCTTGTCTTATTTCATCTATGTGTTCACCCGGGGCGGCCTGACAAGCGAGGAAAAGAAGCGCGTCGTCGTCATCATCCTTCTGTTCGTTTTTGCGGCGATTTTCTGGTCCGCCTTCGAGCAGGCACCGACGTCACTCAATCTTTTCGCGCGCGATTACACGGATCGAGTCGTTTTCGGCTGGGAGATGCCGACACTATGGCTCCAGGCCGCGAACTCCGTATTCGTGATCGCGCTTGCCCCGGTGTTCGCCGCAATATGGGTGGCGCTCGGGAACCGTGGGAAAGCCCCGTCGAGCACAGGCAAGTTCGCGTGGGGATTGTTTTTCACCGGACTTGGGTTCGTCGTGATGGTCTTCGCCGCGAACATCGTCATCGCGGGGGGCGGCAACGTCCGCGTCTCGGCGTGGTGGCTGGTGCTGAGCTACTTCTTCCAAACCGTCGGGGAGCTGTCAATCAGCCCCGTTGGACTCAGCTCGATGACCAAGCTCGCGCCTGTGAAGTTCAAGGGCCAGATGATGGGCGTCTGGTTCATGGCGACGGCCCTCGGCAACCTCATCGCGGGACTCGTCGGGGGAAAGGTCGATCCGGAAAAGCTGCCCGAGATGCCGATTCTCTTCAGGCAGACTTCGATGTCTCTCTTCATCGCCGCGATCGTCTGCGGGTTGCTCGTCATCCCTGTCCGCAGAATGATGCGCAACGTTCCAGCGGCCAACCGATAATGTGAACGACTGGCGCAGCCTTCGCTGCGCCAGCTTCTTTGGCGTCAACGCGCTACGGCCAGCTGAACACCGACGCCGGCACCGATCTCTCGCGGTTGTTGGTGATGTCGCGCGGCTCGATCCGGAACGCCCTCGTTACATCGGTAACCGTGAAACGTGCTTCCCAGCCTTTACCTCGGGGGCCCCTCACCGGGAACGCGAGATCGGCGCGCAGGGTTCGCCGCGATTGTGGCGGCGAGGCCGCCAACACGCTCAGACCCAATGAGGCGGAGATCGGAGTAGTAACCCCGAACGGAGAATCGCCCGCCCATATCTTCCCCGCTTCCGCGAAACCGGCCACCGCAAATGTCGCGACCTGTTTGCGGCGACCAATGAGATACCGATCCTCGATGTGCGTGACGATGCGGCGAGCTCCCCCGACGTCCGATTCTCTGAAGCCACGCAAGCCGCCGTCACGGTCCGCGAAGGTCAGCTGAAATGGAATCCTCTGCCTCCAGCCGGCGCTCCACTGCAGATCCGTGACAAAGGTGTGTCTGTTGATCGGCTTGAGGTACAAAGCGCCACGTCCATGCGCGAGGATTCCATCCCAATTTCCGTCTTCATCGCGACGCCCCTCACCGGAGACGTCGAGCGCGGCATACGAAATCGGCGACGCCATCCCCAGATACAAGTCACTCGACGCGAACCAGTCGCGCTCGTTGCCGCGGAGAAATCTCGCCCCCTTACCCAGCAGCGTGGCGAGCTGGAATCCGGTGCGAAGATCCTGCGTGCCCTCCAATGCATCGAAACCGCTGACCCGCACGAAGTTCACATTGCGCAGTCCCCACAGCGCGTTGAGTCGCGCCGTCTGGTGCTTGGTGTACCTGTTGATCAGTGCCTGGCTAGTGTCCGGGAGAAGCGCCGAGTCAGTCACCAGAATCGGAGTCGTCGCGGGACTCTCATCCTCGAATGAGATCGAGCCACCGACGAGCGCCAGGCGTCCGGACGGCGGGCCGATTCGAATGACACCGCCGATGTCGCTGTACGATCGCTCCAGTTTTAGCGCCGCGGGATCCGCCCCCGGCCTGCGGAAAGTGTAGTATTGGTTCGAGTTGCCGGCGGTGCTTCGCCAGGAGACGCGCTGCAGGTCCGTGAGAAATGGGTGGCTGAGCTCTGTTGACCAATCGCTCCCAAGCTCGCGTCTTCCGCCTTCCAGCCTGAATTGGTAGGGCCGTCCCAGAAACTGGTAATCGACCACCTTCGCGGCGTAGACGTCCCGGTGCACACCGTGCTTCCACTGGGTCTCGGCGTGGATGGCGCTGCCGAGGAGATTGTCTTCCCCCAGCATGAAGGAGTGGACGGGCCTCCCACCACCGAGCCCGACCCCGAGGATCAGCGAAACTTCGTCCACCGTCGAAACGCTGAGAGTGACTCCACCCCGTCCATCGTCGTAGGCGAGCACTGTCGCGTCGGCGAAGAACGGCTGAGCGCGGAGAATGCGCTCCGACTCCGCGCGACGCAGCTCCGTGCAGCGGTCGCCGAGCTGCATGGCCAGGTATCGTCGAATCACAGCATCCTTCGTGGTCACGTGCTCCTTGGCCGCAAATCGACCCGCCCGCTGCCACATGTTGTTGCCAGTGATGCGGAAGGGCGGACTCGCATCGATGTCAATTCGACTGATGCGTTCCCCCTTGCAGGCGACGGGCAGGCCGCTCAGACTTTGGGGCTGTGCATTTGTCGCCGACGCGGCGGCGAGCAGCATTGCCAATGTACCCTGTCTAAGTGAGATCACTCGTGTCGTCCGCGCGCAAGCCGGTTCGGGCCTGCACAGTTGCTGTTACCGCTGGTATTCGCCCCGATGGCGGTACCAATCGTGTCCGGCTCACCGCCGCCTACGTGACCGCCCTCGAAAATGCAGGGCTCGTACCAATCATCGTCCCGCCACTGTCGAGCGCCGACGCCGCGTCCATGGTGCTCGATTCCGTATCCGGCCTCGTGCTGACTGGCGGCGAGGACGTCGATCCCGCTCGTTACGGTGAAAAACGCCACGAAAAAGTACTTTCTGTCAGCACCGCGCGCGATGCAACAGAAGCTGCACTCATCAAGGAAGCACAGGAGCGCGGAACGCCCGTCCTCGCGATCTGCCGAGGTATTCAGATACTGAACGTCGCCCTCGGCGGAACGCTGGTCCAGGACATCGCGTCCCAGTGCGAAACCGACATCGAGCACGACGAGGCGACCGCCCGGAATTCGCGCTCGCACGAGGTATCCGTCGAGCCCGGCTCCCTCATCGCAAACGCCGTCGGCACGGAACGCCTCACAGTCAATTCCTTCCACCATCAGTCGGTGAAGCGCGTCGCGGATGGAATGCGCGTTACGGCCCGGTCGCCGGACGGAATCATCGAAGGACTCGAGTCCACGGATGCCGACTGGTGGGTGATGGCAGTGCAGTGGCACCCCGAGGAGATGACGGACTCGGCTGAGCCATGGGACCGGGGCCTGTTCAAGGCGTTCGCGCGGAAGCTCGAAACGTAGTGGAGCTTCCCCGGATTCTTCACGTCGATTCCGGGCGCAGTTGGCGCGGCGGTCAACGTCAGGTATTTCTTCTCGCCACGGGACTGCGCGACCTCGGCTATCGAACGCTGATCGTGGCACCCACGGGCTCTCCCCTCATCAGGCGCGCCGAGAAAGCCGGGCTTCCCACTTACCGCCTGACCTTGCGCGGCGAATGGGACATTCGCTCCGCGCGCGAGCTACGCGCGGTCGCCCGCGAATGGAACGCGAGCATCGTGCACGCGCACGACGCTCGCTCACACTCGATTGCGCGAATTGCGCTTCTCGGGAAAAAGAAAACGCGTCTCGTCGTCACGCGGCGCGTCGCGTTCCCGCCCAAGCAGATTCGTCTCAAGTACCGCTACGGTGTGGATGCCTTCATCGCTATCTCAAACGCGGTGCGGATCGCCATGGTGCAGGCCGGCGTTCAAGCCGATCGAATCGAGGTCGTTTACTCCGGAGTCCCGTTGCCCCAGGTCAAGCGACCGCGCAACTGGCGTCGCGAGCGCGGCTGGCCGCCCACGTCGGTGATTTGCGGCATCGTCGGCGCTATGACGCAGGAGAAAGGCGTCGATCTGGTGGCTGGCATCGCACGTCGGTTGCCCGGCGAGGTGTTCCGGCGCACGCGTCTCGTTTTGCTCGGTGGAAAGGGTAAGGGCGGCACCACCGTCTCCGGCGTCGAAGGGTTTGACGCCGGGTTCGTCGAGGAGATTCACGACGCTGTCTCGGGCCTCGATGTCCTCTGGCACCCGGCGAGGTCGGAGGGTCTCGGCACATCAGTGATCGATGCCATGGCTCTCGGGGTCCCTCCCATCGCGTTCGCGGTCGGTGGCCTGCCCGAGGTCATTGAGGATGGCAAGAGCGGCATCCTCGTGCCGCCCGGCGACATCCAAGGTTTCGTCGACGCCGCTGCGGCGCTGATCAGCGACGACGGGCTCCGCGCATTGCTGGGCGAAGGCGCCAGACAGCGGGCCCGGGAATTCGATTCCAAGCGGATGATCGAACGAACGGCTGAGGTGTACAATAGAGTGCTGGCGGGGTAGCGAGCATTCGCTTGCCTCTTCTATCTTGCCTATAGACCTGCACCGTCGTCCCTACCGGGTAGACTTCCGTCGCCGCCGACCCCATAGCACCGGATTGAATTGATCTATATCTGCATTCCGACCTACAACGAAGGCCAGACCATCGGCGTGCTGCTGTGGCGCATCCGGCGGGTTTTTCAGGAATACTCGCGGGAGTATGAGATCATCGTTTATGATGATTGCAGCAACGACGGCACCCGCGAGATCCTCGGACCATACGCCGAGGTGATCCCGCTCACGGTTCTGCGCGGCGAGCAACAGCAGGGATACGGTTTCGCCCTCGACAAGCTCGTGCGCGAGGTGTCACGGCGCACGCGCTACGCGCGGCGCGATGCGCTCATCATGATGCAGGCCGATTTCACCGATCAGCCGGAGCACATTCCGGAGCTGGTCAAGCGCTTCGAAGGCGGCGCGGATATCGTGGCGGCCAGGCAGGAAATGACCGAGGCCCCGGCGCCGGTGCGGAGGCTCCGCCGCTTTGCGGATTGGATGCAGCGCGCGGGACTTCCAAAAACGGACGCCGCGGATCCTTTCACCACTTACCGCCTTTATCGCATTTCGGTTTTGCGCGAGCTGCTGAAAGCCATTGGCGACAAGCCAGCGGTTACGAGCAGCGGCTGGGCCGCCAACATGGAGCTTCTGCTCAAGGCGCGGCGCTTCGCGCGCAGAATCGAAAACGTCGACCTTGCTCCGCGCTACGATGTGCGCACCCGTGAAACGCGGGTTCGCCCCGTCGCCGACGCTTTGAATCTCTTCCGCTTCAGCCGTCGGGCACGGCTCCTCGCCGCTCCCGCGGGAGGTGCGGCGTGAAGCGCGCAATAGTCTCGCACCTCGCGCTTCTCACCGTGGCGACCGCGACCAGCTCCGTCGCGCAAACGCCGCCAGTCTCGGCCGCGCCGCAGACGGTGGTCGCGACAACCGCGAAGCGCGCGAAGGTTCCGTTCGGAGCCGGCGAGCGGATGGAGTACGACGTCAGGTTCGGCGCGCTCAGAGTGGGAAGCGCGCACATGGAAGTCGTCTCGCTCGACAACCTCCGCGGGCGGGCCGTCTGGCACACCGCGTTCTGGGTGCAGGGCGGAAATTTCCTGTACCGGGTGAATGACGTCTACGAGAGCTGGATGGACGCCGAGAGCCTGTCGTCGCTTCGTTTCGTGCAGGAGCTCGAGGAGGGCGGGAAGGAGATAGAGAGGAGATTCGAGATCTATCCCGAGCGCGCAATCTTCGTTCAGACTTCGAAGAAGCCAAATAAAGAAGAGAAGTCCGTCACCCAGCCCCTCGACGACGGATCATTCCTGTACTTCATCCGGACGATTCCGCTCGTCGTCGGCCAGACCTACTCCTTCGATCGCTATTTCCGGCCGGATCGAAATCCGGTTCGAATAACCGTTCTCCGCAAGGAAAAGGTGAAGGTCCCCGCCGGAACGTTCGACGCAATCGTCGTCCAGCCGATGATCAAGACCAAGGGAATCTTCTCGGAAAACGGTCATGCGGAGATATGGCTTTCGGACGACGACAGGCGCATCATGCTACAGTTGAAATCGAAGCTGTCGTTCGGCTCGCTCAATCTCTATCTCAAGTCCTACGTCCCATCGCCGAATCCGTAGGCGGTAACCGCGGCCCCCGTCCGCGAGCGTCGAAAGCCGCGGGGGCAAAACCCCGGAGCGCGCCTCCCGAGCCGATCGCGGAAGTCGATCTCTCGAAAGTCCGCACCGTTCCAATCGAGCGGCGCCCCAACAAAGTCGCCGCCGCCGAATTCGCGTCAGCCCCGGGCGCCGACCGTAGCTTCGCCGCCTTCCTGAAATCGCTGCCCGAAGTTCTGGTCGCGCGTGATTTCCTGCTCGTCGTGAATGCGATCGCCGCTGCCGCGAAGAAGAAACGCGCGGTCGTCGTGATGCTCGGCGGCCACATCGTGAAGACCGGACTGTCTCCGCTCCTGATCGATCTCATGAACCGGCGGGTGATAACCCACCTCGCGATGAACGGGTCTGCCGCGATCCACGACTACGAGATCGCTCGCTTCGGCGCCACCTCGGAAGACGTCGCCCGCGGACTGGTGGACGGAACGTTCGGCATGGCGGAGGAAACTGGCCGCGGCATGAACGAGGCCTTCGCGGCCGGCATGAAAAACGGGTGGGGGATGGGCGAGGCTCTCGCCCGCGCTCTCGAGGATCTCAAGCTGTCGAATGGCGAGCTGTCTGTGCTGCTCGCCGCCAACCGCCTGGGCGTTCCGTGCACCGTCCACGCAGCCATTGGCGCCGAGATAATTCATCAGCACCCAGCCGCGAGTGGCGCGGCGATCGGCGACACGAGCCATCGCGACTTCCGCCGACTAGCCGCCTCTCTCCCCGCGCTCCACGAAGGGGGAGTCGTCCTCAACCTCGGGAGCGCCGTGATAATGCCGGAGGTATTCCTGAAGGCGCTGACGATCGCGCGCAACCTCAACGCCGGAAAGCCGACGGGGTTCACGACCTGCGACCTCGACATGCAGCGCCACTACCGTCCGCGCGTGAACGTGGTCCAGCGCCCGACTCAGGGGAGCGGCAAGGGGTACGAGATAACGGGCCACCATGAGATCATGGTTCCGTTACTCACGTGGGGGGTTATTGAGGCCCTGGAGCGCTGAGGACTCCAACTGACGGGCGGGAAACGGACAACTGCAACTGAACGGGCGAGAGGCGTTAGTAGCACAGATGCCAGTTGACCGTTCACTACGCCCGACTGCACTACGGGCGCAATGGCCACAAGCAGTCTCCATTAACGCCACGGAGGCAAGTCCCGGCGTCGTGAACGGGGAACTGACGCCTACGCTACTGACGCCTCTCGCCCGTTCACTTGCAGTTCTGTCTTGCGGTAACCGGGGCGCCAGAAGCTAGTAGCGAGTTAGGCGCGTCCCGGCGAATTTCTCCCTGAGCCGCGCAGCAGTCCCAGGACTGAGCACCCGAATCCCGAAGTAGAGCAGCCCGCCGACGATGAGTACCTTCAGCGCGAGGCCCACGATGAAAAATGTGAGTGCAACGACCCCGCCGAATAGCTTGAACACCATGCCCACGGCGAAGAGGCCCAGCATGGCAAATAGGCCGATCATAAAGATGGCGCGTAACATGACGTTCTCCGATACGGTGACAGTTATCACTACGATATCGCCGTCCGGGTTGTTTCACGAGAGGAAACCCCAGGAGCGATACCGCTGACGGGCGAAACCATAGTCGTTGGCGGAGGACTTATCGGCCTTGCCACGGCCGCAGCGCTGGCCGAGCGCAACCTCTCCGTCACGCTGATAAGCCAGCGGCGGCCCGGCGACGCTTCCACCGCCGCCGCGGGTATGTTGGTGCCATCAGTCGAGCGCGTAGCAGGGCCAGCCCACGCTTTTGGGATTGCTGCCCGAGATCGATACCCGTCCTACCTGGATTATCTGGCCGACCGCACTGGGGTCGCGGTACCGCTCAACCGTCTCGGCATTCTTCAGGTCGCGCTCACCGAAAACGGAATCAAGGGGCTGAAGCGGACCGCCCTCGATACCGCCCGCTGGCTCGACGCCACGGAGCTTCGGGAGCTGGAGCCCGCGCTCTCCCACGGTTTGGGCGCGATGTTCAGTCCCGACGATGGCGCGGTCGACAACACCCTGCTATTTGCCGCGCTCGAGAAGCTCTGCGCGGCGAGTAACCGCATCACGAGAGTGACCGATATCGTAACCGGCGTCGATCCGGCGCCTGACTCCTGCGTCGTACGAACGGAATCCGGGACGCGACACACTGGTCGCCGCGTCGTCATTGCGGCCGGCGCGTGGGCGGGGAAAATCTCCGGCGCTCGCCTCGCCCACTCGGTGGAACCGGCGCGTGGCCAGATGGTGTCGTACTCGACCTCGCCGCTCCAGCACGTCACCTACGGCCCTCGCGGCTACGTGGTCCCGCGCGGAAATGCAACGGTCGGCGGCAGCACGATGGAAAACGTGGGCTTCGATTCGAGTACCACCACCAGCGGTACGAAAAGAATCCGCGCCGCGTCGGAAGAGATTTGTCCGAGCCTCGCATCAGCTCAAAGGACCGGCGCGTGGGCAGGACTGCGCCCGATCACTCCCGACATGCTCCCGTTACTCGGCCCCGATCCTGGGTACCCCTCGCTTATCTACGCCTGCGGTCATTCGCGCAACGGCGTGCTCATGGCCCCCCTTACGGGGGATTTAATGGCCGATCTCGTGACAGAATCACCACTTAGCCACGACCTGTCACAATTTCGCCCCGACCGTTTTTGATGTAGATTGCTTTGGCTCGACGGACACTCCTCCCCGTCTGCCGCAAAAGATGCCAGAACCTCTCTATCAGATCATGGGGCGTCACCGCGCCGAGCCTCTCCCCGAGCGAAAACCCTCGTGGCTCAAGGTGAAGGCGCCAGGCGGCCCCAACTATATGCGGCTCAAGCACTTGATGCGTGAGCTCGACCTGCATTCCGTGTGCGAAGAAGCGCATTGCCCCAATGTCGGCGAGTGTTGGGAGCATGGCACCGCCACCTTCATGATCCTGGGCGACGTCTGCACGCGCAATTGCGCCTACTGCGCTGTCGCCCACGGGCGGCCGCCAAAATACGACATCGCCGAACCGCACCGGGTAGCAAAAGCAATCTCGGAAATGGGACTCCAGCACGCGGTGATAACCTCGGTGGATCGCGATGATTTACCAGACTTCGGCGCCTGGGTCTTCGCCGAGACGATTCGCCAGATCCACGAGCGGATTCCCGGATGTTCTGTCGAAGTCCTGGTCCCCGATTTCCAGGGCAACGAGGACAGCATTCGCACCGTCCTCGAGGCCCGTCCCGAGATCTACAATCACAACACCGAGACGGTGCCCCGCCTCTACAAGAAAGCACGACCCGGGGGACGCTATCCGAGAGTCATGGAAATCTTCCGCTACGCCAAGCGCATTGCGCCAGACATTCCAACCAAGACTGGAATGATTCTCGGGATGGGTGAGACCATTGAAGAGGTCGTCGCAGTGATGCGCGATCTGCGGGAGGTCGATGTCGATATCCTCACCCTCGGGCAGTACCTTCGTCCTTCCGACGCGCACATCGCGCTCGATCGCTACTACACTCCGCAGGAATTCAGAAAACTGTACGAGATGGGAATGGAAATGGGATTCAGGCACGTTGAGTCAGGTCCCCTCGTTCGCTCCAGCTACCACGCGTGGGAGCAGGTCCAGGCGGCTGGCGTATGAGCACTGACGCGAAGCGCGCACCCGCGCCCGCCCAGAAGCGGAAAGAGAAAGGCACGCCCGGTGACAACGGTGACACCGCGCCGGGAAAGGATCTCGCGGCAACGACTCCCGAGATCCGGCGCGAGCTCCTGCATTCCATGCTCGTGCAACGCCGCTTCGAGGAGCGCTGCGCCGAAGCCTACGCCCTCGGCAAGATCGGCGGGTTCTGCCACCTCTACATCGGACAGGAAGCGATCTCGACCGGCGTGATGTCGATGATCCGTCCCGACGACTACGTGATCACGGCGTATCGTGATCACGGCCAGGCAATCGCTCGCGGCGTGAGTCCGCGATCGGTCATGGCCGAGTTGTTCGGACGGCAGGACGGATGCTCGGGCGGCAAGGGCGGCTCCATGCACATCTTCGACGCCAAGACGAACTTCCTCGGCGGCCACGGCATCGTCGGCGGCCACGTCCCGATTGCGGCCGGAGTCGGATTCGCGATCAAGTATCGCCGCGGCAATCAGGTCTGCGTGTGCTTCTTCGGTGAAGCGGCCGTCAACATCGGCGCATTTCACGAAGCGTTGAACCTGGCTTCCCTGTGGGACCTGCCGGTCATCTTCATCATCGAGAACAACCGCTACGGAATGGGTACCGCAATCTCGCGCTCGACCGCCAACGAGGACGTGCTCGTCCGCGCCAAGGGCTATCGAATGGAAGGCGAGTCCGTCGATGGCCAGGACGTCTTCGCTGTACGCGAGTGCATGGCGCGCGCGATCGAGAGAGCGCGAAAGGAGAAGCGGCCGACGCTGATCGAGATGAGAACCTACCGCTTCATGGGCCACTCGATGTCGGACGCCGTGAGCGGCACCTACCGTACAAAGGACGAGCTGGAAGAGAACATGAAGCGCGACCCGATCCTCGTCCTTCACAACAGGATCTACGAATCAGGCGAGCTCTCCGAAGGTGATATGAGCAAGATCGACGACGAGGCGAAGGCTATCGCCCAGGATGCGTGGGACTTTGCCGACGCCAGCCCCGAACCGCAGCTCGAGAAGCTGTACACCGACGTCTACGCGGACACGAGCTCCTGATGGCAGTCGTCACCTACAGAGATGCTCTGACCCAGGCGCTCCGCGAGGAGCTGCAGCGCGACGACACCGTCTTCCTGATGGGAGAGGAAGTCGCGCAGTACAATGGCGCGTACAAGGTCTCGAAAGGACTGCTCGACGAGTTCGGCCCAATGCGAATCGTCGATACGCCGATCACCGAGCTCGGCTTTGCAGGCGTCGGCGTCGGCGCCGCGATGGTGGGACTTCGACCGATCGTCGAGTTCATGACCTGGAACTTCGCCCTGCTCGCGATCGACGAAGTAGTGAACGCCGCGGCGAAAATGCTCTACATGTCGGGCGGACAGTACAAGATGCCAATGGTGTTTCGCGGACCCAATGGCGCCGCCCTGCAATTGGGCGCGCAGCATTCGCAGGCGTGGGAGAGCTGGCTCGCGCATATCCCGGGACTGAAAGTCTGCACGCCCGGCACACCCGCCGACGCGAAAGGACTTCTCAAGTCCGCGATCCGCGACGACAACCCCGTTGTGTTCCTCGAAGGCGAGATGCTCTACAACACCAAGGGCGAAGTCCCAGACGGCGAGCACATCGTTCCGCTCGGCGTAGCTGACCTGAAGCGCGAGGGCGACCACTGTTCGGTGATTACGCATGGCAAAATGGCACTTGTCGCCATGCGCGTCGCTGATGATCTCGCCAAGGAAGGAATCAACATCGACGTCGTCGATCTCCGCACGGTTCGGCCGATCGATGTCGAAGCGATTTCGCGGTCGGTTCAAAAAACGAATCGGGCGGTCGTGCTCGAGGAAGGCTGGGAGATATGCGGCATGGGATCGCAGGTCGTCGATTTCATCCAGCGCGAATGCTTCGACGATCTCGATGCACCCGTGCTCCGCGTACACCAGGAAGACGTGCCGATGCCCTACGCGAAGAATCTCGAGAGAGCCGCGAAGCCCGACGCCGGCAAGACGATTGCGGCGATCAAGAAAGTCATGTACCTCGACTGAGCGACTATGGCAACGAAAGTCACGATGGAGGCGCTCTCGCCGACGATGGAGGAAGGACGCCTCGTCAAATGGACCAAGAACGAGGGCGATCCGGTCAAGAGCGGGGACGTGCTGGCCGAGGTCGAAACCGATAAAGCAGTGATGGAGCTCGTCGCTCGGGGCGATGGCGTGCTGCGCAAGCGTCTGGCGAATGAAGGCGATGCGTCCCCGATCGGAACTCTTCTGGCGGTGATCGCTGGTCCTGACGAGAACATCGACGCACTCATCGGCGGCGCGGCAGCGACGGCAACCGCCTCGGCGCCAGCGGCCGCGACGGCCAAGCCCGCGCAGGAGAACGCGGTTCCCCAGTCATCCGACCAATCTCAGAGCGAAGCCCCGGCTCCGGCGCAGCCGAAAGCCGCGACCGGCGCGACCGCCGCGCCCGGTGGCCCCGGCGCTCCTGCGGCACAGCGGTCCGCGGCGCCCTCAGCACCACCGCCACGGCCGGCAGCCCCACCGCCACCCAAAGGCAACGGTTCTCGCCCCGGCGCTAATGCGGCTCCGGGTGGACGCCAACGCTCCTCACCGTTGGCGCGCAGGCTCGCCAGCGACAAGGGAATCCAGTTGGGCGGAATCCAGGGCTCGGGTCCCGGCGGCCGCATCGTCAAGCGCGATATCGAAAACGCAAAGGCGACCGGTGGATCCGCGCGGTCGGCGGCCGCCGACCGACTCGCAGCCGAGGGGGATTTCAAGGATGTCCCGCTCACGATGATCAGAAAGACGATCGCGCGTCGTCTCGCCGAATCGAACGGCCCGGTTCCGACATTCTTCCTCACCGCCGAGTTCGATGCCACGCGCGGCGCAGAGCTGCGGGCGCAGCTGCTGGAGATGGGCGAGCAGTACAAGGTCTCGTTCAACGACATCGTCATCAAAGCGGTCGCTCTCGCGCTTGCAGAGCATCCCGAAGTCAACGCGCACTGGCTCAACGACAAGATCCGCCATTTCAACCGAATTCACGTCGCGATGGCGGTCGCGGTCGAGGACGGGCTCATCACCCCGGTTCTCTTCGACGCCGACCGCATGACGCTATGGGAGATCTCCGCTAAGGCGCGCGAGCTGGCGAACAAGGCACGCGAGCGCAAGCTCATGCCCGAGGAGTACACCGGCTCGACGTTCTCCGTCTCCAACCTCGGGATGTTCGGAATCGATCAGTTCACGGCGATCATCAACCCGCCGGAAGCCGGCATTCTGGCGATCGGCGGCGTCGAGGAAAAGCCGGTCGTGATCGACGGCGCGCTTGAAGTCCGCCAGCGCATGCGCGTTACGATGAGCTGCGACCACCGGGTGATCGACGGCGCGACTGGGGCGAAATTCCTGCAGACGCTGAAACGGTACTTCGAGAATCCGCTCAGCCTCATTATCTAACGGCAACTGCAACTGAAAACTGCAACTGAACACGTCGTCAGCTGGAGCCTGACAGCTCTCAGCTATCAGGCTTAGATCGTCGGGACGTTATTGATGGCGTGACGGTACAGGCAGTTGATTGTGCCTTGATCCGCAATGGTAACGTCCCGGCGTAGTGAGGCTGACGGCTGCCAGCTGCATGGCTCAAGCTGACGACGTGTTCCGTTGCAGTCGCAGTGCACTTGCAGTTAAACCGGCCGCGTCGATCCGCTAGATTTACCCAGCACTCTCCCAAACCAAAACAATGGCTTCTTTTGACGTGATCTTTATCGGAGGCGGCCCCGCCGGATACGTTGGCGCGATCCGCGCTGCACAGCTTGGGATGTCCGTCGGTGTAGTCGAGCGCGAAGGACTCGGCGGCACCTGCGTCCTGTGGGGCTGCATCCCCGCCAAAGCCCTCCTCGAATCTGCCTCGCTCGCCACGAAGGTTTCTAAGGCCAAGGAGTTCGGCATCACCGTCGGCGACGTCACCCTCGATTACGGCGTCGCGATGAAGCGTTCCCGCGCCGTCAGCACCCAGAACTCGAAAGGCGTGGAATTCCTGTTCAAGAAGAACAAGATCACGTGGATCAAGGGAACCGGAAAAATCGTCGGCAAGAATTCCGTCTCCGTGAAAGCTGACGGCAAGGAAGAGAAACACGAGGCGAAAAAGGCAATCGTGATCTGCACCGGATCGAGAGTCAAAGGCCTTCCGCAAATCGGACTCGAGCTGAACAAAACCACCGTCATTTCCTCGGACGA
>DATHHC010000168.1:0-21769 GCA_035317285.1 Gemmatimonadaceae bacterium | reverse complement strand
TGGTTGCCATAGCTAAATGTATGGCAATGTGCGGGTTGCGTCCAGAGGTCGGGCCCCACCTGGCCGGTCGACACCCGGGGACCCAGATGCAAAAAGCCGCAGCCAGTAAAGTGGTACCTGGCTGCGACTTGGTTCCCGCTGATGCCGTTCTCTCTTTAGGTGCCGAAAGGTGACGGCGCTGCTGGCTGCGGCTGCTCCGGCAGGCGAATCTTCGGCGCCTGTCCGTAGTTCCACTGGAATGTCACGTATGTCGCTCTCACGCCGAACTGTCTCGCCGTGATCTGCTGAAGGTTGTCGTCACCCGCCTGGATTCGGAACTTCAACGTGTTGAACGGATCAGCAAAGCGCACGGCGACGCTCATGTTATCACCATCGATCTTCTTCCGAATCGTGATGTTCGTCATCTGCATCGCCGAGAAGCGGCCCTTCTCGATGTTGACCGGCGCTCGGTAGAAGTAGTTGGCCTGGAGCAACACCGTAGGAGTCACCTGCGTGGTTGCGTTCAGACGATAGGACCAGGTAACCGCGTTCGACGAGAGCGCGGACTGTGACCCGCCATCGGTCACCATCTTGAAGAGGTTGAAACCTCCGAAAGCATTCAACTTGGGACCAAGCCGTAGTGAGCCATTGAGGTCTGTGCCCCACGAATCGGACTTGTCGAGATTCTGGAAGTTCACAGACGTCACCTCACGCCCATCGACCGTGTCCGCGGTATTGATGTCAACACGAATGACGTCCGTGGTGTGACGGTAGAATGGCGACAGCTGCAATGACCCGAGCTGTCCCGACTTGCTCATGCTGAACTCGAAGGCGTCCGTGTACTCCGGGTTCAGCCGGGGATTCCCGATGAACACGTTCTGCTGATCGAAGAACACCGGGAATGGGTTCAGCTCCTGCGTCCCTGGTCTCCGGATCCGCCGTGAGTAGCTCACTTTGATCTGGCTCTGCTCGCCCGGCTTGTACATGATGACGCCGCTCGGGAAGAAGCTGTGATAGCTGTATGGTATAGCCTGGGCACCGGCAAGCTCGAAGTTTCTGTTCGCCCACTCGGCGCGCAGACCCGCCTGGAGATCGAATTTCCCGACGCTCTGACTGAGCACACCGTAGCCCGCATGAACGTGCTCGTCGAACTTGAACGTGTTGCTGAGATTGCTGGGCAACCAATTGCCGTCGCCGAGGTCATCCTTGAGCACGCTGAAGTCCCGGTCGAGCCAGCGACCGGTCTCTTTGAGTCCGCTCTCGAGTTTCGTCTTCGCGGTGAGCGGCCGTGTGTAGTCTGTCTGCAAAGTGAGCTGGCGAGTCAATGCGCTCGTGTTGTCGAGCTCACCCTGTGTCGCTGGCCCGGAGCTGGTGCCGTCGGGGTTCTGCGGCTCGCGCCAGAGTAGTGTGTTGTCTTCGTCTCTCGTCCGATTGAAGCGCGCCTCGGCCGATAGCTCGTGCTTGCGAGGCACGATCGTGTGCTTGATCGAGAGCGAGTTGTCGAACACGAGCCCTCTCGCCTTGTTGTTGCGATCCATCACGTAGCGATCGAGGAAAGCCTGCGTCGCGTCGAGCTCGGTGTAGCCGGCGAGCGCGGCGTCGTTCGAGTGCCGCCGGTTGAGCGAAAGTGAATTGGAGAGGACGTCCTTGTCCGTGAGCTTGTAGTCGATGTTGCCGGTGAAGTTGTGACCGGCGTTGTTGTTCCTGCCGTCGATGTCCTGGTTTGTGTACGACAACGGGTCGCCGATCGGATCGAAGCGGAGGCGATCGTTAATGCCCACGATGCTCCGATCGTCGGCGTTGAATCCGTAGGTGCCGAACAACGTCACCTTCCCTTGCTGGAAGCCGAGGTTGGTGCCGGCGTTGAAGCGGCTCGGAGTGGCAAACCCGGTGTTGAGGCCGCCGCTAAGACCGAGATCGGTGTTGGCCTTGAGGACGATGTTGATGATACCCGCCATTCCTTCCGGATCGTACTTGGCGGATGGGTTCGGCACGACCTCGATGCGCTCGACGATGTTCGCCGGAATCTGCTTGAGGTACGCGGCGAGCTGCGTTCCCGTGATGGGCGTCGGACGTCCGTTGATCTGCACGGCGACGTTCTCGTTTCCGCGCAGGCTGACTTTGCCGTCGCCATCGACTTCCACTGAGGGAGTCGCCTGGAGGACTTCACTCGCGTTCGAGGCAGCGGGCGCAATTTCCTTCGCGCGATACGTGTTGCGGTCTGGCTCGATGACGACAGCCGGCCGCTCGCCTTGCACCTGGACGCTTTGGAGAGTTACGGAAATGCGGGTCAGCTGGATCGGATCGATCGCCGCGTGCGGCGCAGCATCGGTGATCGTGAACGCGACGTTGCGTGGCCCGAAACCGATAGAAGCGGCGCGCAGGTAATACGCGCCGGGACGGAGGCCCTGAATCTTGAACCCGCCGTCGGCGCCAGCGAGCGCGCCTGCTACAAGGGTGGAGTCCTTCGCGCTGCGCACCGTGATCGAGGCGCGGGCGAGCGGAGTGTGGGCAGCCGTATCTACAACTGTGCCCTGAACCTCGCCATTTCCTGAAGGCGGCGGTCCCGCGGGTCTGGCTTGGGTTGGGTTCTGCGCCGGGAGAGACACGGCGGCGAGGTTAATGAGGAGAGCGAGTAACGCGAACGGGATGCGCTTCATGGGGCCAGCTCTCAGAAAAAAGTGGGGCGTGGAGAATATGCGTTCGTAGGGAGACACCCTACCTATGTCATCGCACTACGACTTTGACGCCCCGAGGTTTCAAAAGGTTGTCACCGACCTCCTGCTGTCAGAATGGTTGTCACGTCACGTGCACGACCGTCATTGACTCTTATCGCCTCCGCCTGTCACTATCCCCTCCGCCCGCTTCCCGCCTCCGGCTTCCCGCATGCTCACGGATAGTTCGCGAGCACATAGTCGAGCTCGTACGAGTGTTTGCCGGCATCGATGTCGATCTTCATGCTGCCTTTAAGCCCCTCCAGCTGCTCGGTACCCGAATCGGGAACGACGGTGATGACCAACGAGGGCTCGCCGCGGTTCATGGTTCCGTTGTGCTGAAGGATGAACGACCCTTTTCGGCCCTTGACCGACCCGGTCACGCGTTCGATGGCGACGTAACCCGCGGAATTCTTGATGATGGTGCCGCCAGTCAGCATTTGACCCTTGCT
Source organism: Gemmatimonadaceae bacterium (assembly GCA_035317285.1). Lineage (GTDB taxonomy): Bacteria > Gemmatimonadota > Gemmatimonadetes > Gemmatimonadales > Gemmatimonadaceae > UBA4720. The sequence continues at coordinate 18,624 of DATHHC010000168.1, read as the reverse complement.
GGTAGCCTCCACGTCGCCGTGAAACTGCTTGTCGATCGACATCCTTCCCAGCAATGGGGACCCCGGATCAGGGTCCATCGTTAACGGCTTGAGCGATACGTCGAAGAATCCGGTGGCGCGGGGCATTAGGTCTTTCTCCGGTGATTGTTTGTCGCCGCCTCGCGCATCAACGCGCGAACCAGCCGGTTCCAGCCCGGATGTGATCTCTCGAGTGCTGCCGTCGCCCAGCCGTGGGTGTCGCACAACCCGAGGGCGACGCCGGGCGACCGGCTCACACCCATATTGCAATGCACCATCAGGCGTTCAATGCCGGGCCATTTGTCTACGAACATGGTGATCGCGCGAGCGTGATCGGCCGCGAAGAGTATGTCGGATGCCAGGCCCATCTCGGTGATGTCGTCGAAGTGTAGTCTCAGCACCGCCACGAATTGGTCGGAGACGTTCGCGGGCTCGGCGTCCGGGTCCGATATCGAGATGCAGATTTCTTTTTTGGTCGGCTGATAGTGCTCGGCGTCTTCGCGCGACAGCACGATGAGCTCAGGAGCCGATTTATGCGTCGGTGCTCGCCGGCTAGTGGTCTTCTTGCGCACCTATTTGCCCTTGGGCGGCGGCCACGCTCCGAGAAGCTGACGGACGGTAATGATCTGGCCGACGTGGTAGGACGCGTGCGCGACGGCGACGATGACGGTTCGCAGGTACGTCTGTCCTGTTCCCTTGGGGATCTTCGTCGTGAGGTCCAGCTTGCTGTCGGTGGTGAAGCGCTCGAGCGCCATTCGATCCTTCTTCCAACCGGAGACGCTTTCGTTCCAGGCCTTTTCGGTTGCCGGCGCTACGTTCGGCGGCCAGTAGTCATCAGGCCATTTGAGCTTTTCCTCATAGTCCGGATTCTGGACGAAATCGAGCAGGTCGTGCTGGGTGATTCGAATGTGCTCGAGCAGCTCCCAAACAGAGTGAGGGAATCCGTTCGGCCGCTTGCCGCGGAGTTCCGGAGGAAGTCCCTTGATCGCGTTCTCCAGCGTCGCGTGCGCCTGCTCCCAATTCAGCGATGAGGCAACGATCGCGCGCCATTCTTCCTTTTCGCTCATTCGAGCTCCGGACTCAAGAGAAGTCTGAAGATGTTTCGCTCTTGCGCGATGGCGCCAGTCCTGAGCAGTATTGCCCGCCAAACGCCAGGAGAGTCCAATGAGCGACAATCAGCGCGAGAAGCGGTCCGGTAGCTGGCTGGGTCTCGTGCTTCGCGACGTACAGTTCTGGGTGCCGGTGGCGGTGCTCGTCGCCGGACTTCTCGTGCTGCGCTGGATTTCCTGAGCAAGATCGTGGCTGACGAATCCGGCCGGACCACCGAACCTGGCGCGTTGGACACGCGCCGTTTACGCACGCTGCAAGGCGTGGGAATGCTCTGCGGTCTCACCGCGGGCGCGTGGCTTGGCGCCGCCGAGGCGCCGACCAAGCTGGTGACGCTCGGGCTGTCGCCGGTGGTGATTTCGCTCAGCATGGTGATCGGCGTGTTTCTGGCGCGGTGGACGCTGCCGGCCTTGATCCAGGGAACGTCGTACGTCGCGGCGGATCTGCGCCAGGCGCCACACCTCATTGTGTGGGCAGTGCTGGCGGGATGTTTGTGGGCGGTCGCGAACACCCTCACGATCTTTGCGGTGCGCGACGTGGGACTCAGCATCGCATTCCCGTTGTGGAACAGCAACAGCCTCCTCGGAATCATCTGGGGTATTCTTTTCTTCAAGGAGCTGCGCGGAGCGGATTGGCGGCGCTGGGTGGGAGTCCTCGGCGGTGCGCTGCTCATGTTCGGCGGCGCGACGGCTTTGGCGATTGCATCGGCCACGCAGGTCCCGGCGGGTGATGCAGCGCGCGGAGTAGCGGCTGCGCTTTCGGCCGGCGTGCTGTGGGGCACGATGTACATCCCTTATCGCAAGGCGTATCTCACCGGGATGAGTCCCCTGTCATTCATCACGTTCTTCACTGTTGGTGAGCTGGGGATGATGACAGTGCTGGCGCTGACGTATTCGGGAGGCGTGGCTCCGCTCTGGAGCCAGCTGTCGGGTGCCCGGCATGTGCTCTTCTGGCTGTTGGCCGGCGGGTTCGTGTGGGTTATAGGCGATCTCTTTCAGCAGTACGCAGTGAAGTATGCGGGAATCACGCGCGGGATTCCCCTCTCGAACACGAATCAGCTATGGGGCCTGCTGTGGGGGATTCTCGTCTTCGGCGAGCTCCGCAGCGCCTCGGGCTCGGTGTTGGCGCAAGTCATCGGCGGCTCGCTGGTGATGGCGCTCGGCGCCGGTGTCATCGCGCTTTCTTCAGTGAGCAAGAGCGAGCACGCACATTGGCAGAAGGCAGCAGCAAGCGAGGGCGAGCGCTACGGAGTCGATCCCGAGTACACGCGATCGCGAATCGCCGGTGAAAGCGCGTCGATTGTCCGCCGCCGCACGTGGGTCGACTGGCTGGTGGTGAGCGTGGCGACGGCGACGATCGTCGGGTTTGCGTTGATCGCGCGCGCGCCGCAGATCGCGGTTGCCTGGGGATGGGCGACCGCGCTCGTGATCGTAACGCTCGGAATGTTGGCGCTGGCGGGTGCGCGGCTCTGGAGGGCGACGCGATTCAACTGAGCCGCGCCCAACCGCGCCTTACACTCCCTGCCCCGCTATTTCCTGGAATGCAACGCTTCAGCGATTGCGCGCTCCGCCAGCGGCGCCATGATCCGGTATCCGGCCTCGTTGGGGTGAACGCCGTCGGACGCGAGCTCCGGGCGCATCCCGCCGCGCGAATCGGCCATCGCCGAGTGATAGTCCAGATACACCGCGCCATTTCGCTGGGCGTAGTCCTTCATCCACTTGTTGAGCGCGATGATTTTCGGAGCGGGCTCGAGTCCTGGCTTCCACGGATAGTCCCAGACCGGAAGCACCGACGATAGCACGACGGCAATTCCGTTCGATTTTGCCAGCTGCGCCATCGACGCGAGGTTGTCCTCTATCATCTCGAGCGTCGAGGGTCCCGTGTTGCCGGCGATGTCGTTGGTGCCAGCGAGTATCACTACGACTTTGGGTTTGAGATCGATGACGTCCTGCCGGAACCGCACTAGCATCTGAGGCGTGGTCTGTCCGCCAATACCGCGCCCGATGTAGGGCTTGCCAGGGAACAGGGTAGCGAAGCGTGGCGCAAATCCCTCGGTGATGGAATTGCCCATGAAGACCACACGGTTTTCGTTGCTCACAGGTGGGGGAAGTTTGGCGTTTGCTTCGCGGAATTTCTGGAGATTCGCCCAGTCGTTGTGAAACCTCGTTTCCTGTTCCTGTTGGCGCTTGGCGATTTCCTCGGCGCTCGGTGGAGCGGGCGCGGTGGACTGAGCGGCCGCGACCGACGACGCGAACAGCATGAGAACGAACGCCCGAGAGTGATTCTTCATGGTGAGTGCCTCGGTGAGGACGCTGGAGATCGCGATGAATCAGAAATTATCCCGAGGCGGCGGCTTCGTCACGTGCGACCTGGAATCCTACCAGGGAATCGTAACGCCAGCGCGCCACTCTCCGTGCGACCCCGCCGGAGCTTCGATGATCGGCTTGGGGTGACCTGCGTTCCGGTGATGCCTGTCATTGGTGCGCTGCGCAGCCCGAGGCGCTGAGTAGCGTCTTCATTGGGACCTCACTCTCTCTCGGTGCTAGATGAACTGGAGGGATGAAGGTCGGCTAGGCGAGGTCGCCCTCAAATAGGTCAAACCGCGTAGGAGAGACCACTACTGCCAATTGCAGTAGACGAGAGTGTGGACGGCGGTGTCCCGGAACCGATCCGCGGGGACGCGACAGATGGTCATGTCCTCGGCCAGAAAAGTGTCGGGCTCTTTCTTTGTCATCACGGCCTTGGTGTACAAGCCGGTGCGAGCGCTACGGATTACTGCGCCGCGCGGCGCGGGCTCAACAACGGGAGGTCGGGAGCTCATGCAGGCGCTCAACAACAGTGCAGCACCGGCATTCAAGACCAGGCAACGTTGCAACTGCGTCATAAAACCCTCCGGGTACGTTCGCCTCGGATCGCGCTCACCCAAGCATGTTGGTCGATCCGCTTCCCCGTTTGTCACCCTCTGGGGACGCGGGAGTGGACACTTTGAACCTTCGATCCGGCCAACACCATTACGGTTTTGCGACTTCACCGCGAATCTGAGGGGCCTAGCCCCTCGACCCGTGTCGCTCGCGATTCCTGCGCACCGGACAATGCGGGATGTATGCCCGAATCCGTGTCAGATCTGTTCCTCGAGGAGCGCGATACACTTCGCTGCGAGCCCGGCCGTGTCGTACTCGGTTCCGTCGGCCGCACGCCAGACATATTCGGTCGATGGCGACTCGATTGGCAGCAACACCAGCTCCTTCAGTATCTTCGCGCCTTCGGGATTGGCGGCTCTGCCGCGCCGGGAGACAGTTCCGCTCCAGACGATGACGTGGAGCTCGCCCAGCGGCGTGTCCTTACCGGTCTTGGAGAACCAGGACACGCTTACCGCGGCGGTAGGCGCCTGCAGCACGCATCCGTTCGGCGTTCGGTGCTGCTCGACCTTGAGTTGAAGCTGGTCCCCGCGCTTGAGAACGCGCTCTGGCGCCAATTGATCGAGCAGTGCGGTGACCGCACGCTGCACGACGTTCTTTTCCTTCGCGCTGCGCGAAGCGGTCCAGGGGGCAAGGGGCTTGTTGGAGTCGTCCATAGGTCCGTCTGAAATGGATGAGGCGAAACTGCGGCGGGGTCGCAATTGAAAGTGCGGCCAGGGCTCTGCTCCCTACGCTCGCGCGTCCCCTGAAGCTACCTCAGGTGTGGCCTGCCGACTAGACATCGACCGTGTTGTACCACTCCAATCCCTCCGGAAGACTACGGGCCGCGAATTCCAGATGCACCACCCGTCGGTGTCGGGGACGCATGGCCGGAGAGGACGCGTGAAGAACCAATGGAAAGAACGCGAGAATTCCGCCGCGGTCGACCAGGCATTCGACCACCGGATGCTCGGCCTTCCATGCTTCGACCTTGAGCGGAGAAAGGCGGCCGGATGTGTGAGAGCGCGGAATCACACGGACAGGACCGTTGTCTGGTCCACAATCATCGAGATGAACTCGAACGGCGACCATCTTCTCGAGAATTGAATCCGGGGCCTGAACGTGCGGCACTCCGCCCTTTTCCGACCACGGACCAAATCCTTCGATATCGCGCTGTTCTTTCACAGCGATCGTAAGATCCTGATGCCAGACGACTTTCCAGTTCGCGCCGGCCGTCTTGTCGAAAAGGATTCCCCGCACGGCGAAACACTCTTTGCCGAGAGCAGCCTCCGCCACAGCGCGAACCGGGTCGGATCGGGCAAGGCTTTGCACCGAAGGAAACTCCAACAAATTTCGTACGCCACCGCGTGCCGACTCTCCATCAAGGCACGGAGCGAGCTCGGTTGCAAGAGCGTCCATGATCGGCGGCGCCACAAGGGGCGGTGTGACCGCCCAGCCCTCATCGCGAAGGTGCGTTCCGACCTCGCTCGACAGGGTGGGCTGAACCTTAACGGACACACTGAAAGAACAGCGGCGACAGACGCACCGTATCCACGCGCCCAGCCGCGATCTCGATCTCCGCGGAGTCGGGGCGATGCGCATAGGCACGGACGAACAGCCGGTATCGCCCAGGAGGAAGCGCATCGAACACGAATCCTCCAGCGCTATCGGCAGTCGCCGAGGCGTGCGGGGAATCGGGAGCGTCCCCGGGAGTGCTGGCGAGGATCGCATAGTGCGGTAACGCACCGCCGGAATCCGCGAGAGTCCCGACCACTCCGCCGAATCCCGACCTGAGCGAAGGACTGGGGGGAAGTTGCGGCGCCGGCCCTTTGGCGCGCACGTGCGTCGAGCAGCCTCCCGTCATCGTCATCACATCGTTTGGATTGGGGCGGCGGCAGCTGCTCAGGGCGAGCGCCGCAAGAAAAAGAACGGAGGGTCTAGAAATCCCGCCCAAGGGTACGCAGCCGCCGTCTGATACGGCGCGGCAGGAAGAACGCGGCCGCGACCAGTATTCGCTCGAGATCCAGCTCCTTGAGATGGCTCGGATCACCCATCCAGTGATCCTGAATCACCGTCCGCCCCGCGTTCGCGATCAGGCGCTGGAGCGCCAGCACGAGCACGAACAGATCGTCAATTTCGCCGAGGAAGGGGATGTAGTCCGGAATGAAATCCATGGGCATGACGATGTACGCGATCGCGCCCGCGACGAGAAGCTTGTCGGTATTCGAGACGCGGCGGTCGGTCAGCAGCCCACCAAGCAACCTCAGAAAATTCGGCAGCTCCTTCACCGTCGACATCAGCGTGCGCTTTGCACCCGCCCTTGGCGATGAAACCGACGGCCCGTCGTCATCCCGCGCCTCGCGTGCCCGCGCCTGGGCGCGCGAAGCTGCTGCGGCGGTAGCGCCACTCGCGGTGCGACGCTTTCGCGATGAAGCCGTGCTGGAACGCGAGGACTGACTTTTCACTTACGCTGATCTCCCGGTGGTGGCGGCGGCGGAGTCTGGACTGACGGCGACGCAGGTGGCGTTGTCGTCGCGGCAGGACCGGCCGGCCCCGCCTGCGGGGGTTGCGACGGCTTCGAAGAAGTCACCGACGACACAACCCCGGCAATCTCCGTTGCAACTGACTTGCCAGCGTTCGCGACGTCGGTCACCACGCCAACGGCTTTGTTCATTACGCTCATCGTTCCACCGATCACGCCGGCGGACATCCTCCCGGCGCGCATCGTGTCCTCGACCCCTTCCGCGAATCGCTTCAGCGGATTCGGCGCGGTCGAGAGCTTCGGGGCGTACTTGGACTCCAGAAAGTCGATGTAGTCGAGGATCTGATAGATCTTCTCCTCGGGCAGCGTATCGAGCTTCCTAATGAGCCGTTCGCGCAGAATGTCGTTCATTGGTTTTGATCCGGTTCAGTTTGTTGCGGGAAGCGGGACGCGGGACGCGAAACGGCTTCGCGGCCTCTTCCGTCTTCCCTCTTCCGGCTTTCACGCTTCCCTCTTCCCGCTTCCCGCTTCCGCTCACCCGCCGCCCCGCCACCTCGCCCGTCTGCCTCTTACGTCAATATGTACGTAATTGGTGCTGGAATGGCCCGTTGTGTAGATGCCGAGTCCCCCCACCAAATCAGGGTGCTTGAGCTCGACGATCTCCACCGCCAAACCTACCATGCGGCTGTCTATCGCGGTGACTTTCCCGTCCCCGTTTGCATCTATTGCCACGTCGGCGGCGTCGCCGTACTGGTGCTGACTGTCGCTCGCCGCGCGCCGGACCCTTCGGTTATGCTCAGGCGCGCGAAATCCGGAGTGGACGTCGATCTCGATGTCGGCAACGGCTTTGTCGCCGTGCCAGCGGGCGATCTCCTGGATGACCAGCTCCAGCTTGTCCAACAGTTTCGGATTCACAGCGGCGTAGCTCGGCCACACTCCCTGCTGGTCGTGGTTTAGAAAGTCGCCGACCTTCAAATGCCGAGTGATCGGAAGATCGACATCTGCCGGCTTGATCTCGAGAAACCCTTCGGGCGGCGGCGTCTTCCCGCGCGCGCGCTCGGCCAGGTACATCCCGATGCGATAGCCGTGGAGCATCGCGCCCTCTTTTTCCTCGAACGGAACGAGGACGGCGAGCGTGAGGCCCTCCACCGCGCGCTTCTGCCCGCTCTTGAGGAGTGCGAGCCTGTAAAAGCCGGCCTCAGCGGGGGCGGAGACTTTGTCCCCGGTCAGTGGCTGCGTCGCGGTCGCCAGCGCCGAGTCGCCGTTTCGAATCCACGCGTATTGCAACGCGGTCGGGTCGCCATGCACATCGAGCGGATACGAGATCTCCTCCGCGGGCATCGCGAAGGCGAGCTTCAGTTCGCCGCTGGCACCGAACGCGCTTGCCGACGGCTCAGCCATCGGAACCACGGAGAGCTTGAGGTACGTTCCGATCGGCTTGTCGGTGGTGTCGGCGGCGGCCTGCAGGAACTGGAACGCGCCAACAAGTGCGATCGCCGCCGCGGTGATCCAGACCAGCCGCGCCGTGCGGCGCTTTCGAACGGGGAGATCATCGGGAAGCTCGAGCTCCTCGCCCGTCGGATGATCCCTTCTCTCGCTTACGACTCCAGACAAGCTGCGTACTTAATAGATGTAGACCGGAGTCCCGACCGCGACCATCGGATACAACCGTTCGATGTCCTCGTTGCGCATGCGGACGCAGCCGTGGCTAACCGACTGGCCAATCGACTGCGGCTGATCGGTCCCATGGATTCCGTAGCCGTCGCCAAGCTCGAGACGGCGAGTTCCGAGCACGCCCATGTACCGGCGCGCTGTAGTTCCATACGGCGGAATGACGATGTTCCCATTTACGACTATCTCCTTTCCTTCAACGCCCCCACCTAAGGACACCGTAGTGCCGTTGTTGTAACGCTTTACGACTTCGCCGTTCGAGGTCGTGATGACGGCTCCGTCGCTGGTCGGGAGTCTTTCACCCTGATCGAGATGGACGATTCCCAGGCCCTTCTTGTGAGCCTGCTCGACGTAGTGCCAGTCGGGCGGCACCCACGCCGGATTCTCCCCTTTACCCTTTACCACGAGCCGACCACGCGGCGTCTCGAAGCGCCACTGTCCGGCAGACCCGCCCACCAGCTCCTTGCCGCTGCCCGTCGCCACCGGGGCCTCGAACAGGATTTCCTTCCCCTGTTTGTACCAGAGGCGGTGGTCGGCCATGCTGACGACAAGGTACGGCTGGTTCGTCGCCTCCCCCGAGGTCTCGTTCATGAGTGCTTTGAGGCTGTCGCCAGTCATGCCGAGCTTCGTCTTCACGTCGCTGAGGACGCCGAGGTTGTCGTTGTAGACCATGCGGTTGACATCGCGCTGGTAGCGAAGCTCCGCGGTTTTCGTGAGCAGCGTGACGCTGAGGATCGCGGCGATGATGAATCCCGTGATCAGCATCCAGACCGTCTTGCCGCCGTACGAAAAGATTCTGCTCACTCCCATGCGCTAGCCTCGCTCCACTGTATGCCCCAGACGTTTCCGGCTCAGTAGAAGTATACCTTCATACCGGCATTAAGGTTCGGCTTGATCGCCTTCATGTCCTCGATGCTGATGCGTAGCGATCCGGGCGGAATCGGAGTTGAATCGTTGGCGAGCTGAGTGCTCGTCGACGAAAGTATCTGAGCCCCGCCATCGAGCGTGATCTTCGTGTCGGAGAGATCCGCGACTGTGCGCTCTCCACGCGGAATCGCCGCGGGCAACGAGTCCGACGTTTCTGACGGCGATCGTTCCGGGCCGAATTGCACCGGCATCTCGCGCAGCAGCGCGCCTTCGCGCGTGAGGTACATGCGCGAGCTGTCGATCGAGACGTTCAGGTGCAGCTTCTTGTCGAACTTTGCCTGACGCTTGGCCAGCTCGATCGCGATGCGGAGCTTGTTCTCCTCGGACTGGACGATCAGGTCCGATTTCTCCCGCTCGGCCTGCGTCATGTGATCCCGGAGCTCGGCCACGTCGTGGTTGTATTTAACGCGCTTTGCAACGAGCCAGGCATCGACGGCGACCATGGTCGCGAGACCAAGTCCGAGGACGAAGACGAATCCCGGATAGGCGCGCCTGAAATCGCGCCAGGTGCCGCGACGCCGATCGCCCTCTCCGGCGCGATCCGGACCTCGGCGCGTTTCGGGTCCGGTCTCCTGTTTTGGTCTGAAGATCGCCATTCTCTCTCTTCGCGCCTCTCGTCTGGGTGGGATTACATTACAGATATAATGGCTATTTCACAGCGCGCGCGGCCAGTCGCACTCATCGTCCTCGATGGATGGGGCTACCGCCCCGAGACCGAAGGCAACGCAATCGCGCTCGCCCGCACCCCGACCTGGGATTCGCTCTGGGGGCGCGGCTCGCGGACTTTGCTGGACGCGTCCGGGCTTCGTGTAGGCTTGCCCGAAGGGCAGATGGGCAACAGCGAAGTCGGACACCTCAATCTCGGCGCCGGGCGAGTGGTGATGCAGGATCTCGTGCGCATCACCTCGGCCATCGCTGACGGAGGCTTCTACACCAATCCCGCGCTCGTGGGTGCGTGCAGACAGGTCGCGGGAAACGGCGGCACGCTGCATCTCATCGGATTGATCGGTTCGGGCGGCGTGCACGCGATCGACACCCACTTGATCGCGATGCTCGAGCTGGCGAAGCGCCAGGGCCTGGAGCGCGTTGCAATCCACGCCTTCCTCGACGGGCGCGACACACTTCCCAAGTCGGCGCTCGGCTTCATGCAGGAGCTGCTCGATCGTATCAGGAAGATGGGCTCGCCCGCGAAGATCGCGAGCGTCTCGGGACGCTACTACGCGATGGACCGAGATAAACGATGGGATCGGACCGAGCTGGCGTACCGCACGATCGTTCTCGGAGAGGGAACGCCGGTCACCGATCCGCTCGATGCCATTCGCAAGGCATACGAGTCAGGGAAAACTGACGAGTTCATGCTGCCGGTGGTCGTCACCGAGAAGGGGAAGCCGGTAGCGCCGATGAAAGACGGTGACTCGGTGATCTGCTTCAACTACCGCTCGGACCGCATGCGGCAGATCGTGCGCGCGCTGACAGATCCGAATTTCGACGGCTTTGACGTGTCACGGCGCCCGAAGGTCCTGCTGACGACGCTCACGAACTACGACAAGACGTTCAGTGTCCCAGTCGCGTTCGCGCCAACGTCGATGGCGCGGATTCTCGCCGAGGTGTTGTCATCGCGCGGGCTGGACATGTTGAAGACGGCGGAAACCGAGAAGTACCCGCATGTGACTTACTTCTTCAACGGCGGCATCGAAGCGCCATTTCCCTGCGAGCACCGCGTCATGGTGCCGAGCCCGAAGGTGGCGACGTACGATCTCCAGCCGGAGATGAGCGCCGCGGGTGTAACGGATGCTCTCGTCGAGGGAATAACGTCAGGTCGGCACGACTTCATTCTTTGCAACTACGCGAATGCGGACATGGTTGGCCACAGCGGCTCTATTCCGGCTACGATCAAGGCGGTGGAAACCGTCGATCAATCGCTGGCGCGCGTGCTGAAGGCGGCCGAGAAGGCAGGGACCAGACTGATCGTCACGGCCGATCACGGAAACGCGGAAATGCTGATCGATCCGGAGACGGGCGGCCCACACACAGCGCACACCACCAACCCCGTGCCATTCGTCGTCGTCGATTGGGGCACCGAGCAGAGGCTGCGGCCGGGCGGCGCTCTCTGCGATGTCGCTCCAACTATATTATCAATGCTCGGAATCGAGCAGCCGGCGGAGATGACCGGCGTCAATCTTGGAGTGGATTAAGTGAAGCACCTATTGAGCGCTCTGGCGCTTGCCTGTATTGCGACGACCGCCCGCGCGCAGGTCGGCCACCTTCCTGAAAGCAGCCCCTACCGTGATCTCGAGACCCGCCAGGAGTTCACGTTTTTCGGTGGGCGCTACCAGGCCGGCAAGGATCCGATCGGCGTCGCGCCGAACGACGGTCCGATGTTTGGAATCCGCTATCAGATCCACGTCGGCGGGCCCGCTTTCCTCATGGCGCGCTGGTCGCACATCAATAGCGACCGGTTCGCGATCGATCCGACCAAGGTCGGCGCCGCGCGCCAACTCGGAAAGAACAACGTCTCGGTCGACCTGTTCGACGTCGACCTTGCGCTCAATCTCACCGGCGAAAAGAGCTTCCACCACATAGTGCCGGTCATCAACCTCGGCGCCGGCATCGCGACTTGCGGATGCACCGTTGAGTCCGATCCGTACGCTTTCGGCACCCCGTTTGCATTTTCGTTTGGCGGGGGGCTCAGGTACGTCCCGGGGGGACGGTTTCAGTTGACGTTGGACTGGAACGACTACCTCTACCAGTTGAAATACCCGACCCAGTACTACGTTGCACCAACAGGCGGAGCTGCTGCCGTAGCCGGCGATCAGGCCCGCTCATTCTGGAAGAGCAATCGAGCTCTGACTTTCGGCGCCTCGCTGCTGTTCTTCCGGTAACCTGAACCGCCCCACTGGGGCGGACCCGGAGGAAGCGTGGAAAAAGACTACGAGGATATCAGAGACACCGACGATCTCAGCGACAACGAGCTGAGAGCGCTCGTGCGGGACACTTTCGAACAGCAGCTCATGTTCGATCCCGATGATGTCGAGGTGTCGGTCAGGGATCGTGTCGTCACCCTCTCCGGGCGCGTTGGGACGGAGGAAGAGGTTCGCATCGCCGAGCGCGTGGTCACCGACATGGTCGGCCTCGAGAAGCTCCGCAACAACCTCGTCGTCGATCCGATTCGGCGCGCCGAGAGCCCCGAGGCAATTGACGAGCACCTCGTCGACGAACAGCTGCACGAAGGACTTCTGCTCGGCGGTCGCGTGCGCTCGGAAGACCCGGAAGCGGAGCATCTGCACGAGGATCTCGTCTCGGAGCTGTTCGGAACGAGCGACGTCCAGGAATCCATCGAGGAAGGGATTCCGTGGAATCCCCCGGACGGTCCGACCCCCGAAGGCCTCAGTGGATCGGATGCGGACCCGAACGTGATGAACGACGATCACTAGGCACGAGCGGTCGGCATAGCGCAAATTACGGCATGCCGACCGCTTCTCTTACAAGAAGAATTTCTTTCTCAGCCGCGCATCGCTACAGCCGCCCCGAATGGAGCGAGGAGAAGAACGCCAGCACCTTTGGCGCCTGTGCCTGGCCGAACTTTCACGGACATAGCTATGTGTGCGACATCACGGTCGGCGGGCCCATCGACGACCAGACGGGGTTCGTCGTTGACCTCGGCGTCCTCGACCGGATCCTCAAGGAGCAGGTGAAGGACCGCTTCGACCACCGCAACATCAATCTCGACGTCGCGGAGTTCGCGGACGGCAAGCTCGTTCCGACCGGAGAGAATCTCGCGCGGTACATCTTCGAGCGCGTCGAGAAGGAGCTGCCGAAGCCGGCCAAAGTGATGCGCGTCACAGTCGGGGAAGACGACAGTCTCAGCGCCACCTTCAGCAGGGAGTAACCGACAATCGTGCCTGATTTGTTCACACGCCGGGTAGTGCGTGCGATCGTGGCGGCCATCGTGTCGTTCGGGCTCACTGGCTGTGTGACGTTCATGAAGACCGTTCGCCCCGGGTCACCGACAGCGGCGCTCACGCACATGATCGACTCTCTGACATCGCAACCGGTGTTCAGAAACGCGAATTGGGGCGTCCTCATCGTCAATCCGCGCACCCGTGACACGCTCTACTCGAAAAACGCGGGCAAGCTGTTCATGCCGGCGTCCAACATGAAGATCATCACCAGCGCGGCGGCGCTGACGCTCCTCGGCCCCGACTACACGTACAAGACGACATTTCTCACGAATGGCGAGGTGCGTGATTCCCTCCTCGACGGGGACCTGCTCGTGATCGGGCGCGGTGATCCGACCGTGAGCGATAACATGAGAGGAATAGCCACGACCGTTATGGACGCGCTCGCCGACTCGATTCGCGCGCACGGAATCAGGCAGGTCTCGGGCTCGCTCGCGCGCGTGGGGAACGCGTTCCCGGATTCCATCCACGGCTACGGGTGGGAGTGGGACGATCTCGGGGAGTATTACGGCGCCGGCGTGGACGAGCTGATCTTCAACGAGGGAATGGCGCCGACCACGCCGCGTCCACCGCCGGATACGGTGCGTGACAGTCTCTATTCCGGCCCCGCGAAGGATCCCGCGACCGGCTACCTCAACGCCTTCAACGATGCGCTTGTGCGAAAGCACATCACGGTCGAAGCGGGCGTAGTCGACAGCATCATGGCTACGCCTTTCAAGATGGACACGCTGTTCACGTTCGTCTCACTTCCGATGCGGAACATCATCCCGGCGCTCATGAAGCCGTCGCAGAACCAGATCGCGGAGATTCTGTTCAAGACGATCGGCCTGGAGCGGGGCGGAATGGGAACGTCCGACAGCGCCCGCAAGATCGTGGGGCAGCAGCTGCTCGCCTGGGGCGTGCAACCCGATGGTTTCCTGATTCGTGACGGCAGCGGGTTGTCGCGGCACGATCTCGTGTCGCCGGAGACGATCGTCAAGGTTCTCGACAAGATTCAGGCGGACACGGCTTTCGCCGTTTACTACAACGCCATGCCTATTGCGGGAGTCGACGGCACGCTTGAGGACAGGATGAAAGGCACTCCGGCAGAGGGAAACGTTCACGCCAAGACGGGATCGATCTCCGCCGCCCGTTCGCTTTCGGGCTACGTGACGACTGCCGACGGCGAACGCCTCATCTTCAGCATTCTCGCCAACAACTGGACGACGCCCAGCTCCGCGGTGACCAATGTGGCCGACCAGATCGCGTCCGCGCTTGCCGCATACCGCGCGCATTGACGCCACATCGTGACGCCCAGCTTCCGCGACCCATGATGCGCCCATGCTGACAGTCGCGGAAGCGAGCGAGCGCATCCTCGCGGAGATCCGGCAGATGGAGGTAGAGTCGGTTTCGCTGCGGAAGGCGCTCGGGCGTGTGTGCGCCGAGGACATTGCGGCAACCGTGACGATGCCCCCGTGGAGCAACTCGTCTATGGATGGATACGCGGTTCGCTCCGCCGACATCACTCCGGTAATGAAGGGCGAGCCGGTCAAGCTGCGCGTGGTGGCGACGGTCGCGGCGGGTGAGTTCGCGCCACGCGCGCTCAAGCGCGGTGAGGCGATGCGGATCATGACGGGCGCGCCCGTGCCCGATGGCGCGGACTCGGTCATTCGAAAAGAGCACACCGACGGCGGAAGCAAGAAGGTCGAGATTCGCGACGCCGCCGACGTGTGGAAGAACATCCGGCCGGCGGGCGAGGATTATCAGCGCGGCGATATGCTGGCAAGGCGCGGCACGCCGGTAAGGCCGGCGCTGATCGGCGTGCTGGCATCGAGCGGCGTGTCGACCCTCAGGACGTTCAGGCGACCACGCGTCGCGATCATAAGCTCGGGCAACGAGATCGTCGACGTCGACGATTTCGACGAGGTCGTTGCGCAGCGGAAGATCATTTCATCGAACAGCTACACGCTCGCCGCATTGACCCGCGTGGCCGGGGGAGTGCCCGTTGACCTCGGAATCGCGGCCGACACCAGGGCCTCACTGAAGAGAAAACTCGTGAAGGCGCGCGACTGCGATCTCATCCTCACGTCCGCGGGCGTCTCTGTCGGGGACCTCGACTACACGCGCGACGTCTTTGCCGCGCTCGGCGGCGAGCAGAAATTCTGGAAGGTGAAGATGCGCCCGGGAGCGCCGCTGGCCTTTGGAATGCTCAAAGACGTCCCGTGGCTCGGCGTCTCGGGCAATCCGGTATCGGCGATGGTGAGCTTCGAGCTGTTCGTGCGCCCCGTGCTGAGGAAGATGCAGGGGCACTCGGCGCTGTTCCGACGGACCGTAACCGTGACCGTGGAGGAGGACGTGAAGATCGGTGCCAAGCTCATGCATTTTCTCCGCGCGAACGTGACGCGAAACGAGGATGGAACGCTCGCAGCGCGTCTCACGGGACAACAGAGCTCCGGCGCACTCACGTCGATGGCGAAGGCGAACGCGCTCCTGATCGTGCCGGAGACCTCACCGAAGGTCGCGAAAGGATCACAGCTGCACGCGCTGATGCTCGACCAGAGTCTCGATGAGACATCGGCGTTCTCATTGTGATCGACAGCGGAGATCTCTCGAACCTCGGCAAGAGCGCCGTTCTCGACGGTGATGCGCTCGTCGTCGCGCTAACTCGGCGTTTCCGAACTTCGATCGAAGACGCGACCATTGATGCGCACACCTTCAGCATCCTCAAGCCGGCAAACCCCGACGATCTCATTCGCGAAGAGGATTTCGTCATGGACGAACGGCTTCCCTACTGGGCCGACGTGTGGCCCTCGTCCATCATTCTCGCGGAAAAGTTGATCGAGCTCACGGGCGCAGGGCGCACCGCGCTCGAGCTGGGCTGCGGCGTTGGCCTGAGCACGTTGGCGGCGACGAGTGCGGGGTTCGACGTACTGTCGACGGATTACTACGTGGACGCGCTCGACGTCACCCGCGCGAACGTCTTCCGGAATCTCGGAACGACTGCACGTACACGGATGGTCGACTGGCGGCATTTCCCCGAGGATCTCGGAACGTTCGATCTGGTATTCGCGTCCGACGTACTCTACGAGAAAGAGTACGCCGAGTTATTGCCGGTTCTTCTCCTGCGGCTGTTGACGCCGGAGGGAATCGCGCTGATCGCCGACCCGGGCCGCGTGGCCGCCCCGGTATTTGTCGAGGCATGTGCGACGCACGGGCTCGAGATCCGGGAAAAAGAAAACCGGCCGTTCGAGGCCGGGGAGATCAGGCAGAAGATCGATATTTACGAGATAGCGCGGAGGGATTAGTCGAGGGGCTTCGTGCCCGACCGGCGGCGCTTCAGGACGCGCGTGAGTGTAACGAGCAGCATCACGATGACCGCGAATCCCAGGATTTTGAAATCGTAGCGCCCGAAGATGAAATCAATGCGCTGGTCGGGAAGAACCGCCGGTTGCCGAGGCGTTCTCGACCCGGTGCTCGACGCTGCCTGCACGAGAAGCTGAAGCGCGGCAATCACTGGCGACCTCATCACATCTGCCGGTACTTCGGCCCGCTTCCGCCCTCCCTCGGCGTCCAGCGTGGGCCAATAACGTCCGTCGCCTTGCAGTCGATGCAGTTCGCAGGGCTGACGACGAGCCGCTCACCATCCCGTTCGTAGACGCCAGCCGGGCACATGTGCGTGTACAGCTCCGCAACTTCAGGCGTAATGTCGGGGCCGACGATGAGATGCGACGGGATGTCGTCGCGCGTCGCGTTACCCGACTTGAAGACCGCGTCGAGCTTGCTGAACGTGAGCTTCCCGTCGGGAATGAACGGCTCCGGCGGCACCACCGCGCGTGGAACCGCGGCATCTTCATGAGAGTTGATCCGTCCGCCGGGCAACGCGCCGCCAGTCACCGTCATGAGGCCAGCTTTGAAGCCCGCGAGGTAGAAATTGCTGCCCTGAAATGCGAGACGCATGTTGCGGCGGCTGCGGAGATCCTTCGCGATGAAGCTTCCGTCCACCATGGAGTCGTACGCCTTGAGGGACGCGGACGAGGTATCCTTGCGCTTCAGGGCATCGAACGCCACGCGAGCGGCGAACATGCCCGATTGCATCGCGTAGTGAATCCCCTTGAGTGAAGCGACTTCGACGAAGCCGGCGGAGTCCCCGACGATCATCAGTCCGTCGCCGTGGCGGCGTTTTGGAATTGCATAGTACCCGCCCTCGGGAATCGTCTTCGCTCCCCACTCGATCATCTCCCCGCTCTCGAGCAGATCCTTGAACAGCGGGTGCAGCTTCATCCGCTGCAGCATCTCGTGCACGTCGTCCGTAGTCCGCTTGTAGTCGAGCCCGACAACGAGTCCGAGGGCGATGAGATTCCGACTGAGCGGATACATGAAGCTGCCGCCGAAACAGTCCCTCGGCAGCGGCCAGCCGAGTGTGTGCACGACCGCGTCGAGCGGCTTGAGCGTCTCCCAGACTTCCTTGACGCCGAGCGCGTAGATCTGTGGGTTGTCGGACGAGATCTTCTGCCACTCGAGATAAGCCTGCGACAGAGTTCCGCGCGTGCCCTCGGCCAGCACGGTGATCTGCGCGGTGATGTCGGTGGGTGGCGCGTAGGAGCTTCCGGGGTCGCCGGATCTCGCCAGCCCCGAGGGTGCCGTTCGGACTCCCGTCACTCGCTGGCCTTCGGTCAGAAGCGATGCCGCCGGAAAGCCGGTGAAGATGTTGACGCCCAGTGCTTCCGCTTTTTCGCCAAGCCAGCGCACGATGTCGCAGATCGACGCGATATGGTAGCCATGATTCTGCATCGTCGGCGGCGTCGGTATTCTGATGGCGCGGCTTCCCGTCAGGAAATAGACGCGCTCTCCGTCCACCGGCGCGCGGAACGGGAAATCCTTGTCCTTGAGCTCCGGGAAGAGCGCTCTGATGGCGATCGGATTGACGACGGCCCCAGAGAGCGAGTGTTCGCCGAGTGCGCCGGCTTTCTCGAGCACGCCGATCTGGATGTCGCCGAGATCTCCGCCCGCCTCGTTGTCGGCCTTGACCAGCCGCGCGAGCGCGATCGCTCCAGCCAATCCGGCCGGTCCTCCACCCACGAAGACAACATCCATCGGAACGGCTTCAGCGTCGGGTCGCTCGGTCAGGATCAACCGCTCGAGCGGAAGCGACGCCTGGTGTGCCTGCGGGAGCAGCTTCGCATGGCCGACTGCCATTAACCGTGCTCCGCGGGTTCGAGGAGCTTCACAGAGTTTCCGTCATCAGTGGTGTTTCTTGGCCTCGCGCACCGCCTCGGTCAGGGCAGGGATCACCTCGAACACGTCGCCGACGATTCCGTAGTCCGCAACTTTGAAGATCGGTGCTTCCTTGTCCTTGTTGACGGCGACGATTGTCTTCGACGTGCGCATACCCGCCAAATGCTGCACCGCGCCGGAGATTCCGACCGCGATGTACAGCTGGGGACTCACTAGTCGTCCGGTCTGGCCGATCTGATCGCTGTGCGGCCGCCAGCCGTCGTCGGTAACGGCGCGCGTGGCACCGACCGCGGCATTTCCGAATGCGGACGCGAGATCTTCGACGAGCTTGAAATTCTCCGCGGCCTTT
>DATHHC010000167.1:0-2213 GCA_035317285.1 Gemmatimonadaceae bacterium | reverse complement strand
GCCAGTGAGCTCCTGTGTGGCGAGCGTGTCACCGAATTGGGCGACCGACATGATGTACACACCGTCGCGCCGCTCGAGCTGAATCACCGCGTCTGCATTGGGCAGGCTGTCGCGCGACTTGTTTTCCTCGGTCATCGCACGGACCGTCCGGCGGAACTGGAGCGATGTCAGACCGTTGCCGTGCACCGCAGCGGTGACGTGCGGGCTGCTCGTCTCGAGGGACGAGCGAATGCTCCAGCCGATCTTCCGATGGGCATCGCCTCCCGCACCGATGAAGCTCGCTCGCGTGGAGAGAATGAAGTTGCCCGTCATCCGCTTCCAGACGAAATGAAAATCGTCGTGGTCACCCCACATGTTCTGGCCCGAGCCGACAACTCGATACGCCTGGCGCTGAGAGTCGTAGGACGCAAATCCGGATTTTGCTACGCGACCGACGGCAGTTTCGGCGTCGAAGACGCCGAGCGGGCTCTGGGCACCGAGGGCGTTACCGACCAGGGCGAGGCTCAGCGTGGGGGAAAGAATGCGACGGAATGTTGGAAAGCGCATAGTATGTCCCCGTTTGACGCGTGAGGGTTGTTGCACCGCTTGCCCAGTTCCTTTCAGGATTACTGCACCAGCTTCCCGAGCTCTCTCCACGTGACGAGAATGACGTGATTGTCCCGGAGCGCCTTTTTGAACTCGGGGCTGAACATCACTTCGTAGTCGCGTTGACGCCACGCGGAGCCGTAGGCCTCGTGGTCGACGGTCACGGCCTGCAGCTCGCTGTCGTCGTGTCCGAGATGGACGATCAGCTCGGTGAGGCCCGGCTTGAGGTCGGCAATCGCCTTCAGGTAGAACGCCTTCCACTGATCGCGAGGAACCTGACGGTCGGCTATGACAACCGCATCGAGCAAGACGTCCTTGTCGTTGAGCGCGGGTCCGAGCGGCGCGCGCGGATCGGTTCTCACAGCGAGAAAGGGGAGACGATATTCGCGGGCCACCTTCACGTACGTCGCGATCAACTCGGGCGTCGTGAAAAGCGAGCCCATGTGGCTATCGAGATGCGTCGGACGAATCCCCAGCGCCAGCGCGCGGTCGATCTGGGCGCGAATCTCACGCTCGGCTTCGGCGGGCTTCGCTCTCGCCGCAACTATACTCTCATCATTTGGGAAAGTACCGGTCGAATCGAGCAGGCTCGGAATCTTGTCCGGCGGCGAAACGCTGCCCCAGCGATACGTTTCCCACTCGCTGGTCAGTGTGAGATGCAGGCCGAGGTCGGCATTGGGGTGCGCCCTGGCGTATGACGCGACCTCAGTGATCCAGGGCGTCGGCACCATGATGCTCGCGGACGTTATGGCGCCCTTCTCGAGCGCGTCGAAGCTTGCCACGTCGATCGAATGGGCTGCGGCCAGATCGTCCGCGTGAATGATGAGAAGCTTCGAGTTGGCGGGGTGGCCGAGCCGCTCAGCCACGGTTTTTGTCTGAGCGGAAAGCGTTGACCCGACGAGAAGCGATACTACCGACGTCCAAAGCAGGGGGCGCATAGAAGCTCGTGAAAACGTGATTAGTGAAATCTTAGCTCGCCACGGCTGAGTTCCCTATATTAGTATTAGCGCCTGCTCGTTGCGACTTCTCGTCCCACCAACACAATTATGACCTACCTGGTTCGACCGGCGCCTAGCACGTCCGGCCCCCTAGCCGTACCTCACAGGAGATTGGAGATGACGTTAACCCGTGCTTCACGGTGTATCCTCGCGCTCTCGCTGCTCGGCCTACCAGCTGCGGCTGGTGCCCAGGCTTTCGGGCTGAATGAGATTGGCTCCTGCGCAATCTCCCGCGCATTCGCGACAACCTCCGCACCCTGCGACGACGCTTCTAGCATCTACTGGAATCCGGGAGTGCTGCCGAAGACCCCTGGATTCTCGTTCTACGGGGGCGTTGCCATCATAGGGATCAACGGCGACTTCACCCGAGACACGAGCTTTACCAAGTTCGAAGCTGATGTGCCTACCGCCTACGTTCCGCACATTTTCCTGGATTACCGCGGCGCAGGCAAGCTGGCGTACGGGCTCGGCGTCTACGTTCCATACGGTTTGACTTCGCAGTGGCAGGATGATTTTCCCGGTCGCTTCGTCGCGAAGAAGGCATCGCTGAAAACGATCTACGTTCAGCCCAACATCGCGTTTCAGCTGACGGACAACTGGTCCATCGGCGGCGGCCCGATTTATGGCCAC
>DATHHC010000166.1:0-2403 GCA_035317285.1 Gemmatimonadaceae bacterium | reverse complement strand
GCCGGCGAACAGGTAGGGCGTCCACTTCTTGCGCCCGTCGCCTTCGACGCCAGTCCATGTGTCGAAGTCGCGTGACCGGCGCACCGCCGGGCCGCCACGGGCTTCGCGGTCGGCGTACGTCGCAACAAAATTCCCGAAGTTCCCGCCGATGTGGCCCCACATCTGGTTGGGGAACTGCACGTGCCAATTCGTGTTGAGCGACATGTTGGTCGGCAGCCCCGCTGTCGACCACGTCTGGAAGGTGTTGAAGTTGAAGAATGCTCTTCGATACGCCTTGGTCGGAGTATTCATCTGCAGCGCGAACCAGTTGCGGAACATCTGCTCGTCCGCGCGCGGCTGAAACCCGACGTCGTTGGTCTCGAATCCGGGCGAGAAGCGCTGGTACACGCTTTGGAAGCGCGTGATGCCTCCACCGAACTTGCTGATCGTCAGCCGCTCCGCGTTTCCTGTGAGTGACGTGCGATTCGGATCGAACGAAATGTTGTCGTCCGGACGCTGGTAACGGTGCACGCCGTCGAGCTGCGTCGAGGCGATGGCTTCCGGAGTGCCGCGCACGAGGCTCCCCGCGACATACGCGGTGAGCTCGTAGTTCTTGTTGAGGAAGCGCTTTCTCAGGTCGATGCCGCCTGTGTAGGCGCTGTTTCGCAGGTACGGTGAGCTTTGCGCATCCAATGAGCGGTCGACTGCGGTGATCATGGTTCCGATGTCACCGGTGCCGCCAAACAGAGACTGCTGGAGTCTGGCGACGGCGTAATTGGTCTGCGGCTCGATGGTGGCGCCCTGCGCACCTTGCTCTCTTTGAGTAACCGCGTCGAGCAATCCGACCGAGAGCCCGCGTCCGAGGCGTCCGCCGACTTTGGCGGCACTCAGAATCGTAGTGTTGGTGACGCTCGTCTCGTCTCCGTAAACACCGGAAAGCTGGGGCGACCGTCCGATGCGCCGCGAGTAGAATAGCCCGGTGCATTGCGTGTCGATGTCGCCGCACGCCGTGCGGAAGCTGAATATCCCCGCACCCTCGAGGAAGAATGGACGCCGCTCCTCGAAGAAGCTCTCGAACGCCGACAGATTCAGGACTGCGGGATCTGCTTCGACCTGGCCGAAGTCGGGGTTGATCGTCGCGTCGAGGGTGAGGTTGGACGATAGTCCGTATTTGAGATCCGCGCCCGCCGAGACCGATTGCGGGTGATTGAATGAAGCACCGCTCGGACGCGTCTCGTTCTTGGTCACGACGTACGGCATCACTTCCAGTCTCCGCGGCATCGCGAGATCACGGATTCCGGCCAGATCGCCCATCTGCGAGAAATAGCCCTGCTTTTCGTGGTCGTAGAGCGGCCAGCTGATGCGCGCGCTCGTACGTGCGACATCGCGCACGACCATGAATCCGAACGTGTGATCCTGAATGTTGTTGAACCGAATCTGGCTGAACGGAATCCGGAACTCGGCGACCCAGCCCAGCGAATCGATTTTGGTAGCGACGTCCCATACGGCATCCCACGTCTGATCTTCAGTGTTGTCGTCGTAGACGTAGTAGTCGCGCTTCACGCCTGCCGGGTTGACGCAGAACTCGTAACCGGTGCGGCGATCGTGATAGGAATCGATCATCAGCTTGAGCTGCTCGGAGCTGGTGCGCGTATCGCGGCGGCTCAACAACGAGACGATGCTGTCGGGCGCAGGATCGTACATCCGCGCCAGGATGTAGAGGTTCTTGTCGTCGTAGGTGACGCGGACTTCGGTCTTGAAGCGCGTCTCCGCGCCTTTCTTGGGCTCGTACTCGAGGAACTGGTCGATCACCTGCGCGTTCTGCCAGGCGGGATCGTCGGTCTTTCCGTCGAGAACCGGAGCCGTGGTCGCGCGCGTCGCCATTGCCGAGGTGGCGGTTGCCCGTGAAACGATGTCTCGACCATCGATGGCCGATTTTCCCGGGGAGTTGGACGCGATTTCACGTACGGGTGCGTTCTCGGGCTGCGTGGGATTCTGCGCCGCCGAGGCAGCCGGTATCGCGATCATGCCGAAGAGGACGAGGATCTTCATAGAACGATGTGATTTGGCGTTGGCCTCGTGTGGACGGGAGAGGCCGGAACAACGGGATCGAGATTGAGACAACGCCAATGCGGAAATGGTTTAGCCAACCAATCGTTTTTTCTCCGGAGGCCGGCCCTTGGGCTTTGTTCGGGGCGTTGTTGCGACATCAACCCAAAAGCCCTCGCTCCCGCGACCGGCTCGCCACATTCTTGATGCATGACAGAGAATTTCCCGTACGCGACGCACCTCGACATCCGCTATCCGCCGCTCGATGTCGTCGATGTTCCGTCTCTCGTTCAAGCGGTGCGAGACCAGTGGTACAATCAGACGCTTTGCAAGGTGAACGACTCGGTCGTGCGGCTCGGTGTGATGCAGGGGGAG
>DATHHC010000165.1:0-16732 GCA_035317285.1 Gemmatimonadaceae bacterium | reverse complement strand
CTCAACGCGCGCGTGATTCATCGGGAGGGAAGCGTCGACGAGATCTTCGACCGCGCGTGGCGGATGCTCAAGATGCGGCGCATGCTGGTGAGAATCGGCGCCGGATATTCCGTGATGCCGGGCAACCGGCCTCTCGTGAGCTACTACGCGAACAGCATCAGCCATCTCCTCGGACCCTTCGCTGAAGGAGTGCGCGAGCGCGATCAGCTCCCCGCGCTTGCTGCCGGCACCATCACCGTCATGTAGTAATTTCGGCCGGTCATTATGCAAAACGCGCCACCCTGCGGCGCGCCCAGCACTCCGCATCCGAATTCGTCGCTCGTCGAAACACGCGCCGCGAATCTCCGCAACTCTATAGGTAGTGCGCGCTGTCAAAATCAGAGGGGAAACCACTAAGCGCTTCAGCTCATCTGCAGCGTTTCGCGAATGGTTCGCGTAGGGATTTGCGTCGGTGGCGCAACGAAACACACCGTTCGCCTGTCTAAGCCTTCACTTGGCACTTGCGTGTACACCACTCTACTATTCGAAATGGATGCTCTTCGGACCAGTGCACCGCGCTTCGGCACGCACGTCGCGCCGCCAACACGCACGCAAATCGTACAGCCATCAACCGTCCTGGAGAAACGGTCAACAGGCGCGCAGTCCGAATTGCGGTTCAACGCCCGCTCCGTCAGAGAGCGAGCGATCAAGGTACCCGTGCAAGCGGGCTCACAATCAGGAGGGAAAGTATGTCGGATAGTCTTCAGTCAAGAGCTCGACCGGATTCCGGTTCCCACCCACCCAATTTCACGAATAGCGTAGTCAGAAAAACCGTAGGGAAGTTTGTAGCAGCGATCGCTGCACTCGTTTGCGCGGCAACGACAGTCAGCGCGCAGACAGGTACGACGATCTCCGGCACGGTGACGAACGAGCAAGGCACTCCGCTTCCAGGAGCGACCGTGCTGATTCAGGGCACGGCCACCGGCGCGCACACCGACGACGCAGGTCGTTACGTGATAGTCGTGCCGGCCGACCGCGCGAACGGACAGGCAGGAGTTCTCATTGCCCGTGTGATCGGCTACAGCGCGCGCCAGGTTCCAATCGTACTGGCCGCGGGCTCGACGATCAGCCAGAATTTCTCGCTCGTCGTGAATCCGTTGAACCTCGACGCCGTGCTGGTGACCGGCGCCGGAACATCGACGACGCGTGAACGGCTGACCACGACGATCAACAGCGTCGACAGCACCGCGCTCAGACGCGCGGCGAATCCACAAAACGTCGTCTCGGCTCTGGCGGCGCAGGCGCCGAACGTGGAAGTTCGCACGCAATCAGGCGAGCCCGGCGCGTCGGCATCGATCAAGATCCGCGGCGCGGCCTCCCTTTCCGGGACGAATCAGCCGCTGTTCGTGGTCGATGGACAACCGATCGACAATCAGACCTTCTCGTCGCAGAGCATGGCGACGGGTTCAGGTTCCAACTCGGGCGGGGACGCGAGCACTGTCGCGCCGAACCGTGCGTCCGACATCAACCCGGCGGACATCGAGTCCATCCAGATCCTGAAGAGCTCCGCGGCTGCCGCCATCTACGGCGCCCGTGCCGCGAACGGCGTCGTGCTCATCACGACCAAGTCAGGTACGCCTGGTGCCACGAAGTACACGATCTCGTCGACCGAGACATTCGACAAGGTCAACATGCCTGACGTTCTCCAGCACACCTTCGTGCAGGGAACCGGCAATGTCGCTGCTACTTGCGGCGGACCCGACTGCTCGGTCAACAGGCTTTCGTGGGGTCCGGCAGCCACACCCGGCACATCGTTGTTCGATCACTCGAACGAGCTGTTCGACACAGGCATAACCGCCGACAATAATTTGCAGGTGTCGGGCGGAAACGATCGGACGACCTTCTACGCTTCCGGCGGCCTGATGAATCAGAATGGCTATCTGAAAGGGCCGAATAACAAGTACAATCGTGCGACCATCCGCCTCAAGGGCACGCAGCAGGTCAGCTCGAAACTCAAGATCGGCGGCAACCTCAGCTACGTCGATACGCGCGGCAAATTCGTTCAGAAGGGATCGAATCTTTCTGGCGTAATGCTCGGTGCGCTTCGCACTCCGCCGAATTTCGACAACGAGGACAGCTATCTGCCCAACGGGCTGCAGCGGCCCTACCGCTTTCCGAATGCGACCAGTCTCGCGTCGCTGCAAAGCGCGGTCTACTACGACAATCCGTTTTTCGTTCTCGACAATCCGGGCAATCAGAGCGAGCTCGGCCGATCTGTCTCAAACCTGACGGTCGACTGGACTCCACTCGAGTGGCTCTCCGTTAATGAGACGCTGGGCGCCGATTATTACAATGACTGGCGCCTCGAGGCGCTGCCTCTGACTTCCGGCAATGACGTGGTCGGAAATGTCACGCGCAACGACATCAACAACCTCGAGATCGATCACAACCTGATTGCGACGGCGAAGCACACGTTCGGAACAAACACTGACCTGACGTTCACGGTCGGTCAGAATCTGAATTCGCGACGCCTTCGCCAGACGCTTGCGTTCGGCGAGCAGCTGATCGCACCGACGCCATTCAACATCCAGAACACGATCAGTCCGCAGGTGCAGGAGTATCGTGCTGTTCGCCACATCGAGGCCTACTTCGGGCAGGCAGAGCTGAGTCTGTTCGACCAGCTCGTGTTGAACTTGGGGCTCCGGAACGACGGATTCTCGACATTCGGCAGCTCGAACTCGAGGGCGAATTATCCGAAGGCAAGCGCGGCGTGGACTTTCAGCAATCTTCTCAACCATCGCGATCGCAGCGGAATCCTCTCGTACGGCAAGCTCCATGTCGCTTACGGAGAGACCGGCAAGGAGCCGCCCGCATACGCGGCGGTTACCGCACTCAGCTCGACGACGGGTTTCGGCCTGGGTGGATTCGGTGATGTTCTCAAGTCAGGCATTAACGGACAGGGTGCGTTGTCGACCAGTCTCATCGTCGGCAATCCCAACCTGAAGCCCGAGCGAAACAAGGAAACGGAGGTTGGTGCCGACTTTGCCTTCCTCAACAGCAAGATCGACTTCTCCGCGACTGGCTACAACAAGCGCGGATCCGACATCATCCTGAGCGCCCCGATCAACGCTTCGGCGACGGGCTCGAATCAGCAAGTGCTCAATGCCGCCGAGATCTCGAACAAGGGTCTCGAGCTAACTCTCAATCTCCACCCGCTTCAGCGTCCCGATGCGGCGTGGGATGTCGGGGTCCAGTACGGGCGCAACAAGGGCAAGGTCATCAGCCTGAACGGCGCCGATTTCATCAACTACAATTTCGAAGGATTTACCGGCGCAATCGGTACGTCGGCTGTTGGATTTGCTCCGGGCGTCATTCAGGGAGCCGATTTCATTCGGTGCGGACGTGGCATCACGAACGTCGCGATCCCGGGTATGGGGGTCGTTCCCGACATCGATGGGATCTGCGGCAGCGCGCCGAAGGGAGCTCTGTTCCTCGGCCCGGATGGTCTGCCGGTGCCGGATGCGACGCAGCGGATCATCGCTGATCCGAATCCCAGGTACACGATGTCGTACAGTAGCGCTGTGCGCTGGCGCAAACTTTCGCTCTCCGGCCTGCTTGATGTTCGCAAGGGCGGAGCTGTGTGGAACGGCACGCGCGGAATTCTGGACTTCTTCGGAACGGGAAAGGACACGGAGAACCGGACGCGTACGAACGGCCAGTACGGCGTGAACTACGCTACCGACGTCTATCCGATAACGGCCGGCCCTGGCAAGAACGTTATTCCGTTCACGTCAGAGGCAGCCTGGCAGGACTGGTTCTCAAACGATGGCGGCGGTTTCGGAACCGTGGGTGCGCAATTCGTGGAGGATGGCAGCTTTGCCAAGCTTCGCGAGATCTCGCTCACCTACACGCTGGACAACTCGACGTTCAGGAATCTGACCGGGTTCTCGAGCGCGGACATTCGCA
This sequence comes from Gemmatimonadaceae bacterium, assembly GCA_035317285.1. Taxonomy (GTDB): domain Bacteria; phylum Gemmatimonadota; class Gemmatimonadetes; order Gemmatimonadales; family Gemmatimonadaceae; genus UBA4720. Next base: position 12,787 of record DATHHC010000165.1, on the reverse strand, counting down.
TCTCAGGCAGAAACCTGAAGACGTGGACGAAATACTCGGGCTTCGATCCAGAAGTGAATCTGGGCGGAGCTGAGTTCCTGACACAGGGACTCGACTATTTCATCAATCCACCGACGCGTTCGTTCGTACTCTCATTCAGCCTTTCTCGCTAGCCAAAAACGGAGACTCAAGAAGTGACTAACTATATAAAACACGTCGCGGCGAGGATCGCGTTTGCGGCCACGGTCGTAGCTGTCGGGGGTTGCAACAACTTCCTGACGAGTGGCGAAGCGGGCACGGATCCGAACCGGCAGATAGTCGCGACAAACGATCAATACTTTGTCGCTACGCAGGAGAATCTCTGGGCATACTGGGGCAGCGATGTAGCTCGTGTCGCAGGCATCCTCGCCCAGCAGTTCCACGGTGTCGCGAATCAGTATGGCGCGCTCGACGCAACTTATTCGCACGACCCGACGACGACCAACGGTTCGCACGCGGCGCTTTACACCTCGGGCGCGCTGGTCGACATCAAGAAGCTTCAGACGGGTGCGAGGTTGACGGGCGATTCTCTGTACGTGGGAATCGCGCAGGTCGAGGAAGGAGCTTTGATGGGCACGGGCGCGGATGTCTTTGGAGATCTCGTCTACAAGCAGGCCCTTCAGGGCGAGGCCAATCCCGTTCTCGACGATCAGTTCTTCGTATACGATTCGGTGCAGACGGTATTGTCTGCAGGGATCGCCAACATAACCTCGAACATCGCGGGCAATGCGGGTCCGGGCGGTGCGGATCTCGTCTACGGGGGTGATCCTGCCCTCTGGGCGGCCATGGCACATACGCTCAAGGCCCGTTTCTTCATGCACACGGCCGAGGTGAGGGGCGCCGCCGCCTACGCATCCGCGCTGGCGGAGGCTCAGCAGGGTATTGACGACGACGCCGGAAATTACGTCGGCGCGTTCACGTCGACCGCGTCGGAGACGAATTTCTATTTCCAGTTCCACGGACCGGCGGGACGCGGTGGTGACCTGGGGGTTGGCATTTTCCTCGACAACCTGCTGGCGGCGCGCGGCGATGCGCGTCGCACGGAGTATTTCTCACTCACCGGCAATCCGCGGTGGCTGAGTGCGACCCGTGGCGCGGATGATTTCCAGCAGCCGTTCGTCACCTACGATGAGAACACGCTCATCTGGGCTGAGGCTGCGTTCCGCACCGGGAATCAGGTTGTGGCGCTCGCGAAGCTCAACGAGGAGCGGGCAAATCACGGGTTGGGCCCCGTCGCTTTCGCCGGACAGGCGCTTCTCAACGAGATTCTCACCGAGAAGTACATCGTGAACTTCCAGCTCGGCGAGGAGGCGTGGAACGATTACAAGCGCACCTGCACGCCAAACCTGCCTCCGACGGCTGCGGGGCAACCGATACCCGGCCGGTTGTACTACGATGCATCGGAGCAAAACACAGATACCAACATTCCGGCGCCCAACACCGGAGTGAACGGTCTGCGCAACAAGAACGATCCCGTGAACGCTACGTCGGATGGTACCGGCGCTGCGTGCCTCGGCCAGTTCTAGCAGTTTGAGGTTTTCCGAAGAAGGTTCGGGCCCAGTCGGAAATCGACTGGGCTCGAATGCTTTTCCCAGCAGGATTGTCAGTTGGTAGAAAGAGATGCCATGAAAAACACTGCATTCATCAAGCTCCAGATTCGAACAACACTCGTCTCGATGTCATTTCTCACGGCGGCATCGTGCACTGCTTACACTCCGATTCACGGTGTCGAAACCGCTACGGGATCCAACGTCCGCGTCCGCCTCACCGACAAGGGCGCTGTGGATCTCGCACCGAGAATCGGGCCCAGGGCACGGCAGCTGGAAGGAACCCTCAGGCAAGCGACCGATTCGTTGATGGTTATATCGGTTCGCCGGGTTGTTAGGGAAGGTGAGGGCGCGGATACCTACGACGGGCTGGAGGTCTCCGTTCCGCGCCAGGACATAGAGACTGCGGAGGCGAGCAGAACTTCAGTGAGTCGCAGCTTTCTCACGGCCGGAGCTATCCTCGCTTCGGCGTTACTGGTCGCGAGAGGAGCCAGCGATATTTCTGGAGGGGGCGGAAACCGGCCACCGCCGGCAGGGCAGTAGTCGAGGTAGGGCAGTAGTCGAGGTAGGGCAGGCCCTACCAGACTCCCACGCTGGAGTGATTGAGGCTGCTCTCGATTGTGAGCCGAACAGCGGAACTCCCGCGAAGGGAAATTGCCTGTGACACGAAGCTGTCGGTACCTCCAATCCGCCGGGCGGCAATGCGAATGACCCCCATCTGCCCCTGCAGGGTGCGCGGGATCTCGATCGAAACGTTGTGGGCCGCCGCGACCTGGGCGAATCTGGTCTGAACGCCGTCGTGGAGAACGTAGAGGACGACGTCCGCCCAGTTATGATTTTCGACCTCGAGGACGACGGGTTCCGATGGGAGGGTATCGGGCGCCGCGACCAGAGAGGCAGGTTCGACGACTGGGTGTCGGCCAGCGCATGCGAGAACAAGGCTGGGAACGATGAAGCACGAAGCGAGGATCGTGCGGCGGCCTATCATGTGTTCTCCGGCGCCAGCGTCGCGGCGCCATGTCGCAACGGATACTTGAATGTGCAGCACGGACCATGCTCTGGCTACTACCAAACGAGGCGTGGGACTGCAACTGAACAGCGGACGACTGATAACGGCAACTGAACGGGCGCCCGGCTTCGATGCGAACGACAGTCGTTCCGTTGCAGTTGTCAGTTTCCGGCCAGTTCAGAACACGGTCAATCGGGGCAGTCGAAGTTGACATAACTGCAGTGCCGGCCTAACTTTGTAGGCTAGTCTGCCCCGGAATCCGGGCCGACGCTGCACCGGAACCGGTCGTTTAACGAAGAGTAATGCCGACAATCAATCAGCTCGTACGTCAGAGCCGCCGCGACGTTCAGAAGAAGGAAAAGGCGCCCGCGCTCAAGTCCAATCCTCAAAAACGTGGCGTTTGCACGCGCGTCTATACCACCACGCCCAAGAAGCCGAACTCGGCGCTCCGCAAAGTTGCGCGCGTGCGGCTGACCAACGGCTTCGAGGTCACAGCTTACATCCCGGGCGAAGGCCACAACCTGCAGGAGCACTCGATCGTGCTCATTCGCGGGGGCCGCGTGAAGGATCTTCCGGGCGTGCGCTACCACATCGTTCGCGGATCGCTCGATGCATCGGGCGTCAACGGCCGCAACAAGAGCCGCTCCAAGTACGGTACGAAGAAGCCAAAGGCCGGCGGCGCAGCCGCTGGAGGTAAGAAGAAATGAGTCGCCGAAAGAAGTCGATCAAGCGTCCGATTCTTCCCGACGCTCGCTACGATAGCCAGACCGTCTCGAAGTTCATCAACGCCATCATGTACCAGGGCAAGAAGTCGACTGCCGAGAGAATCTTTTACGGCGCGATGGATATCGTCGAGAACAAGACTTCGCAGCCGGGCGTGACGATCTTCAAGCAGGCGCTCACGAACCTCAAGCCAGCCGTCGAAGTGAAGAGCCGTCGCGTCGGCGGCGCGACCTACCAGGTCCCTGTCGAAGTCCGTCCCGATCGTCGCACTGCGCTCGCGATGCGTTGGCTTATTACCTTCTCTCGCGGCCGCAACGAGAAGTCGATGTCCGAGAAGCTCGCTGCCGAAGTGATCGCGGCCAGCAAGGGTGAGGGCAACGCCGTCAAAAAGAAGGAAGACACCCATAGAATGGCAGAAGCGAACAAGGCCTTCGCGCACTATCGCTGGTAAGGCCGGCTGGCTTCCGCTGCGTGTTCCGGGCCCCGTCAGGCACTCTGACGGGGCTTTTTGACGTCCCGAGGTTTTGCCTATGGCGGGGCAGGAGGTTCAGTCAAACATTCGTAGTAGCCGATTCGCGCTGAGGGCGAATCCCCCAAACTCCTGGACCGCAGAGGGTCAATGTCCCGATACGCGAAGGGAATTCTCCACATAGCAGTCAGCCTGGCCTTTGTTTTAATTGCCGCATCCGCGCAAGCGCAACGCGGACTGCCGGACCGACCGAGGCTGCCCGATGGAGAGGATCGCAACGATCCGTGGGCATACTATCGTCTCGCTAACTCCTCGCTGCGGAGGGATCCAGACAAGGCGGCCGACGCCTTTTTCTGGGCGGCGCGCCTCAACCCCACGTGGGCCGAGGCGTATTACGGACGCCGGGTAGCACTCCTCCTTCGCGATCGACCAAAGCTTGTGCGCTATTACGAGGGCGACGAGGGCGTGATCAGAGAGACGCAGGGGATCGACTCGCTCTATCTGTACGCGCTGACGCTCAACCCATTTCTTGGCCCGCAGCTCGATCACCTGATTCTCGACGCGATGATCCAGGAGTACTCGCGCCAGGCGGCGAATCGTTCCGGAGAGTCTCCCAGCGACATCGCCTATCAGATCGAGGCATACCTCCGCCAGTCACCGCGATGGCGGGCGATTCTCGCATACCGGGACGGCAAGAACATCAACGCTCTTTCTCTTTACGCGCAGGCGATTCCGCGCTCCAAGGACAAGGGTGGAATTATCGCGGAGCGGGGAAGACTGTTTTTCCAGATGGGTCAGTACGACAGCGCGTTCGCCAATGTGACGGAAGCCCTCGCGGAGCTGCGAAAGGCTGATAAGAAGGATCTCGTCTTTTTATACGAGTCCAAGGCGCTGATGGAGTCGAGAATAGCGATGATCGAGCAGGTGAAAGGGAACAAGGCGGCGGCGGCCGAAGCATTCGGCAGGGCGCTTCAGGAAGATCTTTCATATTTCCCGGCTCACGTGAATCTCGCGTATCTCGCGCTGGAAGCGGGAGACGCGGAAACTGTCGTCAGCGAAATGAATCTCGCGGTGGACATCAGGCCCGACGATCCAGGAATCCGGTACCGTTACGGCTACGCGCTGGGAACGGTCAGCAAACTCGAAGAAGCGGAGGTTCAGCTGAAGAAAGCCGTCGAGCTGGACCCGGATTATGCGGCTCCTCACTTCACTCTTGGAGAAGTCTACCAGGCGGGCGGGCGCAAGCCGGAAGCCATCAAAGCGTACGAGACTTTTCTCGCGCTCTCGGCCGCGAACGATGTGCGGCGCCCGGAAGCCAACGATGTCCTTGCGCTGCTGAAGGCAGCCAAGTGAGTGAGTTCACTGCGCGGCACGGACGCAGATGCGGCGTGCTGCTCTTCGCGGCGCTCTGCTGTGGAGCAACCGTGGCACAGGCGCAGTCGCGCGACACTACGGCTCCGCCGATTCGTAGTCGCAGCGTCGCCGAGGACCTGCGGATGTTCAGCCAGGTTCTGAATCAGATCAGGGTGAATCATCCGGACTCGGTCGACACCCACATACTACTGATGGCCGCGATCGAAGGAATGGTGAACGCGGCGGACCCTCATTCGTTCGTGATTCCCGCGATGCGTCTCGACCCCGCGAGAGAGGCCGCGTGGGATGACGGGAAGCTCATTCCCGTTCCAATCGCATTCCGCTTCTTCGGCGGAGATCCCGTAGTGGTGAGCGTGGCGGCCGGATCGCGCGCGTCATCGCTGGACATTCTGCCGGGAGACGAGCTGACCGCGATCGACCACCGCCCGGTTGCGGCGAATTCGGCCAATGAACTGGAGATTGTGCTCGCCGGCCGTAAAGGCACGCCCGTCCTTCTGACCCTTGAGCGTCGGCGACTCGATGGATCCATCGCCCACCTCGAACGCGCGGTCGAGCGTGAGAGAGTGGACGAAGCTTCGGCGGTGCCGAGCGCTTTCTTGCTGGATGATCGTACCGGCTACGTTCGCATCACGAGCTTCATGAACGACCGCACCGCCGACGACCTTCACGATGCTCTGGGACGCCTGGAAAGCCGAGGCATGAAGCGGCTTGTCCTGGATTTGCGGGACAATCCGGGCGGGCGCATCGATCAGGCGGCGAAAATCGCGGGAGAGTTCCTGCCGAAAGGCGCGATCGTCTACACATCCACCGGCGAAAAGAGGGAGATGATCGACACGAGCAGAGTCTCTCGCTCTTTCTGGCGGAGTGAGCGCCGCTATCCGATCGTGTTGATTGCGAACGCTGGCACGGCGAGCGCGGCGGAACTTCTCGCCGGAGCTCTCCAGGATCACGACCGCGCGTTGATCGTCGGCAGGCCGACGTTCGGCAAGGCGCTGATCATGAGAGGATTTCCGCTAGCGGACGGTTCGATCATCGAGCTTGTCGTTGGGCACCTGAGGACGCCCTGCGGGCGCGTGCTGCAGCGGCAGTACAGATCGATCTCGACGCGCGAGTACTATCGTCTGGCGCGTGCGGATCGTGACACCGCTGGGCGTCCAAGCTGTCACACCGATGCCGGGCGCGTCGCATACGGGGGCGGCGGCATATATCCGGATCTTGTCGTTGACGAGCCCGACATTCCAGTGTGGCAGGCGAGGCTGAGCGAGAACAACGTCGTGTTGCAGTGGATCGGCGGATACGTAAGCGCGAGTCCAGCGGCGTTCGCGTCGCTCGATCAGATCGCACAAAAGCATCCTGTCGATGCAGCCGCGATCGCCGCATTTCGAAAATTCGCGGCGGCGCAAGGCGTGACGATTCCGCAGACTCCCGACGCCGATGCGACGCTTCAGCGAGTTCTATTGAGAAGTGCGGCGCGATCCAGGTTTGGCGACGCCGGGTTCTATCGTATCGATGCCACGGTCGATCCCGAGGTCCAAACAGCGAGAGCAGCGTTCGACGATCCGCGATTCGCGTTTCTCGTCAAAGGGCTCCCGTGAGGAAGCATTTCCGCTAGTGCGGGGTCGGCTTTCGCGCCCGATCGCCGTGACGGCGCTCGCTCACTTCCCGCGCCATTCTCCGCCGCTCTGACGTCGTTGCTATCACCGCCAGCGCGAGCTCGATCAGGCCGTACGCCAAAGCTACCATCGAGAGAAGCGAGACCACGGCGAGAATGCGCGTCATCCCCGCGGACAGCGTTCCCTTTATCACGGCGAGAGTCGAGCCCATCACCAAGGCCGCGGAGACGACGGAGATCACAGCTGCCTTGCCGATCGACATGCCCCGATCGACTGGCGGAAGAATTTCATGCGGCTGCTCGACGGTAGCCGAAGGATCGGTCATTTGGTTTCCGTTTGCGGTTTCTGCCTTAAGACGACAACCTGAGCATGATGCTCAGAGCCAGCACGAGTATCAAGCACGACAATTGTTTTTTATGGCTCTGCAATTGCGGCTCCGAAACATCGCCTCGATGCCTGGCCCGGGAGCTATTATCGTAGCCATGATGACGACCCCCATTTGCCGCATGCCGTTGTTGGCCGTGGCGGCCGTTGGCCTCGCCTGCGGATCAGACAAGGTGATCGGGCCGCCTCCGGGGTCCGCGCCGCAGATCGAGGTTCGCTTCGCGTCGTCTGACGTTCCCGCCGACGTACAAGCTGCCGTCGCGATCGCCGTGGACAAGTGGTCGCGCGCCCTCTCAAAGGATATGGGCGAGTTCCGCCTCAGCCTGGCGGCGGGCCAGTGCTTCGCCGGCCAGCCGCAGGTCAGCGAGACGCATCGCAATCTTCTCCTCTATATCACCATCACGGAGATTGATGGTCCCGGCGGCGTCCTCGCGTACACCCAAGTCTGTGGCGTGAGCAGTCGTGACACGCTCCCGATACTGAGCCACATCCGACTCGATCGCGTGGATCTGGACTCGATGCAGGCGCGTGGGCAGCTCCAGGGCGTCATAATGCACGAGATGGGGCACGCGCTGGGGTTCAACCCAGGGAGTTACATGCCCAAGGGATTGGGCCTGGGTGGTACTGACGACCCCATTTTCGGCGGCGCGGTCGCGCGCGCTGAATTCGCGAAACACGGTGCGTGGTACAATGGAGCCACCGTTCCGCTGGAAAACGGGTCGGGGATGGGCCCAACGGATCCCCATTGGAGGTTCATCATATTTGGTGATGAACTGATGGTTCCTGGGGTCGGCCGAGGCTTCAAGTCTCCATTGAGCACGATCACGTTGGGGTATTTCAAGGATATCGGCTATGACGTCGATTTCTCGGTCGCTGATCCCTATGAAGTAGTACCTTTCTTCGGTGGAGACCTGATCCCCGAGGACAACCTCCGAAGCGATTTTATGGCATTGGAGCGTCCAACGTTTGTGAGCCCCATCCTGCGTCCCTGACGGCCAGCCGAGCAATCCGCTTGCGACGTTTCGGCCCCAAACGCATCTTCACATAATGGTGTAAGTGCCCTCCAATCCATGGGTTGGAGGTTGGTCCGACAGGCGGGCGCTCGAAGGCCGGGAGGCGCGTTGAAGTACCCCGAAGTCCGGAACTACGTTGGCGGTTCGTTCGTTGGCAGCGAGCGCTCCTTCCTCGAGGTGTACAACCCGAGCGACGGCAGCGTCATCTCGCGCGTGCCGCTCTCGAGTCAGGACGACGTCGACGCCGCCGTTAAAAGCGCGCAGAAGGCATTCCCCGCCTGGTCAGCGACTCCGATCAAGGAGCGCGTGCAGATCTTCTACCGCTACAAGGCGCTGCTCGAGAAGAACATCGACGAGCTCGCTGCGCTCATAACGGAAGAGAACGGGAAGGTGACATCCGAAGCGCGCGCGGAGGTTCTGAAGTCGGCGGAGCTGTGCGAATTCGCGTGCTCGCTGCCGCAGATCGCGCCGGGTGAAGTTCTCGAGGTCAGTCGCGGCGTCGAGTGTCGGGTCGAGCGGTATCCGCTCGGGGTCGTGGCGGCGATCACGCCATTCAACTTTCCCAACATGGTGCCGAACTGGTCGCTTCCAAACGCGATCGCGCTCGGCAACTGCCTGATTCTCAAGCCATCAGAGCTGGTGCCGTTGAGCGCGGCGAGAATCGCGGAGCTCCTCAAGGAAGCAGGGCTGCCGGAGGGTGTGCTGCAAATCGTCAACGGCGGCAAGGAAGCCGTCGAAGCGATCTGCGATCATCCGGGGATTGCCGCGATCAGCTTCGTCGGCTCGACCAAGATCGCGAAGGTCGTCTATCGCCGTTCCACGGCGACACTGAAACGGTGCCTCGCGCTGGGCGGCGCAAAGAATCACCTCATCGTGATGCCGGATGCTGCGAAGGAGATGACGTCGAGCAACGTCGTCGCATCGATGTCGGGCTGCGCGGGCCAGCGCTGCATGGCGGCGTCGGTGATGGTTGCCGTGTCAAAGACGGACGACATCATCGAGCGGATGGTCGAGCACGCGAAGAAAATCGTTCCGGGGAAGGACATCGGTCCGGTCATCTCGGTCGCCGCGAAAGAGCGAATCGAGAAATACATCGCGGAAGCGGAAGCGGCTGGAGCGAAGGTACTGGTGGATGGGCGCCGAGCCGTGGTGAAGGGCAAGGAAGGCGGATACTTCATCGGGCCGACGATCATCGACCACGTCACTCCCGATATGCGAATCGCTCAGGACGAAGTCTTCGGACCAGTGCTGGTGATCATCCGCGCCAAGGACATCGACGAAGCGCTGAGAATCGAGAACGCGTCGCCTTATGGAAATGCCGCGTCCGTGTTCACGGAGAGTGGCGGCACGGCCCGATACGTGATGGAGCACGCGAGCGCCGGAATGGTCGGCGTCAACGTGGGCGTTCCGGTTCCGCGCGAGCCGTTCTCGTTCGGCGGCTGGAACGATTCCAAATTCGGCGTCGGTGACATTACGGGACGGGGATCGATCGAATTCTGGTCGCAGGCGAAGAAGATGACCACGAAATGGAATAAGGAAGCTGGCACTAATTGGATGTCTTAGCGGAGTAAAGAGTTCTTCGCGGGGCTCCGGAAGTCGGGTCGCTGCGATAACAATTCGGAGGCTGTATGGCCGTTGATAGATCGGTGAGCTTCACCGGGATCAAGTTCGAGAATCCCTTTCTGCTCTCCTCGGCGCCGCCGACTGAGTCGGAATCGAACATTACGCGCGCGTTCGAAGCTGGATGGGGCGGAGTGGTTACGAAGACGATAGGACTCCATCCTGTTGTCAACGTCTACGGCGCGAAGGCGAAGTTCATGCGCACCACGCCCGACGACGCAAACGTGTCGATGAAGAAACGGCCGGGTGCGGCGCTCCATTCCTCCTGGAACTGGGAGCTGATTTCGGACAAGACGCTCGAATGGTGGGCGCCCCGGATCCGCCGGATCAAGGAAGCGTTTCCGAACAAAGTGCTGATTGCATCGATCATGGCTGGTTCGGGAAACGACAAGGAGCTCCGACACTGGCAGGAGCTGGCGGAAACCGCGCAGGGAGAAGGTGCGGATGGACTTGAGCTCAACTTTTCCTGTCCGCACATGGACCGGCGCGACATGGGGTCCAACATCGGGAAGGACCAGGGACTCTGTTCAGTCGTGACCGAAGCGGTGAAGGAAGTCGCGAAGGTCCCGGTGTGGTGCAAGCTCACGCCCGCGACTGCCGACATTGTCGTCGAGGCGGCCGCGTGCTTCCGCGGCGGCGCGGATGCGATCGTTTCGTCGAATACGTTCCCGTCCATTCCGCTGATCGACCCCGAGACGCTCGAGTTCGAGATCAACGTGGACGGGCTCGTCTCGAGCGGCGGGCTTGGTGGACCGGCGATTCTCCCGCTCGCGCTCGCGAAAATGGCGCAGCTCACGAAAGCGTTTCCCGATAAGAGCTTTTCGGGAATCGGTGGCGTGTCTGATTTCAATCAGGCCGCCTCCTACTTCCTGCTCGGGTGCGGGACGGTTCAGGTGTGCACGGCAGCGATGCTCGATCAGGCAGTCGGGCCAAACGTGATCAAGCGCCTGCTCTCGGGTCTCGACAAGTTCGTGGAGGAGCACGCGAAGGATGGGTGGAAGAGCATCGAGGATTTCCGCGGCATCCGTCGCGACAGAATCGTGCTTCAGTCCGAGATTCGCCGCCCCGAGGCCGCGGACTACCACTCCGGCTACGAGACGGTCGAAGGGTACGCCGCGCCGGCGCCCGAAATCGCAGTGCGGGCTTAGCTCATGACCATCGCATCTACGTCGCCGCCGCGCGAGAGAGCAACGACCGGGAAAGGAGCCGCGGGCTCGCGCGCGCCGCTCCAGATGCCGCCAACGAACCACATTCCGAAACCGTACACCGGCCCATCGCGCGCTGAGTTGCTCGAGATGCGCAAGAAGTACACGAATCCGGCGGTGTTCACGCTCTATGGCGAGCCGCTGCTGATCGTCGAGGGCCACATGCAGTGGCTGTTCGACGAGACGGGCAGGCGCTATCTGGACATGTTTGCGGGGATCGTGACGGTCTCCTGCGGGCATTGCCATCCGAAGATTGTCGCCGCGATCGAGAAGCAGGCGGAGACGCTCCAGCACGCGACGACGATCTATCTCCATCCTAACTTTCCGCTGCTGGCGAAGAAGCTCGCATCGAAGATGCCGAAGGGCCTCGACGTCACCTATTTCGTGAACGACGGGAGTGAGGCGAACGATCTCGCCGTCACAATGGCGAGATTGTTTACGGGCAATACCGACGTCATCGCTCTTCGGAACGGATATCACGGCGGATCGCCGAGCGCGATGGGGCTCACTTCTCACAACACGTGGAAGTTCCCGATACCGGGCGCGGTGGGAATCCACCATGCCGTCTCACCTGATCCGTACCGCAGCCAGTTCTCCGGCACGGCCGAAGAGATCGCATCCAAGAGCGCCGAGGACATACTCGGCATCATCCGCTACTCGACACCCGGCAAGATCGCGGCGTTCATAGCCGAGCCGATTCAGGGAGTGGGTGGCGCGACCCACGGGGCGCGGAACTATCTGAGCGAAGCGTACAAGATCACGCGCGATCATGGTGGCCTCTGCATCGCCGACGAAGTTCAGACCGGTTTCGGTCGCACGGGCGATCACTACTGGGGATTCGAGAACTTCGACGTCGTTCCCGACTTCGTGACCATGGCAAAGGGGATCGGCAACGGCGTTCCGCTTGGGGCCGTCACCACCCGCATGGAGATTGCCCAGGCGCTGACGCAGCGCATCCACTTCAACACCTTCGGCGGAAATCCGGTCTGCATGGCGGCTGGACTCGCGGTGCTCGACGTGATCGACGAGGACGGACTTCAGGAGAATTCCCGCGTCCTCGGCAAGCGGCTCAAGGATGGATTCAGGGAGCTGGCGAAGCGGCATCAGTTGATTGGGGACGTCCGCGGCATGGGACTCATGCTGGGCGTCGAGCTGGTTCGCGACAGGAAAACGAAAGAGCCCGCGAAGAAAGAGACCATGGCACTGCTCGAAGCCGCACGCGAAATGGGGGTTCTGGTAGGAAAGGGCGGGCTCGATGGCAATGTGCTACGCATCAAGCCGCCGATGTGCATCACAGCCGAGGATGCGGACTTCACACTGGACGTGCTCGATCGCGCGTTGACCGCCGTTGCCAAGTAAGCGCCCTTCCCCCGCCAAAAAGAGCGCAAGAAGCAGAAAACCCGCGGCGCGCAGGAAATCCGTTTCGGGCAGGAGATCCGTCGCGGGCCGGAAATCCGTAACGGGTAGGGGGCCCGTGGTGGCCAAGGGGCCTGTGGTGGCTAAGGCGCCCGTGTTGAGTCACAGGCCCTCGATAGGCGCGAAGCCCCCAACACACGAGCGGAGCAGGGGCTCAGCGACATTCGACCGGATCATCAAGGGCGGCAACGTCGTCACCCCGGCCGGAACTTTCATTGGTGACGTTGGAATCACCGGTGAGAGGATCACCGCGCTGGGCTTGAATCTCGAGGGCGACGCATCGACGGAGCTAATCGACGCGAAGGGTCATCATGTGATCCCGGGCGTTCTCGACGTGCACGTGCACCTCGAGCTTCCGTTTTGCGGAACCGTCTCCGCCGATGACTACACCACCGG